>NZZH01000049.1 GCA_002702405.1 Flavobacteriaceae bacterium | reverse complement strand
TTTAACTGTTTCAATGACTCCCTTTGTAAAAAAAATCATTCGCTCATCATTGTCTTTGAAAAGTTTATCTTTTTCATCTCTCACAGTTCCTCTCCTTTTGAAATATTCTTCATTATCTATGAAATAAACTTGCATCCTTTCTTTAGGAATGGAGGCTACCTTAATAATTAAGGGCATATCTTCATCATCTATAACAAGATTCATTCCAGAAAGACGAATTACTTCATGCAATTGGTGTCTTCTTTCGTTAATAAGGCCATACTTTGGCATGAATATTCTTGTCTGTCCTCCGTTGTCATTAACACTTTTAGGTATTTGATAGGAATTTAAAGCCTGATTTGTCTGAGGCAAATAAGGAGTTACTTCTGAAGATATAATTAATACTTTCTTATTTTTCATGAGTTTTTCAACTGTAAAAAGCTTGGCAAAATTAAGGAATTTATCCTTAAATACCTTATAAAGCTTATATTTAGTGACTTATAAATTCTTTAAATGGAAATATTTAAATCAAAATCTGATTTAATAAATACTCTAAAAAAACTTGAAGGACCATTAGGTTTGGTTCCAACAATGGGGGGAATACATGAAGGACACCTGTCTCTTATTCAAAAGGCCTCCAAAGAAAACGCCTCTGTAATTGTAAGTATTTTTGTAAATCCTATACAATTTGACAATATAGATGATCTAAAAAATTACCCAAGGAATTTGAAAAAAGATGCTCTAGTAATATCTGAAATAAGTGATGATATAAAAATATATGCTCCTACTCAAAAAGATGTTTATGGGGAAAAATTTAAAAAAAATAAATATGACTTTGATAAACTAGATAAAGTTATGGAAGGAATAAAAAGGAAAAATCATTTCAATGGAGTAGCAAATATTATTGAGTTTTTATTTAAAACTTTTAATCCTCAAAATGCTTATTTTGGCGAAAAAGATTATCAACAATTACAGATAATTAGAAATTTAAATAAAAGGCTTGGCGATTCAACTAATGTAATTCAATGTCCAACCATAAGAAACAAAAATGGTCTAGCGCTAAGTTCAAGAAATACCAATTTAACAGATAAAGAACAAAAGATTGCCTCAAAAATATATGAATGCCTTTTGAATGTAAAAAAAATGGCAAAAGTGAATTCCTATGAAGAAATTGTTGCTCAAGTAAGTTTCAAGTTTTTAAAGATAAAAGAATGTAATTTGGATTATTTCATGATTGCTAATCCCAATACTTTAATAGAAATATCCTCTCGAGATTCAATTTATAGAAATAGGGCTTTTATAGCTGTTAAATTTGGAGAGACTAGATTAATTGATAATATAGCTTTATCTTAAATTATTAATTTAGCATTGGNTATAAATTCAATAATAAATATTTGNCANGATTGAAATTAATAATTAAAATATTTAAAATATTNATTCCTCTTTTAATTGGNATTTTTTTNATATACTTAAGCTTCAAAAACACTACCCAAGAGGANAGAGAAAANATATTAAAATTCGTTAAGAATGCAGATTANAGATACGTTTTATTATCTCCNTTTCTAGGGTTTTTAAGTCATTTATCCCGGGCATATAGATGGAAATATTTATTNTCNCCATTAGGATATANCCCANCATTTTTAAATTCNACTCTATCAGTTTTCATTGCATATATTGCTAATCTNGGAATCCCNAGATCTGGAGAAATNATCAGNGCNACNGTAATGAACTCCTANGAAAAGATACCTTTTGAAAAAGGTTTTGGNACTATTATAGCNGAAAGAATTATAGATCTAATTATTCTAATCTGTTTCCTTTTTATAGCACTAATAATTCATTTTGACCTTGTAATATCTTTTATACCGATCGAAAAATTTGAAACCAGTAATATTTTACTCTTTTTGTTTATTTTGAGTATAGTAGTGTTCNTTTGGAAANTCATTNTTAAAAAATTAAATTTCACGATCATANAGAAAATTAAATTNTTTTTTTCTGGTTTATGGGAAGGAGTCATTTCATTAAGNAAAATTGAAAAAAAATCTTCTTTTATTTTTCANACATNTTTTATATGGATAATGTACGTTGCAATGTTTTATGTCATTAAATGGTCTTTGCCTGAAACATCTTCTTTATCCCTAATTGAACTTATCCCTGCTTTTGTAATTGGAGGGCTAACAATTTCTGCTACAAANGGAGGAATTGGAATTTATCCTTATTCAATATCCCTGGCTCTTTTTGCATTTGGGATTTCAAATGAATCAGGGCTAGCCTTTGGGTGGATCATTTGGACTGCTCAGACAGCAATGATTGTTTTTTGNGGTGGCCTCTCTTTTTTTATTTTGCCTATAGNTAACAGGTCAAAAAAAATTAAATTTAGNTCTCAAAATGAATAAAATTAAAAAATCTTTTTTTTGTCAAAATTGCGGAGCTNAACATGTAAAATGGCAGGGGCAATGCAACACCTGTAAAGAATGGAATTCTCTTTTAGAAGAAATAATTTCAACTGAATCATCACAAAATTGGAATGCCCAAAATCAAAAAAATAATTCTCGCCCTAATGCTCTTCAAGTTAATGAGATAAAAGAAGCTGCTGAAATCACGATAGATAGTTTTGACCAAGAACTTAATCGTGTTTTAGGCTCTGGAATAGTCTCTGGGTCTCTAATTCTTTTATCTGGTGAACCAGGGGTTGGAAAATCGACACTCTTACTTCAAATTGTTATGAACTTGAATTTTAAAACTCTATACGTTAGTGGAGAAGAGAGTCAAAATCAGATAAAATTAAGAGCAGAAAGAATAAGATCATCTTCTAATAAGTGCTACATACTTAATGAAACATTGACGGAAAATATATTTGAGCAAATAAAGAAAATTGATCCTTCTATTGTTATTATAGACTCAATACAAACGCTCAAATCAATGAATATTGAAAATAGTCCAGGAAGTGTTTCCCAAATTAGAGGGTGTGCTGAACAATTCATAAAATTTTGTAAAGAGACTAGTGTGCCAGTTTTTTTGGTTGGCCATATAACAAAAGATGGACAAATTGCAGGCCCAAAAATTCTTGAACATATGGTAGATGTAGTTCTTCATTTTGAAGGAGATAAAAATAATATATATAGAATCCTAAGAGCTAAAAAAAATCGATATGGATCTACATCTGAAATAGGAATTTACACTATGGAATCTATTGGGCTTTCGCCTGTTTCTAATCCTAATGAATTACTAATTCCTTTTAAAGAAGAGTTTTTAAGCGGGCATGCTATAGCGTGTATTCTAGANGGATCTAGACCTTTAATGATCGAGGTTCAAGCTCTTGTTAGCTCAGCAGTTTATGGAACACCTCAAAGGACAAGTAATGGATTTAACTCGAAAAGGTTAAATATGCTTCTCGCCATACTTGAAAAAAGAGCAGGTTTTGCTCTTGGAACAAAGGATGTTTTCATTAATATAACTGGAGGAATCTCGGTTGAGGATCCTTCTATTGACCTTGCTGTTATAACTGCCATTTTATCTAGCTACCATGATATTTCTGTTCCCCAAGACTACTGCTTTTCTGCAGAGATAGGATTATCTGGTGAAATTAGACCTGTCTCAAAAATAGATCAAAGAATAAAAGAATGCTCAAAATTAGGGTATAAAAATTTTGTAACTTCAAANTCTAGCAAAATTCAAAAATCAATTGGTAAAACAAAAATAGTAGCTGTCTCCAAGATAGAAGGGCTAATTAATTTTCTTTTTGCTTGAGCAAATATTTTCAATCTAAATAATGTAACTTTATTTAAAATTATTAATCTAGATGGAAAAAATAATTCATAGTTTCTTAAAAGAGGTAAGTTCCAGAAATCAAAACGAACCAGAATTCATGCAAGCTGTGACAGAGGTAGCTGAAAATGTAATCCCTTATATTGTTNAAAATAAAATTTATTANGGGCAAAATATTCTTTTAAGAATGGTTGAGCCTGAAAGAGTTCTCTCTTTTCGNGTTGCATGGATTGATGATAATGAGGAAATACAGGTCAATAGAGGGTACAGGGTAGAAATGAATTCTGCAATAGGTCCCTACAAAGGTGGATTAAGGTTTCATCCAAATGTTAATTTAAGTGTTTTAAAATTTTTAGCATTTGAGCAAATTTTTAAAAATAGCTTAACTACTCTNCCAATGGGAGGGGGAAAAGGAGGAGCTGATTTTGATCCTAAAGGGAGAAGCGATACTGAGGTTATGAGATTTTGTCAAAGCTTTATGACAGAACTATTTAGACATATCGGCCCCAATAGAGATATCCCGGCTGGAGATATAGGAGTTGGTAGTAGAGAAATTGGGTACCTTTTTGGTCAATACAAAAGGTTAAAGAATGAATTCACTGGAGTTTTAACAGGAAAAGGTACAAGTTGGGGTGGGTCTCTAATAAGACCTGAAGCTACAGGATATGGCGTTGTATACTTCACTGAAAAAATGCTCGAAACCCAAAAAAAATCAATGNAAAATAAAAAAATTATTATTTCAGGTTCTGGAAATGTTGCTCAATATGCTGCAGAGAAATGTTTGTCTCTTGGAGCTAAAGTTCTTTGCTTGTCTGATTCTTCTGGATATATATATGAAAAAGATGGTTTTAGTAAAGAACAACTCTCCCACATAATGGAAATTAAAAATGTGAAAAGAGCAAGGATTAGAGAATATCAAAAAAAATACCCTAAAGCAATATTTGAAGCAAATAAAAAACCATGGGGGATATCCTGTGATATTGCTTTNCCATGTGCTACCCAAAATGAATTATCTGGTNAAGACGCAAAAATTTTAGTGAAAAATGGATGCTTTTGTATTGGNGAAGGAGCCAACATGCCCTCAACCTCTGAAGCAGTAAAGTATTTTATTGACAACAAAATTCTATTTGCCCCGGGGAAAGCCTCAAATGCAGGAGGTGTTGCAGTTTCTGGACTAGAAATGGCTCAAAATTCTCTGCGCTATAGTTGGTCAAGAAAAGAAGTGGATGAAAAACTTAAAAATATTATGTCAGATATACATAAATCCTGTCTTGAATTTGGATCAGAAAAAGGATATGTAAATTATGTTAAGGGAGCGAACATTGCTGGGTTTGTAAAAGTTGCTGAAGCAATGTTAGCACAAGGAGTTGTCTAAAAATATATCTCCTGATGCTTGTCGATACAGATGCAATTGTAATAAGTAATTTAAAATACAACGATTCTAGTCTAATAGTTACTTGTTATTGTGAAAAAATAGGGTTAAAATCATTCATTGTAAAAGGTGTTTTGAAGTCAAAAAAAGGACAAATGCGGAGGTCTTTTTTTCAGCCTCTCAACATTATATCAATAGTAACAAGTTTACAAAAGAATAAACCCCAAAAACTACATTTTTTTAAAGAGATTAAAATCATAGAACCTCTTCAGAAAATTCATTTAGATATAAAGAAAAATAACATTGCCCTTTTTATTTCTGAAATTTTAAAAAAAACGTTGCCTGAAGATGGCGGAGTTAATATCAAATTATTTTATTTCCTTAAAAAGTCTATTTTAGATCTTGAACGCAAAAAAATTTCATCCGCTTTTTATCTAAAATTCTTAACAGAACTAAGTGGTTTCTTAGGATTTTATCCTAATATGGAAAATATTGACAATCCCTTTTTTGATCTTGAAACCGGTTGCTTTTCAGGAACTGAAAATCCTGATAACTCAATAAAAGGAGAATCTCTTGGAAAGTTTAAAAAAATATTAAATACGGATATTGATCAGATTAACTTAATATCAATTTCTAAGAATTACAGAAAGGACATTCTAAGTAATTTAATACAATATTTTCGTATACATTTACAAAGTTTTAATAATTTAAAGTCTTATAAAATTTTAAATGATCTATTCTAAAAAGTATAGAATCAAGTTTTTATGCCTTTTTTTCAGCATAAATCTATATGCTCAAGAAATTTGGGTAGAAGATAACAACTCTGGAGAGCCCCTTGAGGGTGTTGCTGTCTTTAATCAAGATAAATCTAGAAGTACAATAACGGATAAATATGGTAAGGCTTCATTAGAAATTTTTTCTCCAAATGATTCTTTGAATTTTCAAATTTTAGGATATGAGAATTTAAAATTTAAACTTTTTGATTTGGTTGAGATAAGTATGAAAACTTTAAAAATGATTCCTCAAAATCAGATCCTCCAGGAAGTTTTTCTGTCAGTTGCAAGATCCAAAACATCTGCTAATAAAATTGCTGAAAAAGTTTCAATTGTTTCTGCTAAAGAAATTGAGAAAAGATCTGCTCTGAGTGGTGCAGAAATTTTAGAAATTAGTCCAAGTGTCCGAATTCAAAGGTCCCAAGGTGGAGGAGGGAGCCCTGTATTACGAGGNTTTGAAGCTAATCGTGTTTTATTAGTAGTTGATGGAGTCAGAATGAATAATGCAATTTATAGGTCTGGTCATTTACAAAATGCTATTACCGTTGACCCTCATAATATAGAAAGGGTAGAGATAGTTTTTGGTTCTTCATCAGTAGGATATGGATCTGATGCCCTGGGCGGAGTTATTCATTACTACACAAAATCTCCTGAAATAAATAGGGAAAATATGTTTTCTCATGAATTTTCTAGTTCGTTTAATACTGCCAATTCCTCAAGTGTAAATAATTTAACAACTTCTTTGAGTTTTAAAAAATGGGGTAGTATTACTAGTTTTAGTTATTCAAATTTTGGAGATATTTTATCCGGAGATAACAGAAACCATAATTATTCAGAATGGGGCTTAACAAATTTTTATTCAGAGAATAATAGAAATAATTACTCTGCTTCTCCAACTTTTAACTCAACTCCTAGTTTACAGAAAAACACAGGATATAATCAGTATGATCTGTTTCAAAAGTTTTCGATACGTCTCCCAAAAGACATGTTGCTTAATCTTAACCTTCAGTATTCATCATCTTCTGATATTCCTAGATATGATAAATTATCTGAAATTAAGAATGGTACTTTAAAATTTAGTGAATGGTATTATGGCCCTCAAGAGCGTATATTTATCTCCCCTCAGCTAAAGTTTTTTCTAGGGAAATCATGGCTAAAAAAAGGAACAATAACAGGTGCTTTTCAGAAAATTAAGGAGTCTCGTATTAATAGAAAATTTGATGAGCTTAGAAGATTGTATTTTAATGAAAAAGTTAATGTTTTTAGTTTAAATACTGATTTTAACGGTAGCGGTGGATCAAATATCTCCTATTCTTATGGGCTTGAACTAACCCATAATTCAATTGATTCGAATGCTTTCTCCAACGATTTAGTCATTAATAACGAGAGAATTTCCAGTTTAATTAATTCACAAAGTATCCCATCTAGATACCCCGATGCTGGAAGTAGTTATTCTAGCTATGCTGCTTATTTTAACTTCATATATGAGTTAAGTGAAAAGCTTACTTTTAATGCAGGAATTAGAATTACTTCAACCCTTTTAAAGGCAAATTGGAATGATTCAACAAGGGTTAACAAACTACTTTCGTCCTTAAATCTTAAAAAAGAAGCTCTTACAGGCACAATTGCTTTAACCTATCTTCTCAAAGAAAAATGGAAATTAAGTAGTCTTATTTCAAGTGGTTTTAGAAATCCCAATATTGATGACATTGGAAAGGTTAGAGAAAATTCAGGTTTCCTACTTGTGCCAAACTCATTTTTAAAACCAGAATATGCTTATACTTTTGACGCAGGTATTGTTTTTTCTGAAAAAAATAATAATTATGCGTCATTAAGAGGTTATGCCACCCTTGTATCTAGACATATTGTTAGATCTGATTTTTCTATTTTTGGAGATACGACAACAGAAAGTTTAGAAACGATTATTTATAATGGTGATGAAGTAATAACTCAAGCAAATAAAAATTTGGGAAATAGATTTATATATGGGCTCTCATCAGAATTTGGTTATCAACTTAATAAAAGATTTAATTCTAGGTTTAATTTTACTTTCACCAAGGGGAATAAAGACTATTCTGCTGGTCCAATGCCATCTATCCCTCCTTTTTTTGGTTCATTTTATCTTAATTATGAATCTCCTAAAATAACTGCACAAATTAATTGGAAATTTAGTGCTTCAAAAGATCCATATGAATATAGTTGGGGCGGAGAAGACGGTCTTGATGAAACTCCAATAATTAATCCTCTTGTTCTTGATGAAAGAGAAAAATATGCTGGAAGCCCAAAATGGAATACTTTATCCCTTTTCTCTCAATATAGATTTTCAGAGAAAACAAAATTAAAATTTGGAATGACTAATATTTTTGATATTCACTACCGAACTTTTGCCTCAGGAATTTCTTCTGAGGGAAGAAGTTTTTATGTTGGTATTAAAACGAAAATATAATTACATCATCCATATTTTATCTATAAAATATTTATTTTTGCGAACTACCAGAAGATTGAATTTTAATGGCTTTTAAAGAATATAAACAGTTGTCTTTGACTAATCTCTCAAAAGAAATACTTNCTTTCTGGGGAGAAAAAGAAATTTTCAAAAAGAGCATTAGTTCTAGGAAAAATAGTCCCTCTTTTGTCTTTTATGAAGGTCCTCCCTCTGCTAATGGTACCCCNGGAATTCATCATGTAATGGCACGAACAATAAAAGATATTTTTTGCAGATACAAAACGCAAAAAGGGTATAAAGTAGAGAGAAAAGCTGGTTGGGATACTCATGGGCTTCCTGTTGAATTAGGAGTGGAAAAAGAGCTTGGAATAACAAAAAAAAATATTGGAGAAACTGTATCAGTTGAGGACTATAATCTTGCCTGTAAAAAGGCTGTGATGAAATATACTAACGAATGGGAAGAACTAACTCATAAAATTGGTTTTTGGATTAACATAAATGATCCATATAAAACCTATGATTCAAAGTATATGGAATCAGTCTGGTGGCTCATAAAAGAAATTTACAATAAAGGATTGCTTTATAAAGGATATAATATTCAGCCATATTCCCCAAAAGCTGGAACTGGTCTAAGTTCACATGAATTAAATCAACCTGGCACATATAAAAATGTAACAGACACTAGTGTTACAGCCCAATTTAAAACTATTAATGAATCTTTACCTAAAAAAATTTTTAAAGAAATTCCTCTCTATATACTCGCATGGACAACTACGCCTTGGACGCTCCCGTCTAATACTGCATTAACTGTCGGGGCAAAGATCAATTATATTATAATAGAAACATTTAATGAATACACTCTTTTACCTATTAGAGTTTTATTGGCAAAAGATCTAGTTGATAAATACTTCAACAAAAAATATACTCTTGTAAATGAATATTCTGAACTATCAATAAAAAGAAAAATAAGTAAAATTCCTTACTATATAGAACAAGAAATAAATGGGAAGGATCTTGAGGGAATTAAATATGAACAAATTTGGTCTGATTCGCCCTTGCCNGCTGATANCCCAGAAAATGCCTTNCGTGTAATCTTAGGAGATTTTGTCTCTACTGAAGAAGGAACTGGAATAGTTCATACAGCCCCTACCTTTGGGGCAGATGATGCGAAGGTTGCAAAAGAAGCTTCTCCGCAGGTTCCTCCTCTTTTAATATATGATGAAGAGAAAAATAAAGTTCCATTGGTTGATCTAGAAGGTAAATTTAGAAATGAATTGATTGGACTAGGAGGTAAATATGTAAAAAATGAATATTATGATACTGATGTNCCTGANAAATCTGTAGATATTGAAATAGCTATTAAATTAAAAGAAGAAAATAAGGCGTTTAAGGTTGAAAAATATGTTCACTCTTATCCAAATTGTTGGAGAACAGANAAACCAATTCTTTACTATCCNCTTGATTCATGGTTTATAAAAGTTTCCAAAATCAGAGCCTCTATTGCAGACTCTAACAAAAGTATTAATTGGAAACCTAAATCAACTGGTGAAGGGAGGTTTGGTAAATGGCTTAGTAATGCAAATGACTGGAATCTATCTAGATCAAGATTTTGGGGAATCCCTCTGCCAATATGGGGGACAAAAGATAAGAAAGAAATTAAAGTAATCGGATCTATAAAAGAGCTTATTAAAGAAATTGAAGTTTCTTTATCTCATGGTATTATGAAATCTAACCCTTTCAAAAAATTTAAAGTTGATGACATGAGTGATGAAAACTATAAAATGATTGATCTTCATAAACATGTATTAGATAAAGTAGTACTCACTTCAAAAAATAATTTACCAATGCATAGAGAGAAAGACCTTTTGGACGTCTGGTTTGACTCCGGATCAATGCCATATGCTCAATGGCATTATCCATTTGAGAATAAAGAAAAAATTGATAATGGAGATGCATTCCCAGCAGATTACATAGCTGAAGGAGTTGACCAAACNAGAGGGTGGTTTTATACTTTACATATCATATCAAACATAGTNTTTAATTCAGTAGCCTATAAGAATGTTATTTCTAATGGNCTCGTACTAGATAAAGATGGNCAAAAAATGTCCAAAAGACTAGGAAATGCAATTGATCCGTTTGAAACGCTAGAAAAATATGGTGCTGATGCCACAAGATGGTATATGATATCTAATTCAAACCCATGGGACAATCTAAAATTTGAATTATCTGGCGTTATGGAAGTCCAAAGAAAATTTTTTGGGACCTTATATAACGCTTATTCATTTTTTAGCCTCTATGCAAATATTGATAAGTTTTGTTACGAAGAGGNCATTATTCCAATTGAAAAACGTCCTGAACTTGATCGTTGGATAATTTCCGAATTAAATTCCCTTATTGATGAAGTAGATAATGCATATAATGATTATGAGCCAACAAAAGTTGCTAGAGCTATTTCATTTTTTGTNCAAGAAAAATTAAGTAATTGGTATATTCGACTCTCCAGAAGGAGATTTTGGAAAGGTAATTATGAAAAAGATAAAATTTCTGGATTTCAAACACTTTATGATACACTCATTAGTATTGCTAAATTATCTGCTCCAATTGCACCATTTTATTCCGATGTTTTATATAGGGATTTAGTTTCAAACACAAAAGATCGATCTTATGAATCNGTCCATCTTTCTATATTNCCAATTAGTGATAAAAATCAAATTGANGCATCTCTTGAAAGCAGAATAAATAANGCAAGAATAATAACTTCTTTGGCTCTATCATTAAGAAAAAAAGAANAAATTAAAGTTAGGCAGCCGCTAAAAAAACTTATGGTNAGCGCCANAAATCTAACAGAAAAAAAGGAAATTNAATTAGTAAAAGATCAACTATGTTCTGAGATAAATATTAAAGAAGTTAAGGTAATAGATGATGAAAGTAATATTTTAATTAAAGAAATAAAACCAAACTATAAAAATTTGGGTCCAAAATATGGCAAAGAGATTAAAAATATTGTAAAAAAAATAAATTCCTTCGGATTAGATCAAATAAAAGAAATAGAAGCCAATGGCTCTATTCCCCTTTTATTTAATGAAAAAAATATTATTTTAGATATTGATGATGTTGAAATTATTTCAAAAGATATTGATGGATATGCTGTTGCTAGTAGCCAAGGAATTACTGTTGCATTAGATATTAAACTTTCGAAAAATTTAATTAATGAAGGTAGAGCTAGAGAAATAGTAAATAGGTTGCAGAATTTGAGAAAGAATTCTGGTTTTAAAGTCACCGATAAAATAGAAATTGCTTTTTCTAAAAATAAAATTATTGAAGAAGTTATAAATAAAAATAAAGAATATATAAAAAATGAAACTCTTGCAAAAAAGATTACTTTTGATCAATCAATACAGTCCGAAACTAAAGTAGTTTTTGAAAAAAAAGATACATTTATAAAAATTAAAAAAATTTGAATTTTTAATTAAAATGAAAAATAGATACTCTGATACTGAACTTAAAAAGTTTAGAAAATTGATTGAAGAAAAAATTCATAAGGCTAAGGCTGATCTTGACCTATTGAAAAGTTCATACATGAATGATGGGAATAATGGAACTGATGATACATCTCCAACTTTCAAAGCATTTGAAGAAGGATCTGAAACAATGTCTAAGGAGGCAAATACTCAATTAGCAATTAGACAAGAAAAATTTATTCGTGATCTTAAAAGTGCCCTAATACGAATAGAAAACAAAACTTATGGAATATGTAGAGTCACTGGAAAATTAATTAAAAAGAAACGACTATTATTAGTCCCTCATGCAACTTTAAGCATCGAGGCTAAAAATATGCAAAAATAAATTTACTTAAACTAAATTTCATTCTATCTCTTTTCCCATTTATTGTTTGGTCGCAAAAGGTTATTGAAAAAAGATGGGAAAACCCAAATTTTTCAAAAATATTCGTTGATGCTAGATGGGCATCAAAAGTCTATTTTTCTGGTCAAGAAAATTTTAATGGCGTTCAAATCATATACACTTCCGATGGTGAATATGGGAATGATGTCATTCCAAAATTCAAATTAAATTCTAAAGTTCTCTATTTTAGTGAAGATTATAGCCCCGCATTTAATGAATTTAATGATAAGTTAAGTGCACATAAATTTGTTTCCTCTCAAATTGAAATTAAAATTAATTCTAAAATAGCACTGGAACTATTTGCGAATGACTCAGAAATATATGGGGAAGGGCAAATCAATTTTCTAAAAATCTTCCAAAGGAATGGATCTTTTCATCTCTATGACCTTAAATCAAAAGGAAATATCAAAACTATTGATGCAAATATTTATATACATGATGAAGGAAATAATTTATCTGTGAAAAGTATTAATGGTAAAGTCAGATTGTCTGAAAAAAGAATTGATAGAGATTCTGATTTAAAAATTTATAGTCTTAATGGNAATATAATTCATAAATAGATTTTAGAATTCTTTATTTTTATGGAAATTATTTTGTTTGTCATTTAAATTGAAAAAAATAACTACTCGTAATTCAATTATATTAATTACTNTACTNGTTTTAATAGATCAGATATCAAAGATTTATATAAAGTTAAATTTCCCGTTAAACTTATATGGCACTCCTGCAATAATTGATTGGGGATATTTCAAATTACTTTTTGTTGAAAATCAAGGTATGGCCATGGGCGCTAGATTAAATGATTTAATTCCTTTTTTGTCAGAAAATTTATCAAAACTTTTATTAACTATAATTAGATTAATAGCTATTTGTGCAATTGGATATTGGCTAAAAATTTCACTTAATAAAAAAGGCGTCTCTTCACTTTTTCTTTTTTCTCTTTCTTTAATTTTTGCTGGAGCTCTAGGCAATATAATTGATTCCGTTTTTTATGGAGTTTTATTTTCTCATAGTTATGGACAAATAGCGACATTTTTACCAGATGAGGGTGGGTATGCTTCCGTTTTTTATGGGAGCGTTGTTGATATGTTTCAATTCCCTCTAGTTACATGGAATTGGCCAGACTGGATGCCTTTTTGGGGAGGTGAACCTTATACTTTTTTTCAATATGTTTTCAACTTTGCTGATACTTATGTTAGTATTGGTGTAATCATAATATTATTTTTTAATAAAAAAGTCTTCCCTTTAAATGATCAGGTTAATTCCTAATTATTAAAATGATATCGNCTATTTAGATAAACAAAATGGAATTTTAAACTTATGAAGTTACCTAAGATAGCTCTTCGCCTAAAGACACTTCCAAGTAATACAGGAATATATAAATTTTATGATAAAGTAGGTAATATCTTATATGTAGGNAAAGCAAAAAATATCAAAAAAAGAGTAAGCTCATACTTCAGATCTAACCATAAGAATTTCAAAACTAATCTTCTTGTAAAACAAATTTTTAAAATTGAAAATATTATTGTTGAAACAGAAATGGATGCTTTGCTACTTGAAAATAATTTAATTAAAAAACTAAAGCCCAAATACAATGTCTTNCTAAAAGATGATAAAACATATCCATGGATTTGTATAATAAGAAACCCTAGGCCTAAAATTTTTCTAACTAGAAAAATTAACAATAAATCTGGAGAATACTTTGGCCCATATATGAGCGGNAAGANGGTTAGGGTTTTAATTCAAATGATAAAAGANTTATATCCTTTTTTTAATCATGACTTGATTCACTTATTAAAAATTAAAGATGAAGAAAATGAGATAAAAATGTTTGATAATAATATTAAGTCAATAAAATCTTTCATAAGGGGAAATTTTAAAAAAACTATCAAACAATTTAAACAAGAAATGTTNGAGCTNTCTTCAAAAAGAGAATATGAGAAAGCTCAAAAGATTAAGGAAAAACTTGATATAGTTTCATCTTATCAAGCAAAGTCAACAATAGTTAGTTCTAAAATAACTAATACAGATGTTTTTACTGTCTTTTCTGATGAAAATTACTCTTATGTAAATTTCATGCNAGTCTCACATGGCTCAATAATTGGCTCATATACTACCGAAATAAAGAAAAAATTAAATGAATCCGATAAAAAGATTTTGGAAATTNCAATAATNGAATTAAGAAAAAGATTTAACTCTATTTCGAATGAAATATTAATCCCGTTTAAAATTAATTTATCATTAAAACTTAAATGTACAGTTCCAGTCCTTGGCGACAAAAAAAAATTAATTCAGTTATCACTTAAAAATGCAAAATCATATCGAATTGAGCGTTTAGANCAAATTAAAATTACTGATCCAGAAAAACACTCCAAAAGGATTATGAGTAAATTGAAAAATGATTTAAGAATGTCTATAGATCCTATGCANATTGAATGTTTTGATAATTCTAATATTCAGGGATCAAATCCGACTGCTTCTTGTGTTGTATTTAAGAATCTCAAACCAAAAAAAAGCGAATATCGACATTTCAAAATAAATTCTGTNCAGGGGGTCGATGATTATAAATCCATGGAAGAAGTTATTTCCAGAAGATATAAAAGTTTAATTAAAACAAATGAATCTCTCCCTCAGCTAATAGTAATTGATGGCGGTAAAGGGCAATTATCTTCTGCTATGAAAAGTTTAATGGTTTTAGGATTAGATGAAAAAATCACCATTATTGCAATTGCTAAGCGTCTTGAAGAAATCTTTTTCCCAGAGGACCCAATCCCTCTTTATTTAGATAAAAAATCGGAAACACTTAAAATAATTCAGCAAATAAGAAATGAAGCTCATAGATTTGCAATCAATCTTCATAGGAAAATTAGAAACAAAAATAGCATAAGGTCAATATTAGATGAAATCANTGGNGTTGGGCCTAAAACAAAAATTAAACTTCTGAATAAATTTAAATCTTTAAAAAGAGTAAAAGAAGCGTCTAAAAAAGATTTAATTGAATTATTAGGAAATAAAATNGGGNAGATAATATTTGAAAAATTTGTCAAATGAAAAAAGAACAGAATATAAAACANTCAATTTAGCTACTTTTATAAAATGAATACTTCTTCTAAAACTTTTCTAATTATTCTCTTCTGCTTATTANATAATTTTTCATGCTTTTCACAAGAAATTAAATCATCATTTAAAGGAGGGGAATGGTTCGAGTTTAGAATTTACTATGGTATTTTTAATGCTAGCTACGCCTCTTTAGAATTATCAAAAGATACCATAAAAAAAATTCCTGTATTTCATGCGAAAGGCTATGGAAAAACAACTGGATTGGCAAGACTATTCTTCAAAGTAGAGGATCATTATGAAAGTTATTTTAGTATTGAAAAAACACACCCTGTTTTATTTAAAAGAAATATTTATGAAGGTGGATATACGAAAAATGTAGAGATTTTTTTTGAACATCAGAACAGGCTTGCAGAAGTAAATGATAAAAAGAAAAATACAATAAATACTTTCCCAATTAAAAAAAATACACAGGACTTAATTTCAGCTTTCTATTACTTAAGAAACTTTTATCCAAATGAATTAATTAAAAAAAATGAAAGTTTTAGTATTGACATGTTTTTTGATAACGAAAATTATGTNTTTAAACTTAAATATTTAGGGAAACAAGTTTTGCAAACAAAATTTGGAAAAATACGCTGTCTAAAATTTAGACCTATTGTTCAAGCTGGTAGAGTATTTANAGAGCAAGAAAGTGTAACTCTTTGGGTATCAGATGACAGAAACAAAATCCCAGTTAGNCTGCAAGCAGATTTATTTATTGGATCAATAAAGGCCGATCTTGAAAACTATAAAAACCTAAAATACCCTTTAGTTGTNGATTTTAAATAAAATACATTGTTCATTACTTGTTGAATAACTTTTTTTGAGTTTGTTGTTGCTTTACCCTTAATTTATGGATATTTGAGAAAGTAAGTTTCATTAAATTGAATCTGACTAAGGTATTTAACGTTTGTCTTTTATGCTCCATAATGATTTTTGCTACTTATGGNTGCACAGAATCTGCTCCCCCTAAAAACGAAGAAAATCTTATTGATAAAGCTAAACCTGTTATTCCACCCAAAATTAAATTTGGATTTGATTTCAACAACTATACTGTTGTTACAAAAAAAATAAAGAGAGGAGATACNTTTGGGNAAATTTTAGAAGAAAATGGCATTGACTATCCTGAAGTTCATAACATTTTGCAAAAAATAAAAAAACAAGTAAATGTCAGAAAATTAAAAAGAGGGGCGCCATATACTATTTTATTTANTAAAGATAGTATCCCAATAGCTAAAACCTTTATTTATCACCCAGACATAGAAGGCTATACAGTTATTAACCTTAGAGACAATATATATGGGGAAAAATTGCTTAAGCCTGTTAAAATTATTAAACAAGAGGCAGTGGGTAATATTGAAAATTCTTTATATGAATCTATGATTAATAATGGATTGAATGAAGAATTGACATATTTGCTTTCAGATATTTATGCATGGACTATTGATTTTTTTAGGTTACAAAAAGGGGATTCATTTAAAATTATTTATACTGAAAAATTTGTAGATGATACAATATCCATCGGGATTGATAAAATTGATGCTGCATTATTTACCCATTCTGGAAAAGACCACTATGCCTTTGCATTCAAGAGGGATTCTTTAAATGGAATTATTGACTATTTTGATAGTAAAGCAAAAAACCTTCGTCGAGCTTTCCTTAAAGCCCCTGTTAAATTTAGTCGAGTTTCTTCTCGTTATAATTTACGCAGGAGAATACCATATTATGGAAATAAAATTCGCCCACATAGAGGAACTGATTTTGCGGCATCAGTTGGGACTCCTATTCTAGCAACTGCTGATGGTGTTGTAACAAAAGCAAGATATTCTAAAGCAAATGGGAATTATGTAACAATAAAGCATAACAATACATATACCACACAATACTTGCATATGAAAAAAAGAATGGTTAAAAAAGGAAAGAAAGTCAGGCAGGGAGAAGTAATTGGATTAGTTGGTATGACTGGGTATACCTCAGGTCCTCATGTTTGCTATCGCTTTTGGAAAAATGGCAGACAAGTTGATCCATTCAGACAAAAATTACCTGAAGCAAAACCAATTTCTGAAAATTTAAAAAATAAATATCTAGCCGAAATAGTCCCTCTAAAATATCAATTAGATTGTATTTCAAAAGCTAACATATACGTAGATGAATACACTGATCTTGCAATTTTAACTTCTGACATTGAATGAAAGCCCCTTTTTATCAGGTAATATAAGTCCAAATTGCCCTAATGCATGGGAAAGGCTTAAATCACATCATCGTGAGTTATCAAAAAAATCTATGGCAGAACTTTTTTCGAGTGAAAAAGGTAGAGAAAAAAAATTATCATTATCCTGGGAAGATTTTTTCATTGATCTTTCAAAGAATAGAATTAATTCAACTACAATTGATCTTCTAATAGAATTAGTTGAGGAAATTGATCTTAGTAAAAGTATAGATGCTTTTTTTTCTGGAAAAAAAATTAATGAAACTGAAAATAGATCTGTACTCCATACTGCATTGAGATCTCAAAAAAAAGATCCTTTATTTGTAGATGGGGAAAATATAATGCCCGGTATTGAAAAAAATAAAAAAAGGATGTTTTCACTAGCGGAAAAAATAATTAACGGGGAATGGAAAGGATTTTCTGATAAGCCAATTAAGCATATAGTAAATGTAGGTATTGGAGGTTCAAATTTGGGGCCTGTTTTCGTTAATGAAGCATTAAAATTCTATGCAACCGATATAAATGTCCACTATATCTCAAATATTGAGGGAGATCATATATTTGAAGTATTAAAATCCATAGATCCAGAATCAACTGTATTTATAATTGCTTCAAAAACTTTTACAACTCAAGAAACCATTATTAATGCAAAAACTATTAAAGATTGGTTTTTAAAAAAGGCCCCTAAAAAATCCTTTGGTAAACATTTTATTGGAGTTACTTCTAAAATGGAAAAGGCAAAAGCCTTTGGGATTCCAGATGAAAATATTTTTCATATGTCTGATTGGGTAGGAGGTAGATTTTCGCTTTGGGGGCCAGTAGGCCTATCAATATGTATATCTATTGGGCCAAATAACTTTAAAAATCTTTTAAATGGAGCCTATTCAATGGATCAACATTTTAAAAATACTGAGTTTAAAAAAAATACCCCTGTAATTATAGCACTTATAAGCATATGGTATAATAATTTTTGGGGGGCAGATTCAGAAGCTGTAATTCCTTATTCTGAATACTTGAAAAATTTTCCTTCTTATTTGCAACAAGCAAGTATGGAAAGTAATGGTAAAAATGTTAATAGAAATGGACAGAAGGTAAGTTATCAGACTGGTAATATCGTTTGGGGATCAACTGGCACAAATGCNCAACATGCCTTTTTTCAATTACTACATCAAGGGACAAAAATTATTCCAATAGATTTTATAGGTTTTATTAAATCCTTATACGTTGAAGAAAACCAACAAGATAAATTAATTTCAAATTTATTTGGACAAGCACAAGCATTAATGCAAGGTAAAAATAAGCTTACAGTGATAAAGGAGCTCAAAGGAAAAGGTTTATCAAAAAAAGAGATGCTTAAATTAGCGCCTTTTAAAATTTTTGACGGTGATCGTCCATCCAATACCATAATGATAAAACAATTAACCCCATATAATCTAGGGGCTCTAATTGCTCTTTATGAGCACAAAATTTTTGTGCAAGGTATAGTATGGAATATTTTTAGTTTTGATCAATGGGGTGTAGAACTTGGGAAAGAACTTGCAGACAAAATATATGATGATATTTCAAAAAACACATTCAAAGATTATGATCCGTCAACTAAACAACTGATAAAAATTTATCTAAAAACAAAAAAAAACTAAAACTCTATTCCTTTGATATTTAATTGNAGTTCTTTTTCCCCTAAAAAGTCATTCATATTAATATTATAAAAAACATTAAACGGGANCTGATTTTTAATNTTCTCGTAATGTTCTGCCATTTTAAATCCTATCCCCTTAAAACGATTCCCNAGGGCATCAATCAATTCAAGTTTCAAATGATCATTTAGCTTCCCCACTATTTTTGTCCCTCCTGAATCTANGCATTTTACTGTTTTAAAAACAGGTTCTGGATTTCCCTCNCCAAAAGGACTCATTTGAACTAAAATCCTATAAAATTTTGGAGTTATTTTATCAAAAGTTAATTCTTGATCATAATTTTTTATTGGGATATTATTCTCGGCTGTAGTTCTTTCTTTTACAGCTAGTTCAAAAGCCGATTTGAATTTTAGAAAAGAATCCTCAATTATTGTTAAGCCAGCAGCATATTTATGTCCTCCAAAGCGGTGGATATGCTTTTTACAAGAATGAAGAATATCGTAAATATCTATGCCTTTAATAGACCTAACCGATCCAGTTAAATATTCTCCTGATGATGTAAAAACTACCGTAGGGCGATAATAAGTTTCTATCATTCTAGAAGCAACAATTCCTATAATTCCCTTATTCCAATCCTTTTTATAAACTACAGAAGTATGAAATTCCTCCTCGCCATTTTTTTTGATCTGATCTATAGCTTCAAGTGTTGTTTTATTATCTAAAATACGTCTCTCTGAATTTAACATTTCAATTAATCTTCCTCTTGGGATTGCCTCAGATTTATCCTGAGATAATAGGAGTTCTACCGAATGCTTTGCATGTTTCATCCTGCCAGATGCATTTATTCTTGGAGCAAGAGTAAAAACTAAATGAGAAATATTTATTTTACCCTTGATGTCTTTAAGAAAAATTTTTATTCCTTGCCTTGGACTTTCTTGAATTTGCTTTATTCCATAAAATGCCATAATTCTATTTTCATCTGTTAATTCAACCATATCTGCTGCAATTGACATCGCAACTAAATCAAATAAGTGACTAATATCTTTAATGTTCCCTGATCTTTTTTCCTCAAGAGCATGAACTAATTTAAACCCTATACCGCATCCAGATAGTTCTTTAAATGGATAGTTGCATCCTGTTTGTTTTGGATTTAAAATTGCAATAGCATCTGGTTTTTTTTTGCCAGGTATATGATGATCGCAGACTATAAAATCAATTTTATTTTTTTTTGCATATGAAATATTATCGATCGCATTAATCCCACAATCTAGTGATATAATTAAGCTTACTTTTTCTTTTTTTGCAATATCTATACTTTTTTTTGAAACGCCATATCCTTCTGAATATCTATCGGGTATGTAATAAATAATTGGCAGGTAATCCTTTAAATACGAATAAACTAGTGTTACTGCAGTTGTTCCATCAACATCATAATCTCCAAAAATCATTATTTTTTCCTGGTTATGAATTGCTTTATGAATTCTTTCAACGGCCTTTATCATATCTAGCATAATGAATGGATCATGGAGATCATCCTTATTAGGTCTAAAATATCTTTTGGCTGAATCATAATCCTTAACTCCTCTACTAACCAATAAGTAAGCTATTTCATATTGAACGTCTATAGCTTTCATTAGTTGATTAACCTGGTTATCTTGAGGAAAAGAGGTTCTTAACTTCCACTTCATGAGAATTAATTTTTAGATTTTCCACAAACACATATAACGAATTCCCCTTTGGGTGATTGTTTTTTAAAATGATGCAATGCATTATTAATAGAGCCTCTATAAGTCTCCTCATAAATTTTTGTCATCTCTCTTGAAATTGCTATCATTCGATCTTCGGTAAAAACATTTAAAAGGTCTTTTAAAGTCTTGATTATTCGGTGGGGTGATTCATATATAATTATTGTTCTTGGATCTTTTTCTATTTCTTCAAGTCTTTTTTTTCTTCCCTTTCTGATAGGTAAAAATCCTTCAAAAACAAATCTTTCATTAGGGAATCCACTTTGAACTAATGCTGGAATAAGTGCAGTTGCTCCTGGAAGACACTCTATTTCTATTTCATTTTTTATTGATTCACGAACTAACAAAAAACCAGGATCAGAGATAGAAGGTGTTCCAGCATCACTAATTAAAACAATTGATTTTTCTTTTTTTAATTCGGAAATAAATGAGTTTATTTTTCTATGTTCATTAAATGAATGATATTTTTGTATTGGTTTATTGATCCCATAATGACTTAACAATTTAGAGCTCCTTCTACTATCTTCGACTAATATTAAATCTGCATTTTTTAAAACTTTAATAGCCCTAAAGGTAATGTCTTCAAGATTTCCGATAGGCGTTGGAACTAGGTAAAGCTTCCCCATAAAAAATAATTATTAAAGAAAATTTTTGTGAATTAAATACATAAACCTTTTTTCATAAGATTCTTTCTCCTTCCAGTTATTGTTATATTTCTTTGCGTTTTCTATAACTTTTTTAACTTGTTCAAATTGATTTAAACTTTCTATTTCTTTAATTGTCTGCTGATAAACTATTTTATTTCCATCAAAAAGATGTTTGATGAATGCGTTTTTATCGTTGAGGTCTATTTGAAGTTCTCTAGCAAATTGATCATTCAAATTCTTTTTTGTTTCCTNATCTCNTTTATAATCATTCTCCTCTTGAATNATATTATTATTATGGATTTGTTCTTCAATNGGTTTTAATTTTACAATTTCTTCTAGGTTTTTNTTTGAGGATTTAAATTCTTNGTCTTTTATAAATTCATCTGGGGTTAATANACTTGATTGATTTTTTTTAGAATATTTATATAAAATAATCTTTTCGTATAAATCTAGAATATCTTTAGAGATTTCGTCTAAATTAATTGAGTTACTAGAACTCAATATTTTTTTTGCGATTTTTTTTAGTTCTATTTCAAGTTTATCCAACATAAAAGTGAAATGTTTAAGTTTGCTTAAGTTTTTATTTGAAAATTACAAAATGTTTTTAGAAAATCCAGTAAATAGTAAAACCCCGTTTGGCTCAATAGAGATTATTTGTGGGTCAATGTTCTCGGGTAAAACTGTGCTTTAGTGGCAATAGCTGAGGAAGTCCTAAAAGTTCGAGGTATTTATACTAAAACTGGCAATCCATCTCTATATAGCTATAGGAAATCTAAAGAAAAAGATTTAATTGTAATTGGAGAAAAAAAATTTATGAACTGATGAGTAGAGAAGCTTTTTATAACGCTATGAATAAATCTAAAAAAAAATAATTTGAATATACTTGAAATTGATTTAAAAAAACTTGAGCATAATTTTGTCACGCTTAAATCATTATTAAATAAGAAAACAAAAATTATTGGAGTTGTAAAAGCTGATGCATATGGAGGTGGTCAACTTGAAATCGTTAAAAAGCTAATTTCCCTTGGTATAGANGCCTTGGCTGTTGGTTATACACCTGAAGGAATAAATTTAAGGAAGTTAGATGTCAAACTTCCAATTATTGTTTTCTATCCACAATTATTAAATCTGCCAGAAATAGTTGCAAACAAATTAGAGCCAAGTCTATATAGTAAAAAAGTTTGGACCNGTTTTAAAAATATTATAAAAGAAAANAAAATAAAAAATTATCCAGTTCATATAAAATATAATACTGGATTGAATCGTCTTGGCTTTTCTCATAATGACTCAATATGGATTAGACAGGAAATAAAAANCTCNCCATTTAAAATAAAAAGTATTTATTCGCATCTGGGAGAAAGTGAAGCNGAAAAACCAAATAAAGCTTGTGAAAATCAAATTAGATGTTTTGAGAAAATAAAAAAANTTCATCTAGAAGATATGTCNNAAGAAATNGATTTCCATATTTTAAACACTTCAGGAATTTTCAATTATCCAAATTTTCAATATGATGCCGTTAGAATTGGNATAGGNTTCCACGGATATGCGAATAATATTGATTGGGATAAAAAACTNAAACCTATTGCAAAGCTTAAAAGTATAATCTCGCAAATACATAATGTGAAAAAAGGTGATTTAGTTGGCTATAATTCTGGATGGAAAGCANCTAAAGATACACGAATAGCAGTTTTGCCAATGGGACATGCAGATGGAATCTCAAGAGGCTANTCAGNCTCTAANGCTTGGGTNAATATTAATGGGGTGAAAGCATACATAATTGGAAATATATGTATGGATATGCTNATGATTGAAATTGGCAACATCTCCTGTAATGAAGGAGATGAAGTTGAAATTTTTGGGGAGTCNAATTCTGCAAATGATTTCTCTAAAAAGAACAANACCATTCCTTACGAGTTAATAACTAGTATAGGNCCCAGAATCAAGAGAGTTTTTTTGAGCTAATTTTATAGTTGCCAAGGAATAAATAAAGATTATTTTTGTAAAAAGTTAGAATAAATGATACTTGCTATTATTGGTGTTACAGGATTNGTTGGAAAGGTAATNCTTGAAGTTTTAGAAGAAAAAAATCTTCCAATTTCGGAATTAATCCCTGTAGCTTCTGAAAGATCAATCGGAAAAAAAATTAATTTTAGNAGTAAAAAATATACNGTTGTTGGTGTTGATATTGCTCTTAAGAAAAANCCTGATTATGCTTTATTCTCAGCGGGNAGTGATATCTCTTTAAACTGGGCTCCAAAATTTACAGAAATTGGATCTACAGTAATTGATAACTCATCNGCATGGAGGATGGATAATTCNAAAAAACTAGTNATCCCAGAAATTAACGGCNATNTTCTTAGTGATAAAGATAAAATTATAGCAAATCCAAACTGCTCTACTATACAAATGTTAATGGTAATAGCTCCAATTCATTGGGAATATAAGATTAAANGGATCATTATTTCAACTTATCAATCTGTTACAGGTACTGGNCAAAAAGCCATAAATCAATTAGAAAATGAATCTAAAGGTAAAAGTNGGGAAATGATATATCCTCATCAAATTTATCAAAATGCTCTCCCGCAATGTGATTCTTTCGAAAAANATGGTTANACCAAGGAAGAGCTAAAACTGGTAAAAGAGACAAGAAAAATACTNAATACTAATGAAATTGGAATTTCAGCTACTGCTGTAAGAGTTCCAATTATTGGCGGTCACAGCGANTCAATAAATTTAGAACTAGAAAACCCATTTGAAATAGATGATATAAANAAAATTCTTAATAATACTCCTGGTGTTTTNGTTCAAGATGATCCNNAGANTAATAGCTATCCAATGCCAATCACTGTAAATGGTAAAAATGATGTTTTTGTTGGCAGAATCCGAANAGATTTTTCNAATNATAACTCTTTAAATTTATGGNTCGTAGCAGATAATTTAAGGAAAGGTGCTGCAACAAATACNGTACAAATATTAGAATACTTACTTAATTANTAACAACTTTTNAATTATTTTGACAACTGATNCATTCTATGAATCCATTGAAAAATCTTCCATAAATTTTGTTGTATAATTTCCAGAAATATAATCAGGATGTTGCATTAATTTAGANTGAAAAGGTATGGTAGTCTTTATCCCTTCAATAATAAATTCATCTAAAGCTCTTTTCATTTTGCNAATTGCCTCTTCTCTAGTTTGAGCAGTTGAAATTAATTTTGCAATCATAGAGTCATAATGCGGCGGTATAGTATATCCGCTATAAACATGAGTATCTAATCTTATTCCATGTCCGCCAGGAAAATGTAATGTTGAAATCTTNCCAGGACTTGGTNTAAAATTATCATATGGATCTTCAGCGTTAATTCTACATTCAATAGAGTGAAGCTTTGGAATATAATTTTTACCTGAAATTCGAACACCTGATGCAACTAAAATTTGTTCCCTAATTAGATCAAAATCTATAACTTGTTCCGTTATGGGATGTTCAACTTGAATTCTTGTATTCATCTCCATAAAATAAAAATTCTGGTTTTTATCTACCAAAAACTCAACAGTCCCTGCGCCTTCATACTTAATATATTCTGCTGCTTTGACAGCTGCCGCTCCCATCTTTTCTCTTAATTGATTGTTCATAAAAGGAGAAGGTGTCTCCTCTGTTAATTTTTGATGTCTCCTTTGGATTGAACAATCCCTTTCAGATAAATGACA
>NZZH01000048.1 GCA_002702405.1 Flavobacteriaceae bacterium | reverse complement strand
TCATCTTGTGATGGTTTGATGGTTGCTAGAGGTGATCTTGGAGTTGAAATTCCTCCTGCTGAAGTTCCATTGGTTCAAAAAGAAATAGTTTTAATGTCCAAAAAAGCTAGAAAGCCTGTTATCATAGCCACCCAAATGATGGAAAATATGATAGATAATCTTTCTGCTACAAGAGCTGAAGTAAATGATGTTGCAAATTCCGTCATGGATGGTGCTGATGCTGTAATGTTATCCGCTGAAACCTCAGTCGGGAATTATCCGGTTGAAGTTATAAGAACAATGAGCTCAATAATTAAAAGTGTTGAAAATTCTGAATTGATTATTGTTCCTCAAAAGCCGCCCAAGATAAGAGATGACAGGTTTATAACTAAATCTGTTTGTTTTCATGCTGCACATTTAGCAAATGATGTTGAAGCAAAAGCTATCTGCACTCTTACAAATAGTGGTTATACAGCTTTTCAGATTTCAGCATGGAGGCCTAAATCTCATGTCCTTGTCTTCACCTCAAATGAAAGAATTTTAACTCAACTAAATCTTTTATGGGGAGTAAAGGCTTTTTTCTATGACGGCTTTGAGAGCACAGATAAAACAGTTAAACAAATAAATAAAATTGCTCTTGAAAAAGGTTACGTTAACAAAGGAGATCTATTAATTAACCTTACGGCCATGCCTATCTCCGCCAAAGGAAAAGTCAATACCTTAAGAATTTCTTCCATAAAAGGTTGATTTTTTAAAATTCCAGTTTGAGTTGAGCATTAAAAGTTTCTTTTTTTTCTTTCAAATTTAAATTTGACAATGATATACCTATTAATCTTACTGAATCAATTAGAATATCTTTATATAGCAATTCTTTAGAATATTTTAGAATCGTTTCCTTATCGCTTATATAATTTATTAAGGTTTTACTCCTTGTCTGAGTCGAAAAATTACTAAACTTTAACTTTACAGTAATTGTTCTTCCACCACAATTATATTTCTTTAGCCGATTTTCAAGCTTCAAAGCTATTATTTCTAATTTTTCTTCTAGATATATCTCACTAGTTAAATTCTTACTAAATGTTTTTTCAGCTCCCAAAGACTTGGGGGTATGATATGGTTTAACTGGCGTGTTATGAATTCCTCTGGCCACATTGTAAAAATACTTGCCTGCTTTACCAAAATTCTTAGTCAAAAAGTCTAAATTTTTTTTCTTTAAATCTGATCCCAAAAAAATTCCCATATTATACATTTTTATGGAAGTTTTTCTGCCAATTCCATGGAACTTTTTTATGTCTAACTTATCAATAAATTCATCTATTTCATCTGAAGATATTGTTTTCTGCCCATTAGGTTTATTCCAATCACTTGCAATCTTGGCTAGAAATTTATTTGATGAAATACCGGCAGATGCATTTAGTCCTGTTATTTTTTTTATTTTTCTTCTTATCTCAGCTGCAATTTGAGAAGCAGATCCCTTTTTTGATTTTTTTGTTACATCTAAGTATGCTTCATCTAGGGATACAGGTTCAACTAGATCTGTATATTTATAAAAAACAGACCTTATTTTTTTTGAAATTTCTCTATACCTTTCAAATCGAGGAGAAACAAAGATCAAATCTGGACATATTTTTTTTGCAAATAATCCACTCATAGCACTTTTAACACCATATTTACGAGCTTCATAACTAGCAGCTGCAACAACACCTCTAGCTTGACCTCCTCCTACAGCAATTGGTTTGCCATTTAATGAAGGATTATCTTTTTGCTCTATCGATGCGTAAAAAGCATCCATATCTATGTGGATTATTTTTCTTAAAAGAATCTCCTCATAATTATCATTCATAACATTTAAAAATAAAAAACAATCATCTAATTTTAATTTTATTCATTGTATTAAATTTATTTAAGATTTAATTCTATAAAATGTCAATTAAAATTGAAACAGAAAGAAAATTTATAGTTACTAATAGGGATTATAAAAAACAATATAGTAGCAAAGAAAAAATAACTCAGGCATACTTGAGTAAAGATCCTAAAAGATCTGTTCGAATAAGAGTAAATAATAGAAAAGGGTGGATAACCATTAAAGGAGAATCAGATAAAAAAGGGCTTTCAAGAATGGAATGGGAGAGGGAAATACCATTAAAAACAGCAAAAAAATTACTTAAAATATGCTTGCCCAATCCAATAAATAAAATAAGATATAAAATTCAATTAAATAATAATATAACAATAGAGGTTGATGAATTTTTAGGTCATAATAAAGGATTAGTTTTGGCTGAAATTGAATTGATTTCAAAAGACCAGCCTTTTGAAAAGCCTGATTGGCTTGGAAAAGAAGTTACAGGGATTAAAAAGTTTTATAACTCGATGATGTAACGGATAAATAAAATTATATCAATTATCATAAATTTCAACGGTTAATTCTCCCTCAGAATTAATATGTGCCCTATACATACCAGAAGTATTCATTTCCATCACTACATTTCCATCCTTATCAATNCCAATAACTCCACCATCTCCACCTAATGCGGCAACTTTATCATGTATCACAATTCTGGCNGCCTCTTCTATAGAATAATTCTTATATTCCATTAAAGCAGAAATATCATGNCCAACTACATTTCTAATGAAAAATTCACCCCATCCAGTAGCAGATATTGCACATGTTGAATTATTAGCATATGTCCCTGCTCCGATGATTGGAACATCTCCTATCCTATTCCATTTCTTGTTTGTCATACCTCCTGTTGAAGTTCCTGCTGCAAGATTCCCATGTTTATCAAGAGCTACAGCTCCAACGGTTCCATATTTTTGTATGCTAAGAAATTCTTTTTCTACCTGTTTTGGACTTGTATTAGCAGAAGATTCTATGCTTTTAATTCTATCTAAATCATTTTCTCTTCTTTCAGTGAAGAAATAACTCGGGTCAACTATTTCAATTCCTTTTTCTTTTGCAAATTTTTCTGCTCCTCTTCCAGATAATAAGACATGAGGAGACTCTTCCATAACTTTAATTGCTGCAGTTATTGGATTTTTAATAGTTTTAACTGAGGCAATTGCGCCTGCATTAAGATCTTTTCCGTTCATAAAGGCTGCATCCAATTCTATTGTTTTTTCTGCCGTTAAAACAGCTCCTTTACCTGCATTAAAAAGCGGGGAATTTTCCATAATTCTAATACTTTGCTCTACAGCTTCCTGACTTGTTCCTCCNTCTTTAAGTATTTTATAACCTGAAGTAATCGATTCCTCTAATGCTTCTCGATATTCCTTTTCCTTTTTAGGCGTCATCTCCTTTCTGTTCATTGTACCAACACCACCATGTATGACTATTCCAAAATTTAAGCCCTTTTTTGAATTAAGTGGAACGGATTCAGTACAACTGAAAAAAATTAATGTAAAAAAGCAGATAAGTTTGTTAAGCATTTTTTAGTGCTAGATTTTTTGAGATATAAAGATTATTCGTTAAAGTTAAAATATTTCTAATATAGTTCGAATAATTTATTTTTTATCCTTGCAACTGGGATTTCTCCATTTTCATATATTTGAGCATAGTTAAAATCATGGAAATAAATAATTCAAAAATACTTAATGCGCTTGATCTTGAAAAACAAAATCCTGGATCATCGACTGGTAAAAACTGGTTCCACTCAAGTTCATCTATAAATTCTATTTCTCCAATAAATGGTTCTAGAATTGGAAGTGTAACTGAAACTAGTCAAAAGGATTATGAGAAAATTATTTTAGTTGCAAAAAAAGCATTTATTGATTTTAGAAAGATCCCTGCTCCAAAAAGAGGTGAGTTAGTTCGTCAAATAGGNAATGCTTTTAGAGAAAAGAAAGAATCTTTGGCAAAATTAGTTTCTCTTGAAATGGGAAAATCCTTTCAGGAAGGTATGGGTGANGTTCAGGAAATGATAGATATTTTTGATTTTGCTGTTGGTCTTTCTAGACAACTTGAAGGAGCTACCTTTCATTCAGAGCGACCAGAACACAGAATGTATGAACAATATCATCCGCTTGGAATAATTGGAATTATTTCTGCTTTTAATTTTCCTGTTGCGGTTTGGAGCTGGAATGTCGCTCTTGCATGGATTTGTGGTAATGTTTGTATATGGAAGCCCAGTGAAAAGACTCCTCTTTGNGGAATTGCTTGTCAAAAAATAGTCTCTGAAGTTTTACAAAAAAATAAAATGCCAGAAGGAATTTCATGCCTTGTCAATGGAGATAAAAAAATTGGNNNTCTTATTTCAAANGATATCCGAATTCCTTTAGTATCTGCAACAGGTTCAACTAAAATGGGTAGAGAAGTTGCAAAAATGGTNGCNTCNAGGTTAGGTAAGTCTCTTCTTGANCTTGGTGGNAATAATGCAATAATAGTTACTCCTAATGCAGATATAAAACTTTCAACTATTGCTATTGCTTTTGGNGCTATAGGAACTTGTGGNCAAAGATGTACGTCTACAAGAAGAGTTATAGTTCATGAAAAAAAATACAANGAACTNAAAAATGCTTTAAAAAATTCATATTCACAAATAAGAATAGGCAACCCTTTGGATTCAAAAAACCANATGGGCCCTNTAATTGATAAAGAAGCTGTAAAAAATTATCTGGAAACATTATCCAAAATTGAGAGTCAAGGAGGTAAATGGTTAATTAAGGGTGGGCTTCTAAAAGAAGGGGAATATAANAATGGTTTATATGTAAAACCCTGTATTGCTGAAATTGATCATAAGGCTCCTATTGTCCAAAAAGAAACTTTTGCTCCAATACTTTATCTTATTAAATATTCTGAATCGATACAAAATGCAATAGAAATACAAAATGAAGTTTCTCAAGGCTTATCTTCCTCTATCATGACAGAAAATTTTAGAGAAGCACAAATTTTTCTTTCNCATTGGGGAAGTGANTGTGGTATTGCAAATGTTAATATTGGCACATCTGGGGCAGAAATAGGTGGAGCTTTTGGAGGAGAAAAAGATACTGGAGGAGGAAGAGAAAGTGGATCTGACTCATGGAAAATTTACATGAGACGTCAAACTAACACCTTAAATTTTTCTGGAGAATTGCCATTGGCGCAAGGAATCAAGTTTGATTTATAGATCANNTGATCTATAAATCACTTTTAAATTGTTCTAGAAANCGTATNTCATTTTCAAAAAAGAGNCTAATATCATCTATCTGATAAAGNAGCATNGCTATACGNTCTATTCCTATTCCAAAAGCATATCCGGAAAATTTTTCAGNATCTATATTGCAATTTGATAAGACATTTGGATCAACCATACCACATCCCATAATTTCAAGCCACCCTGTTCCTTTAGTAATTCTATAATCTGCTTCAGACTCAAGTCCCCAAAAAATATCCACCTCTGCACTTGGTTCTGTAAACGGNAAATAAGACGGTCGAAATCTGATTTTTGACTTCCCAAAAAGAGCCTTAGTAAAATATAGTATAATTTGTTTTAAACTAGAAAAAGAAACTTCATCATCAATATAAAGTCCTTCTACCTGATGAAAAATACAGTGTGATCGAGAAGAAATAGCTTCATTTCTATAGACTCTGCCTGGAGAAATTGTTCTTATTGGAGGAATATTTTTCTCCATGTAGCGAACTTGTACTGAAGAAGTATGAGTTCTAAGTAGAATGTCAGGATTAGACTGGATGAAAAAGGTATCTTGCATATCACGAGCAGGATGGTTTTCTTCCAAATTAAGAGCTGTAAAATTATGCCAATCATCTTCAATTTCAGGTCCTTCAGAAATATTAAATCCAATCTGAGAAAAAATGTCAATTATTTTAGATGTTACAATGGAAATTGGATGACGAGATCCTGAATGAATAGGATAACCTGATCTAGATAAATCCATTGATACTTTTGTTTGTTCGATTTTAAAATTTTGGGACTTCAAAAATTTAACCTTTTTCAAAACCATATCCTTTAAGATATTTATTGATTGTCCAAATTCTCTCTTTTCTTTATTAGGAACTGATTTAAATTTGGTGAAAAGTTCATTTAGAATTCCTTTTTTACCAAGGTATTTTATTCTAAAATTTTCTATTTTCTCGGCCGATGTTTCTTCAAATGATGAAACTTCCTCCCGATACTTCTCTAAATCATTGCTCATAAGCTAAATTAATATCCTATGGATATTTCTTGATTTCAAAAACAAAGATACATTCTTTATATAAACCAATAAATGCACTTTTTAAAAAATGAATTATTTTAGCAGTGTGAATTTGGTAGATTTAATTTTATTATCATTGCTTTTTATTTTTTCTATCAATGGATTTAGAAAGGGTATTGTAATTGAAGTTGCCTCGTTTTTATCTTTTTTTATTGGTATTATAGGTGGAATTAAGTTCTCTGAATTTGCTGCTGATATTATTAATTCCTTTTTTTCTTGGAATCCTACAGTTACTAGAATTATNGCATTCATTATTGTTTTTATAATCTGTATTCGCATTACAACATTAGCTGCAAAAATTATTACAAAAGCACTAAAGTTGGCATTTTTAGGTTTAGTNAACAGAATTCTAGGTGCTTTATTTGGNGCTATTAAAGGAGCGGTGCTTATAAGTTTTTTAATTTTTNTATTTGGNAATTTTGTTATTNAATACAACAATNTTATTNCTAAAGAATATATAAATAACTCAATTCTTTATGAGCCGTTATTTGAATTTGGTGAAAAAATTTATTCTATTGGGACAGGGATCTCTTCTAATTATTCAAGTAAGGATATTTTAGAATCAATTTAGATTTTTTATAATTGCTTCTTTTATCCATCCCTCTGATCCATTAGCAATTTTTATTTTTTTCCATTCTTGCAAGCTGTCCAATACTTGAACTTTTGTGCCTTCATGGAGTGAAAACAAATTTTCAGATCTNAAATTAGGTTCAGCCCAAATCTCAATCTTTCTATCAAAAATAATTCCNAAAATTTCTTCTTTTTTAATCGATGACTTTAAAGATGAAACTGAAAATGATAAAATTAGAAATAGCATGGATAACAAGCTAAAAGAGAAATAAAACCTTTTGCTATAAGGTTTTGAATTAAAAAGGTATAATCCAAAGAAAATTGCAGTAAGCCATGAAAATAAAATTATAATAAAACTATATTCATTTAGTGAAAATAAGTCAAATAAATATTCCCTAAATCTTAATAAATCACTTTTTGGTAGTGGATCAATGGAATCTATAGTCATGTTTTTAGCAAAAGCAAGATTAATTTCAATATCCTCGTCTTTTAGAGAAAATAACTTGGCTTTTTCAAAATAATAAATGCTTTCAGCAACATTATTTAACTTATAATGAGAATTCCCAAGATTAAAATAAATAGAGGAATCGTGTTGCCCTCCNAAAATGATTTTATTATATAATGTAATTGCTTCTTCNTACAANCCATTATTNTAAGCATCATTTGCTTGTAAAAATATTCTATTAAAATCTTGAGAATATATANTTGACGAACAATAAATTAAAAAAACAATAATATATTTCATAGTCTCTTGTCAATAGAAGACATTATAATTAATGCCTTATCAAAATCACTTTTCATTTTAACGTCTGAAGTTGGAGAAAATCTGGCTGCTTCACAATTCTTGATCACCCGTATAAATACATCTATTTCCTTTTCTGAAATGTTTTTACCNNTTAATACTTCTTTAATTTTTTCTTTTGTATAATCTAGATTTTTAATTTTTAATCTAGCTTTTAAATAATTATAAAGAGCNAATTCCAAAGCATCATAAAAATTTTTCTTATCTCCTAATTTCTTCTTTGCTTCCCCTAAAAATTTTTTACTTAATTTATTTGCTTGACGCTGCCTTAAATTTTCTAGGTTGCTTGACTTTTTTATACTGCTTCTCCATATTAAAAATATTAATATTAGTAACAGAAAAGGAGCAGCTACTAAAAGGAAAAAAACTTTGCTTCCCCAAAAAGAGGTTTTAGAAATTGGTTCTAATCTAGGTTCCAATTTTATAAACCTAAAAGTTTCATCTTTATTCAAAATATTCGTTTGAGAATTAATCTTTTGATTACTGATGTTAGAATTTGAAGAGGAAACTGGGCCTTCATAAACATCAATATTGAAAGGTTGTGATTTTAAAATAAAATATCTTTCTAATTCTGGATCAAAATATGAGAAGGATACTGGCAATAAAGGATATTTCCCTTTAAATTTAGGGACAATGGTATAATTATCTTCAGTTGATCCTTGCATCCCTTTAAGAATAATTTTTATTTTCTCATCTCGCTCAGGTTCATAAACCTCCAGGGTATTTGGAACAACAATTTTTGGCAAATTGAAAAGTTTTAAATTGCCAAGACCTGAAACCTTAACTTTAATTTGAAAGGATTCTGAGGCTTTGAGGGCGTCCTTATTTGCAGAAACATTAAAATCAAATTTCCCTACAGCGCCAGAAAAATTTGCTGGTTTACCAGATTCAGGAAGGCTTTTTACGCTAATAACTTTTTTGCCAGAAGAGATTGACCTTGAAGCTTGTTCATATACCCTATTGCCAAAAAAATCAGTTCTTTTAGATGGTATATCCACCATCAAATTTAAGGTTAATGGATCTAATATTAACTCACCTGTTTTTTGTGGATATAGAACAGTTTTTCTCCATACCACAACATTGTAGTCAATACCTTTATAATTAGCTCTTTCAACCTTGAGTTGTGGAATTTTTATTTGGTGACTCCAAAAGTCCTTGAATTTTGGGCTATCACTTTCTCGCGCATCAGAAATTTGAAGTGGAGATTTAAAATACAACTTGTATAAAACTGTAATGCCTTGATTTAAATAGGGTTGATTATTTGAAATCTCAGTTACTAAATGTAAATTTTCATCAATCAAGTATTCAGGACTATTTGGATCTCTTGGTTTATCAACGGCATCAGAAACATTAATTTCTATGGGAATTGTCTTGTAAACCTCATCGTCTATTACAACTGTGGCTTGATCTATTTTTAAAAGACCTTTCTTCTGAGGCGATAAAAAATATGTATATGTTTTTGAAAAAGTTCTTTTCCCATTCACCCATGAGTTACTCACTGATTGATTAGGCCCCCCTATCACTGTAAAATTTAAGAAATCTGGCGGTATAAAATCATCACCATTTCTATTCATTGTAAAATCAATTCTTAATCTTTCATTTATTCCTAAACTGTTTTTACTAGCCTTGGCTTCAAAAGAAATATCTTGAGTATAACCTAAAATAGATAAAAACAGGAATATAAAAACAAAAAAATTAGTTGTAGAAAATTTCATATACTCATTAAAATTAATCACCAATCTTTCTTGCCTCTTATTGGTGAACCTTTTATTTTTTTTGCATTAACCTTGTCCTGAACTTTTTTTTCTTGATTATTCATTGCTTCTAATAAATTCTTCATTTGTTGATTTGATAATCCTCCTTTTAATTTTGGAGAGTCCTTTTTTGAATCAGGATTTTGATTTTTTTTATTATCGTCACCATCATTTTTTGACTTTTTATCATCCTTTTTCTCCTTCTCTTGATTTTCAGGATTCCCATCTTCATTTTTATCATCTTTTTTATCATCATTCTCTTGATCATTTTTCTTTTCCTCTTCTTCTTTTTGATCTTTTTTACTCTCATTATCTTTCTGCTTTTGTTTTTCTTTTTCCAATAATTCCTTAGCTAGTGCATAATTATATCTTGTTTGATCATCAGCAGAATCATTCCTCAAGGCATTTTTATAGGCTTCAATTGCCTTAGCATATTCTTTCTGTTGCATAAACACATTACCCATGTTGTGAAACGCTTTATGCTTTTGAAATTTATTATCTGCTCCCTTTTGAGTTTGAAAATATCTTTGAGCTGCTTCATCAAAATCTTTTCCTTTATAATGTGTGTTCCCTAAATTATAAAGTGCTTTTGAATTATCTGGTTTTGATGAAATTGCTTTCCTGTATGACATTTCTGCTTCATCAAAAACTTCCTTTTCAGCAAACTTATTACCATTAAAAGTATAATTATTAGAATCTCTTTCCTGAGATATTAGCTTAATAGAAAAAAGAATAATAAACAAANACGAATAATTCCTAAACATATGTATTATTTTTCATTAAATAGATTAAGTTTTTGGANCCATCTAGTTTTCGTTTCAAAGATAAAAACCTCTGATAAAAGTAGGGAGAATGCAATCAAAAGAAAAATCTGAAATTGGTCCTTATAACTAACAAATTTTTTTGCCTCAAATTCTTTTTTATCCATTTCTTTTAAGGTCTGCTCAACAAAATCTAAAACTAATTCAGTATCATTACCTTCATAATAAGCTCCATTAGTAATCTCTGCTATAGTTTTAAGAACATTTGGATTTTTTTTTGTTATTACTACATTCCCTTCAAGATCTTTTTTATAAGTTTCAACTATTCCATTTCTTTTAATCGGTATAGGGGCTCCTGACTCTGAACCAACCCCAAATGTAAAAATCCTTATTCCANATTCGTTTGCTCTCCTAGCAGCTTCCTCTGCCTCATCTGAATGATCCTCCCCATCGGAAATTAAAAAAACAACTCTATTAGTTTGATCTTGATCATTAAAATAAGTTCTGGAAAGATCCAACGCAGAATCGACAGCAGTACCTTGAGAAGATAACATGTCAGTATTTAGAGACTGCAAAAACATTTTTGCTGCACCATAATCAGTAGTAATAGGAAGTTGTGGAATAGCTTGAGCTGCATAAGCTATTATACCAATTCTATCACTGACAAGCTGATTAATTATTGCTGAAACCAAACGTTTTGATTTTTCTAATCGATTCGGAGCAATATCTTCTGCTAACATACTTTTTGAAACATCAACTACAAAAACAATATCAACACCCTCTCTTTTGACCGTTTCTAATTCAGTTCCAATCTTAGGGTTTACAAGACCAAAAATTAAAAACAAAATGCATATGCTTATAATTAAGAGTTTTAGAAAAGGTTTAAANAAGGACCTATTTGGACTAAGTCTTTCCATTAATATTTTCTCAGCAAAAATTGACTGCGTTTTTATTTTCCATCTATAAACTAGAAGATAACCAANCCAAATTATTGGCAAAAGTGAAAGGAAATAAAAATAAATTGGCTGATCTATTTGATACATATCTATACAAAACTTTTAATAAAAGTACTTTTAANAAACCATTCAAGAAATATAAACCCGATAGCTAAAAAAATTAATTNTCTATATTTTTCATCATAATTATAGTATTTAAATTCTTGGATTTCCGTTTTTTCCAACTTATTTATTTCTTGGTAAATCTCTTGTAACTTTTTATTGTCTGTTGCTCTAAAATATAATCCTCCTGTNCTATTAGCAATAGTTTTAAGTAATTCCTCATCAATTTCAACTTTTGTAATTCCATATTTAAATTTACCATTGGGTAAAATACCAACTGGNGCCTTGGCATTTCCATTACTNCCTANGCCAATGGTGTANGTTTTGATTCCGTATTCAACTGCTAATTCAGTAGCAATTTTAGGATCAATAAATCCTGAATTATTAACTCCATCTGTTAGTAAAATAATGACTTTACTCTTTGCTGGACTATCTTTTAATCTATTTACAGAAGTAGCAAGTCCCATTCCTATNGCGGTTCCATCATCAATAAGTTTTTGATAAGTTATTTCTTCTAATGATTTTTTTACAATCCCTNTATCGCTGGTAATAGGNGTTTTTGTATAGCTTTCCCCTGCATAAACAACTAATCCTATTCGATCACTAATTCTATCATCAATAAAAGCNGATGCAACTCTTTTAAGNGAACTTAACCTATTAGGNTTTAAATCTTGTGCTANCATGCTTGAGGAAATATCAATAGCCATTACTATATCTATCCCCTTGTTTGTTTTTGTTCTTGTTGATACATCAACCGATTGTGGTCTTGCAATAGCTAAAACAATAAGTATAAGAGCTAAAACTCTAAATATAAAAGGCAAAAATCTTAAATTTTTTAAAAATAAGTTTGGTTTGCTCTCGAATCCTTTAATACTAGAAATTTTAAGTAAAGCTTGAGATCTATTAGAAGTAAAAAAATACCAAATAATTATAATTGGAAAAAATAATAATAGCCATAAAAAAATGGGGTCTTTAAAAAATATATCTTCCATCATATTTATAGTTCTTTAATAAGTTCAANATTATCAACTATCNTATTTTCAATTTCTAATGCATATCGATCATCTTTTTCATAAAGAATGGAAAGAATTATAGATTTTGATTTAAAATCAAATACATATGAACTATAATTAAATCTCGCCTTTTCACCTTNATCATCAAGAGGGTAATCTAATGTGCCAAAAAACTTTATTGCAGGAATTCCTGAAAAAGTTTTAACCTCTTCATTTTTTGAGAAAATATTTNTAGCTCCTTTAAGATTAAATTCATCTATAATTATCTGCGTCAATTCCTGAATTTCTTTTTCACCCTCATCAGCTTGTGAATTATTATTGGATGGTTNATCATCNATATTACTGCGCTCTGATTCTTTAACTTTAAAAATTAAATCTATGTAAAAAGGTGTATCGTAATTGCCAAAAGAAAATCTTTGAATTTGATCATCAATGCTTTTTATTCTCCTGAGCACATCTGGAGTGACTAATTTTACTGGAGGATTACCATATTGACTTGTTACCCAAACAGCATTTTTAAGTTTGATCGTAGGATTCCCTATAATTGTATCAATAACAGGATAAAACCNGAAAATNCTAGCTGATATAAAAAATGAGAATAAAATTAAACTTATAAAAGATAATACTCCTGTGTATATATATTTTTTTCTTTTCTTTTTGATTTGTATCAATTTATATGCTTCTTNTTCTCTTAATTCTTCTTCTGATAGCTCAGGTAGAACTTCATTTGTCTCAATAACCAACTCCTCTGCAAAAGATCTGTCTCTATATAAAAGATTCTTCTCAGGAATAGACTTGGCAAATTTTACAAGATCCGCTGTTTTAAGAACATTCTTTAAATTATTTAAAGTTTGTGTTTTTAAATCAAGGATACCTTCGGTTTTTAAAAGCTCTAGCTTAATAAGTAATTGATCTGAAGTGCTTTCAAGAGCAGAAACTTTAGCATCCTCCTCTAAATACCTTCTAACTATTCCTGTTAGGGAAGAATAATATTGTTTATAATCTTGATCTTTTTTTAATAGAAAGGATTCTAATTCTTTCAATTCTTTGATTGCTCTTTCAAACGGAGGATCACTATTCAATGAATTAGTCTCTATTTTATTTTTAAAAAACAAAAAATAAATTAGCCCAATTAAAAAAATTCCTATTAAAATTATTATTAAGATCCATTTAATTAAATCAAAATAATTTTTTTTTACTTCTTCGATTGGTTTAATATCAAAAAGAGGCTGCTTTAAAGTATCAACTGCTACATTTTTAACATTAATTAATATTGAATCCGAAATTTTTAATAATCCATTTAAAAAAACTTTTTGATTTGGTAACCAATAGCTGCCAGAGTCAAAATGTATAAGTGAATATTTTTTAGAATAAACATAATCAAATTCATTTTCTATTGTATCTAAAGGATATTCCTCCAGTATTTCAAACGGAAGAAAAAATGGTTTTTCTGAGAACCTAATATCAATAAGAGTATCTGATTTAATTTTTATATAATAATCAATTTTTTCACCAATCATTATACTAGTTGAATCTATAAATACCTCTAAAATTTCTTCATTCTGGCTTTGTAAATGAATGATAGAAAAAAATAAACTAATTAATAAAATAATTTGTTTTTTTATCACTTCCCTCTGGATTTAAAATAACTTAAGAGTTTTTTTACATAGCTTTCGTCTAAACGACAATTTAAAGCTCCGGCACCGTTTTTTTTGAATAAATCCTCAAACAAGTTTACATATTCCTTGTAATATGAAGAATATGCTTTTCTTGTTTTTGAAATTTGCGTATTAATCCACTTTATTTTGCCCGATTCAATATCAAGCATAGGAACAAAACCTATATTTGGTATTTTCTCTTCTCTTTGGTCAAACACCCTAATACCAGTTAAATCATGTTTCTTTGCAGCAATTTTCAGCGTTTTTTCATAATCAGAAGATATAAAATCTGACATCAAAAATGCTATTGCTTTTTTCTTTAATACTCCTGAAAAAAATTCTAATGCTTTATTAATATCTGTCTTTTTACTTTTAGGTTTAAATTCAAGAAGTTCCCTAATAATCCTTAGAATATGAAACCTTCCTTTTTTAGGTGGAATGAATAATTCTATTTCGTCTGTAAATAAAATTAGTCCAACCTTATCGTTGTTTTTCAATGCCGAAAATGAGAGAGTTGCAGCAATTTCAGTTAAAATCTCTCTTTTAAACTGGTTTTGTGTTCCGAAAAATTCTGATCCACTGATATCTATTAGCAGCATTAAGGTAAGTTCTCTTTCCTCTTCAAAAACTTTTATAAAAGGTTCATTGTATCGTGCAGTAACATTCCAATCAATGTTCCTTATGTCGTCACCATATTGATATTGCCTAACCTCACTAAAAGTCATTCCTCGACCTTTAAAGGCGCTATGATATTCGCCTCCAAAAATATTATCACTGAGGCGTCGAGTTTTTATCTCTATTTTTCGAACTTTTTTTAAAAGCTCTTTTGTTTCCATTTTTTAAGCTTTGATTAAAAAAGAGTATTTAGATCAAGTCTTAAGGTACTTCAACTTGATTTATTATCTTACTTATAAGATCTTCTGAAGATACATTTTCAGCTTCAGCCTCATATGTAAGACCTATTCTATGTCTNAATACGTCATAAATAACTGATCTTACGTCCTCGGGAATAACATAGCCTCTATGTTGAAGAAAAGCATAACACTTTGAAGCAAGAGCAAGATTTATACTGCCTCTTGGTGAAGCTCCAAAACTTATTAGTGGTTTTATACTATCCAAAGAATAGTTTTCAGGGTATCTGGTAGCAAAAACTAGGTCTAAAATGTACTTCTCAATTTTTTCATCCATATAAATTTCACTGATAAGGTTTTGAGCTGTTTCAATTTGCTTAGTAGTAATAATGCTTTTTACTTTTTCCTTAGTGTTNGACAAATTTGANTTTATTATTAACTGCTCCTGATCAATCTTGGGATAATCAATTACAACTTTTAACATAAATCTATCTACCTGAGCCTCAGGTAATGGATATGTGCCTTCTTGTTCTACAGGATTTTGAGTTGCCATAACTAAAAATGGCGAAGGAAGATTAAAAGTATTATCTCCAATGGTGACTTGTTTTTCTTGCATNGCTTCAAGTAATGCTGATTGAACTTTAGCAGGAGCTCTGTTAATTTCATCGGCAAGAATAAAATTGGCAAAAACAGGGCCCTTTTTAATTGAAAAATCATTTTCTTTTATGTTATAAATCATAGTTCCAACNANATCTGCAGGAAGTAAGTCAGGCGTAAATTGAATTCTACTAAAACTGCCTTTTACTGATTGACTAAGGGTATTNATTGCAAGTGTTTTNGCTAAACCTGGNACTCCCTCCAATAGAATGTGTCCTCTCCCTAATAAACCAATTAGTAATCTATCTATCATTTCTTTTTGACCAATAATTACCTTATTGATTTCCATCGTCAATAAGTCTATAAAAGAACTTTCTTTTTCGATTTTTTTATTTATAGAATCAATGTTTGTTTTATTTCCCATTTTATTTTTATTATCCTTCAATTTAAAGGAAAGCAAAATTGAAAAATATTTTTGTTCCCTTCTGTTAAGATTTGGTTAAAAAATAACTGAATTAATTTTAAGCTTCTTTAATAATTTCTAATTTAAGAGTTAATTTTGAATAGTATGACAAAGATTTCAAATATAATTTCAGGGACTATAGGATGGGGTTCATGGGGTCATAACCTCAATCTGAAGGAGATGGAAAACTTAATTAAAACTTGTTTCGAATTAGGAATTAATACATTTGATCATGCAGANATATATGGTGGATATACAACTGAAGTGGATTTCGGTAAAGCATTTTTAAANTCAGGAATAAATCGAAGTGATGTTTTTTTCATCTCAAAGTGTGGAATACAATATCCAAGTGAAAAAAGAAAACTTAACATTAAATATTATGACTATTCAAAAGAATATATCATCAAATCTGTAGAAACCTCAATAAAAAATTTAAATGCAGACTATTTAGATCTGATACTACTTCATAGACCAAGTCCTTTGATGAATGTAAATGAAATTGCTTCAGCAATAGATTATCTAAAAACTCAGGGTAAGATAAAAACTTTTGGAGTGTCAAATTTTGAATTTTCACAAATTGAACTTTTAAAAAGTAATTGTGAAATTAAATGGAATCAAATTGAATTTTCTCTAACAAATCATAAATTACCCTTTAACGGATTATTTGATTATTTATTGACAAATAAAATAAAAGCAATGGCTTGGTCACCACTGGGATCCTATTATAAATTAAAGGATGATAAATCTAAGAGAATAAAGAAAGTACTTCAGCCCCTTATGGAAAAATATGATGCCTCAGAAGATCAACTGTTGTTATCTTGGATAATGAATCATCCCTTAAAAATATTGCCAGTAATTGGTACAACAAAAAAAGAACGAATTAAAGCTGCTATTGAATCTTTAAGTATAAATCTGGAAAAGTCAGATTGGTTTTCACTGTTGGTTGCAAGCCAAGGGCATAAAGTTCCGTAAAATAAAAATTTGTAATGAAAAATAAAACTGTTTTAATAACGGGAGCAAGTAGTGGAATAGGTTGGGAAACAGCAAAAATATTTTCCTCTTCTGGTGCTAAATTAATTTTATGCGGAAGAAGGAAAAATAAGCTCCTTAATCTTCAAAAAGAAATTTCAAATCCCTCTCACATACTTGTATTTGATGTCAGAAATAGAAAGAATATAGAAAAAGAGATTAAATCACTCCCTAATGAATTTTCAAAAATTGATATTTTAATTAATAATGCCGGCAATGCCCATGGTCTAGATAATTCTGCTGATGCCAGTCTTGATGATTGGGATCTAATGATAGATACAAACTTAAAAGGTCTTATGTATGTTACCAAAGTCATTTTACCTCGAATGATATCAAAGGGGAAAGGTCACATAATAAATGTTGGCTCAATAGCAGGAAAGGAAGTTTATCCTAAAGGAAATGTTTATTGTGCGAGTAAATTTGGCGTAAATGCGTTCAACACAGGCTTAAGAATAGATCTAAATAAAACAGGTATTAAAGTTGGAATTATTAATCCTGGTAAAGTTAAAACTGAATTTTCAAATGTTAGGTTTAAAGGTGACTCCCTTAAGGCTAAAAAAGTTTATGAAGGATTAAAGGTCCTTTCTGCAGAAGACGTTGCAAATGCTATTTTTTATATGGCTAACGTACCTGATCACGTAAATATTTCTGATCTTGAAATACTACCTAATTCTGAGGCTAATACTTATGTAGTTAATAGAAACTTATAAATTATTATAAGCTTTAGAAAAAATTTTCATCTTATTAAAAATTTCTTTTTTTAATCTTCCTATGTTATTATTCATCCTTGCAGAAATAAAAACCGCTCCATTATTTTTTGAATTCATCCACGTTTTTTTCCATTCTGATATAGAGTAATTTTTTTTAGATCTGGACTCTATTAATTCAGTCTCATCCCATGGCTCAGGAACATAAGCGTCAATTTTATTAAAAACAATTATCATTGGTTTTTCAATACTATTTATTTCATCTAAAACTTTATTAACTGAATCCATTTGTTCTTCAAAATTTGGGTGAGAAATATCTACAATGTGAATAAGTAAATCAGATTCTCTGATCTCATCTAATGTGCTTTTAAATGATTCGACAAGCTGTGTAGGCAACTTTCTAATAAACCCAACAGTATCTGAAAGTAAAAATGGAAAATTATTGATTACAACTTTTCTTACCGTGGTATCTAGTGTTGCAAACAACTTGTTCTCAGAAAAAACATCACTTTTTGAAAGAACATTCATCAATGTTGATTTCCCAACATTTGTATAGCCGACTAAGGCAGCTCTTGGAATTCCCTTTCGATTGCTCCTCTGAGTAGTCATTTGTCTGTCTATTGCAGCTAATTTTTTTTTTAATAATGAGATTTTATTTCTAACAATTCTCCTATCAGTTTCAATTTCTCTTTCACCAGGTCCTCTCATCCCAATACCACCCCGCTGTCTTTCTAAATGAGTCCAAAGTCCTTTTAATCTTGGTAAAAGATACTGATATTGAGCTAACTGAACTTGATTCCTTGCNTAACTTGTTTTAGCACGTTGAGCAAAAATATCAAGGATTAAACCCGTTCGGTCAAGTATTTTACATTTCAAAAGCTTTTCTAGGTTCGTCTGCTGAGCTGGGGTTAATTCGTCATCAAAAATAACAGTTGCAACATCATTATTGAAAACATAACTCTGGANTTGTTTCATCTTGCCAGGACCTANAAATGTTTTAGGGTTAGGAAAAGAAACCTTTTGAACAAAAGATTTTATAACATTCCCTCCTGCTGTGTGAACAAGAAAAGAAAGCTCCTCCAGATACTCCTTTAATTTATATTCATCCTGAGTTTTTGTAATTATGCCTANTAAAACGGCCTTTTCTACATCTAAAGCCTTTTTTTCAATCATTTAAATTATTCCAGACTTTTAATTCAAATTTTTTTCCGTCGAAAACACCATAAGTGTAACTTCTTATCCAATCTCCTAAATTAACATACTTTGCTTTTTCATTTAAGGGAATTTCAATGGGAAGATGTCTATGCCCGAAAATTAGGTAATCAAAATGTTCNTCTTTTAACTTGGATTTACTGAAAACTACAGAGGGTTCTTTTTGCTCTCCTAAAAATTCAACATTTTCATCCCCCGAAATCAATTTGTTTTTTTGTGAAAGATATTTTCCTAAACTAACTCCAATATCAGGATGAAGCCAACGAAAAAACCATTTTGAAACAGGGTTAGTAAAAACTCTTTTCATTAGTTTATATCCAATATCTCCAGGGCCAAGACCATCACCATGTGCTAAAAAAAATTTAGATTCATTAATTTTAATTTTAAGAGGTTTGTGATGAACTTCTATACCAAGTTCTTTTTGAAAATAATCTCTCATCCATAGATCATGATTTCCTACAAAAAAATTTATTTTTATTCCCGAATCAGATATTTCNGCTAGCTTACCTAAAACTCTTGTAAAACCCTTAGGAACAACCGTTTTATATTCAAACCAAAAGTCAAAAAGATCACCCAAAAGAAATATTGAAGAAGCGTCTTTTTTTATGAAGTCCAGCCAATTAACAAACTTTTTTTCTCTNACTCTACTAATATCATCAGCTGGAGCTCCTAAATGATTATCTGATGCAAAGTATATCTTTTTTTTGTTCTGAAGTTTCATCCCTTAATATTGAAAAAATTATTTTAATGCATGATCAATATCTTCTATTAAATCATCAATATCCTCAATACCAACACTAAATCTGACTAACGAATCAATAACTCCAACAATTTCTCTTTCTTTTTTGGGAATAGATGCATGAGTCATAGATGCTGGGTGACCAACTAAACTTTCAACTCCACCTAATGATTCAGCAAGGGTGAAAATTTTTAATTTTTTGATGATTTTTAAAGCAGTTTTATAACTTGAATCCTTGGGAATAAAAGAAATCATTGCTCCAAAATCTTTCATTTGCGCTTTTGCTATTTCATGATTCGGGTGACTTTTAAAACCAGGCCAATAAACCTTCTTTATCTCTGAATGAGATGATAAAAATTTAGCTATTGCTTTAGCATTTTCACAATGCCTTTGCATGCGAACATGAAGCGTTTTAATTCCTCTTAGGGTTAAATAACTATCCATTGGACCTGGAACAGCTCCGCTAGCATTTTGAATAAAAGCCAGCTGCTCTGAAAGACTAGAATCGTTTACAATCAAAGCTCCCAAAATAACATCACTATGACCAGAAAGATATTTTGTTGCCGAGTGCATTACTATATCAGCCCCTAAAACTAATGGCTGTTGAAGGAAGGGACTCGAAAAAGTATTATCAACAGCAACTAAAATTTCTCTCTCCCTTGCGTATTTTACAACCGATTTAATATCAACTATATTCATCATTGGATTGGTTGGTGTTTCAATCCAGATAAGTTTAGTTTTTTCATTCACTAAATCATAAATATTTTCTGCATTTTGCATATCAACAAAATGAAATTTCAATCCTAGCTTTTTAAATATTTTTTCAAAAAGTCTATAAGATCCTCCATATAAATCGTTTGTGGATATAATTTCATCCCCGGGATCAAAAAGTTTCATTACGGCATCTATTGCAGATAGACCTGAAGAAAATGCAAATCCAAAATTACCTTGTTCTATTTCAGCCAAAGATTTTTCTAAAGCTGTTCTTGTTGGATTATGAGTTCTACTGTACTCATAACCTTTGTGATCTCCTGGAGATTTTTGTGCATAAGTAGAGGTTTGATAAATTGGCGGCATAACTGCTCCAAATGCAGGATCAGGACTTTGCCCTCCATGAATTACAGAACTATTAAACCTTAATTTTTTTTTCACCTATGTGCTCTGAATATACAAATGTATTGGATTTTATAACATTTGATATTTATTTAAATAAAAATGATTTTATTTGCGGGATCATTTTATAGAGATGAATAATAGATTTTTAGCTTTATTAGCTGCCTTTGGAGCAACATTAATTTATGGTATAAATCATACAGTTGCCAAAGAAGTAATGCCGGATTACGTAGGCGCATTTGGCTTTATCTTTTTANGATTAGCTGGTGCAACTATTCTTTTATGGTTTATCAGTATTTTTTTACCAAGAGAGAAAATCGCTAGGAAAGATTTTCTTAGAATGTTTTTTGCCTCTATTTTAGGTATGTGTATTAATATGAACGCTTTTTTCAAGGGNTTAGAACTATCTACGCCTATAAACAGTGGAATNATAATAACACTTTCACCAATATTAATACTGATTCTTTCTTCAATCTTTTTAAGTGAAAAAATTAATACGGTTAAAATTCTTGGAATTACACTTGGTTTCGGTGGTGCTATTTTATTAATAGCTTTTGGGGTTAAAAGTATGCCTAATGCACCAAACATAACATTAGGTAATATTCTTTTCCTTATTAACTCAACGAGTTATGCAGGTTATATTATTGTTATAAAGCCCCTAACAAATAAATATCATCCAATTACCTTATTAAAATGGCTATTTATAATTGGTTTTATTTTATCTCTTCCAATAACAACTAAACAATTCAATGATATAAGCTGGATTTCATTAACCCCCGATATAATTTGGAGAATACTTTTNGTNATTATAGGAACAACTTTTATGACCTATTTATTAAATCTATACGCTTTGAAAAATCTTCCAGCTGCTACCGTTGGTGCATTTATCTACTTGCANCCATTAATTACAATTTCATATGCAGTTTTAACCGGTAATGATAATCTTGACATTGTCAAATTAGGCGGTTGTTTGATGATTTTACTAGGAGTTTATTTAGTTTCTAAAAAACCTGCTTCCATTAGAACTAACAGAAGTGAAAGTTGAATTGATCTGTATCCCCTATCATTATACCACCACTCAGCTAATGAATGAACATTTCCTCCTTTGCCACCTCTCCCAATTGTTACAGAAGGTATACCAAGAGAAATGGGAATATTTGAATTCGTTGATCCACGAGTCAGTCTAGGAGTTACCCCAAAATGCTTCGTCACAGCCATTGCCCTTTGAACTAGTGGCAAAGAGGGAGACAATTCTCCAGAAGGGCGATTACCAATTTTATCTATAACATAAGTTAAATTATCCCCCATTCTCTTTCTGTTATTTTGATCATCTAGAGCTTCTTTAACAGAATTTTGAAGAATTTCCTCCATCTCATCAAGTCTGCTTGGATCTACAGATCTAATATCAACTTCCATAATTGATTCAAAAGGAATAGAATTAATTGAAGTCCCTCCTTTTATGATTCCAATATTATAGCTGGTTTTTGAACCTTTAGAGGTATAGTTGTCAGCTGAATTAACAAATAATTGAATTGCTTTTCCTAAAGCATGATGCGGATTAACTAGACCAAATGAGCCCCATGAATGTCCTCCAGGTCCGATAAAGGTTACTCTGTAACGATAAGATCCAAGTCCTTTATTGTTAACCCTGCCAATACTTCCTCCATCTATTGAAATCCATGAATCAATCTTAGATGCACCATTTCTGAAAAGGTACTTTACGCCCCTTAAATCTCCTAATCCTTCTTCTCCTACAGATCCAATAAACAATAAATTATCTCTTAGAGGTATATCATTATTTCTAATTGTTTTAAGAATTGTAAGTAGCATGCTTAGTCCCCTTGAATCATCAGCGATTCCTGGAGCATAGAGAGTGTCATTTTTAATTCTAACCTTAACATCTGTCCCTTCAGGAAAAACTGTATCCAAATGTGCATCAAGCCCAACTGTTCTGGTTCCTTCCTGACCCTTTAAAAGTCCAACTACATTACCTTCTAAATCAATCCAAACAGAATCAATTCCTATTTCTTCAATCATATGTTTAAATTCAATAGCCCTATTTTGCTCTTTAAAAGGAGGTGCTTCTATCTCAGTTAATTTTATCAGATTCTCATACGTAAAAGGCTCTTGTTGTATAATATATTCATATGATTTTTTAACTTTTTTGTTTTTTAAAATAGCTTTAATTTCATTAAAATATTTCTTTTCAATCTCATTCTCCTGAGAAAAGGAAAAGGAAGAAGAAAAAAGAATTAAGTAAATAATATATTTCATTTTTAATAAGCTAAAATTACATTTCAATATATTAAATTTGCATCAAATCTAAAAAATGAAATTTTTATATCCATTTATTTTCCTTTGTTCCTTCCTAATTTTTAGTTGTCAAAACACAAATGAAAAAGAACAGTCTAAAATGAAATCCTCGGCTAAGGAGCAAATATCCTTAGAAAANGAAATAAAGATTATTTTAAACTCTGATGATTTAATGAGATTCGATAAAAATATGTTATTGGTTCAGTCTGGTCAAAAAATTACACTAACCCTTAATCACATTGGCAAAATGGATAAATTGATAATGGGTCACAATTTTGTTTTATTAAAAAAAGATGTTGATGTTATGGCATTTGCTGAAAAAGCTGTTTTGGCAAAAAACAATGAATACATTCCAGAAGGTGATGAAGTAATAGTTTACACCAAACTTCTTGGGGGAGGCGAAAGTGACACAATAACTTTTGATGCGCCTGAAAAGGGTTACTATACTTTTTTGTGTACTTTTCCTGGACATTGGGGTTTAATGAAAGGGAAGCTTGTTGTTAAATAGACCAAGATTTTCCTCCAGTAGCTTCTATCAAATCAACACATCCTTTCTGTTGTCCAGGAACCGGATCATAAGCTAATACTTTTTCTCCAATATATTCACTATTTCTGAATCCCCATATAGATAATTGACGAATACCATCTAAAAAAATATATGAATTTATATCTTTTGATAAAGGTTTCGGAGGTTCCTCATTATCAAGGGGAATCTCCTGTTTTGTTTGAAGGTCTATTTTGTTTAACTTTTTAATATAATTATTATAAGATTTCTGCCACTTTTGCCTTTCTTTTTTATCGGCCTTTAAAAGTCTTGATAATTCATTTTCATATTCAGAAGTTGCAACTCTATCCAATTTGTTCTTAGAAGTTCTCTCAAGAAGCATGTCAGAAAATTGTTTCATCAAAAATTTTATGTTTTTCTGTTCCTTAGATCCTAACATTAATTGATAATGAGCATCGATAAATCTTGTTAGATTTAGTTCTTTTGCACCTGGAATTTCAGTTACAGGAATAAAAATGTCAGTTATTTTTTCAGTGATATCATATTCTTGCAATGAAAGAAATTTTGGCTGCCATCCTTCTTCTTCAAAATTGCACCCATTAAGAATACTTAAAAGTGAGGGTGTAAGGGTAGCTGCTCCAAAAGAAAACCCGATTTTTTTTATAACTTCTCTCCTTTTCAAAATATATAATTTAAATATTCATCTTTTTTAATTCTTCAACTGCATGATTTGCAGCCCTTGCTGTCAAGGCCATATAGGTAATTGATGGATTTTGATTCCCCCCAGAAGTCATGCAAGCTCCATCAGTGAGATAAACGTTTTTGACATGATGTAACCGATTATTCCCATCCAAAACAGATGTTTTAGGATCTCTGCCCATTCTTGCCGTACCCATCTCATGAATGCCAATTCCAAAACCATATTCGCTCTCGGTTGCTGTTATATTTTTAAATCCTGCTGACTCTAACATATCATAGGCTTGTTGTTTCATGTCTTTTCTCATGTTGAGCTCGTTTTCTTTTATTTCAGCATCAAATGTAATGGTGGGGAGTCCCCATTTATCTTTTTTATCATAATCTAAAAACATCCTATTATCATGATAAGGCAAAATTTCTCCAAAACCATTTAAACCTATACTCCAATCACCAGGTTCAAGTATTGCCTTTTTAAATTCCTTCCCGTAAGCGGTCTCCTCCTTAACCATATCTGACCATCCAGATCTTCCGCCTCCTCCTTGATAACCATAGCCTCTAAGAAAATCTTTCTGATTGGTGTTTCCGCCAATGTTTCTAAACCTTGGAATATAAATCCCATTTGGTCGCCTACCAATAAAATACTTGTCTTTGAATCCGTCATATGCTGCACGTGCTCCAACTTTAAAATGATGATCCATTATGTTATGTCCTAATTCTCCACAATCATTTCCCATTCCATTTGGAAATCTATCAGATTTTGACTGCATCAATATTGAGGTAGAAGGTATCGTTGAAGCACAAAGAAAAACAACCTTGGCTTTAAACTCAATAACTTCTTTCGTCTCTGAATCTATAACACGTACACCGGTAGCTAACTTTTTATCCTTATCGTATAGAACTTGATGAACAATGGAATTCGGTCTCAAAGTCATATTACCAGTAGCTTCTGCAGCAGGTAAAGTAGATGAATTACTACTAAAATATGATCCAAAAGGACAACCTCTACGACACCTGTTCCTATATTGGCAGCTTACTCTTCCCATTCCAGGTTTTGTGCCCTCAGTTATGTGAGCTACTCTACCTATTGTAAGCAGCCTATCATTATAATTCTCACTAATTGATTTTTTTAATTTATCTTCTATACAATTTAGCTCCATTGGCTTTAAAAACTGTCCATCAGGGAGTTGGGGTAGTCCAAGTTTTTCTCCACTAACACCTATATACTTTTCAACATAATCATACCATGGTGAAATATCTTTGTATCGAATCGGCCAGTCTACTGCTATTCCTTCTTTCAGATTTGCCTCAAAATCAAAATTACTCCATCGATAAACCTGTCTCCCCCAAGTTAAAGATCTTCCTCCAACATGGTAACCACGTATCCAGTCAAACTGTTTAATTTCATTATATGGATGTTTAATATCATCTACAAATAAGTGCTTGGTAGCTTCTGAATTAACATATCCTGTTCGACTTTGCTTAGGCTGACGTTTTCTTATTTGTTGAGTGATTCGATCACCTGCTTCATAATCCCAATGATCATCATTCATAGTTGTATAATCCTCAACATGTTTAACCATGCGTCCCCTTTCAAGAACCAATGTTTTTAATCCCTTTTCACAAAGCTCTTTTGCAGCCCATCCCCCACTAATTCCGGTTCCAACAACTATCGCATCATACTTATCTTGCATTCTGGGTTTATTTAGAATTTCTAAATATAGGGATATTATAGTAATTTGAAATTAGNCCCAAAAAAATTTAGAATCAATCTAAATAACACCTCCATTATTACATAATAGGAACTAAAAATAAGTNTAACTATATAAAAAGATCAAGCTTTTATTAAATTCATAATTATTTAAAATTTTAGTGTATTTTAACATAAAAAAATCAAAAACATACCTATGAAAAGAAAAAATTTCTTGTCTATACTTGGAATAGCNGGTATAGGAACTTCTCTAGGCGCATTTGCATCAAATAAGTCTTCCTCAATTATTTTTNAAAATTCTTCATTTTTTAAATTATCTCTAGCACAGTGGTCCCTTCACAATACCATTGGTAGTGGTAAAATGTCTCCATATGACTTTGGAAAATTTGCTAAAAAACATGGATTTGAAGGACTGGAATATGTTAATACGCTTTATAAAGATATAATGGGAATTAAAGAAAAGTCAAAGACCATCAAATCATTTATCAAAAAAAATAATCAGATTGTTAATGATCTNGATTTAAAAAATGTTTTAATAATGATTGATGATGAGGGAGATTTATCTACCTCAAACGAAAAAAAGAGACTCAAGGCAATTGAAAATCATAAAATTTGGGTTGAGGCTGCAAGTGAAATGGGCTGTCATTCCATAAGAGTAAANCTTCATGGAACNANNGATGCTGAAAAATGGAAAGCTACTTCAAGTGAAAGTCTAAGTAAGCTATCAGATTATGCATCTCCTTATAACATTAATGTTATTGTTGAAAATCACGGNGGACTCTCTTCTGATGCTGATCTTCTGATGGAAGTAATGAGTTTNGTTAATAAAAAGAACTGCGGAACCCTTCCTGACTTTGGTAATTTTTGNATTTCAAGAAAATGGGGCTATGGTGATGATGGATGCGAAAACGAATTTGATAAATACGAAGGAGTTAAAAAACTTATGTCTAAAGCATTTGCAGTTAGTGCAAAATCTCATGTGTTTGATGAAAATGGAAATGAAAAAGAAATAGATTACAAAAAAATGCTNTCTATTGTTAAAGACGCNGGCTACAATGGATACATAGGTGTTGAATATGAAAAAATATCTCTTTCGGAAGAGGATGGAATAATTGCAACAAAAAATCTTCTTTTGAAAGCCGCAAGTGAAATTTAGAGNAAATTGAATATTTTAATAAGAACTAAGCTCTCTGTGATGATGTTCCTTGAATTTTTTATTTGGGGAGGATGGTTTGTAACTATGGGGACATTCCTTTCACAATCATTTAATGCAACTGGATTACAACTAGCAAATGCTTATGAAACCCAATCCATTGGAGCTATTATTGCCCCATTTATAATAGGCTTAATCGCTGATCGTTATTTTTCAGCTCAAAAAATTCTTGGGTTTTTACATCTAATTGGAGCATTTCTCCTTTATATGGCTGGAAGTTCGAATGAATTCTCTTCCTTCTATCCATTTGTTCTTTTCTACATGATCCTTTACATGCCAACACTGGCTCTAGTTAATTCTGTAGCTTTTAGACAAATGAGGGATCCTTCAAAAGAATTTCCCCCGATTAGGGTATTTGGCACAGTTGGTTGGATAATTGCTGGTTTAGTTATTGGTTTTTTAGGTTGGGAATCAGAAAATTTACTAGCCTATACATTTTATCTTACGGCTTCTGCATCAGCCATTTTGGGTGTTTTTAGCTTTACATTACCAAGCACACCTCCTACCGCAGATAAAGGAGATTATAGCATAAGAAAGATTTTAGGACTTGATGCCCTTTCACTTTTAAAAGACAAAAATTATTTAATCTTTTTTATATCATCAATATTGATATGTATACCATTAGCATTTTATTATCAACATGCCAATCAGTTTTTAAACGAACTTGGAATGAGCAGAGCAGCCGCGGTAATGTCTTTGGGGCAAATATCAGAGGCTCTTTTCATATTGCTTCTTCCAATTTTTTTAAAACGATACGGAATTAAAATAACTTTAATTATAGGAATGCTTGCGTGGGCTATTAGATATATTCTCTTTGCATATGGTGATGTTGGTGAAAAATCATGGATGTTGATTTTAGGAGTAATTCTGCATGGAATTTGCTATGATTTTTTCTTCGTTTCAGGTCAAATATACACTGATAACAAAGCAGGTGAACAATTCAAAAGTTCAGCTCAGGGATTAATTACTCTCGCCACCTATGGTCTAGGTATGCTTATTGGTTTTAGATCAGCTGGATATATAACAGATCAATACGTTGTTGGTGAAGGTCATGATTGGACCCAAATCTGGATAATTCCTTCTGGATTTGCAATATTAGTGCTAATATTTTTTGTCCTAACATTTAAAAATGAAAAAATAGAACTTAAACAATAAAAAATAAAACTTATGAATAAAATTAGACTTGGAATAGTTGGCGGTGGTGGAGACTCATTAATTGGAGTGTTGCACCGAATTGCTTCACAGATGTTTGATTCTTATGAAATCGTCGGCGGCGTTTTTAATCCAAATTGGGAAGAAAATATAAGTTTTGCCAAAAAAATAGGTCTTAAAACAGATCGTATTTATAAAGATTTTGATGCCCTAATTGAAGAGGAGAATAAAAAATCAAAAGATGAGAGAATGGAAGTAGTTTCAGTTTTGACTCCAAATTTTCTTCACTATCCAATGGCAAAAAAACTCTTAGAAAACAACTTTAATGTAATCTGTGAAAAACCATTAACTACCTCTTATGACGAAGCAGTTGAACTTCAAGAACTTCAGAAAAAAAATAATACTGCATTTGCTGTTACATATACTTACACTGGATATCCTATTGTTCGACAAATGAAAGATATGATAAAAAATGGAGTGATTGGCAAGGTTCAAAAAGTTGATATGCAATATTATCAAGGTTGGATAAATCCAATAATTCATGACAAATCTCTAAGAAATTCTGTTTGGAGGCTTGATCCAAAAAAAGCCGGGATTAGTAGCTGTATTGGTGACATTGGAACTCATGCTTATCATATGTTAGAATATCTAACGGATATAAAAGTCAAAGAAGTTTTAGCAGATTTAAATCACCTCTATGAGGATAATGAAATGGATGTTGATGGAACAGTTTTAATTAGATTTTCTGACCACAGTAAGGGAGTTATTAGAGCGAGTCAAATTGCAACTGGTGAAGAAAATAATTTGACAGTAGCAATCTATGGAGATAAAGGTGGTTTTAGATGGGAACAAGAAAATCCAAACCATCTATATTACTTAACAGGTGATAAACCCTTACAAGTTTTAAAACCAGGGAACCCTTATTTATCCGAATTTTCATTACAAGATACTAAACTTCCAGCAGGTCACCCCGAGGGTATATTTGACTCTATGGGTAACATATACAATGGTGTCGCTAGAAAAATTAGGGGAGTCAAAAATTTTGATGGTAGTTTCCCAACACTTGAAGAAGGAGTAAGGGGT
>NZZH01000047.1 GCA_002702405.1 Flavobacteriaceae bacterium | reverse complement strand
TTCCTTGACGTGGTCCGGGGCCACTAGAGACTCAGTCCCTCTGCCGACTGACTTGTCGTCTTCCCTATTCAGTTCAGACTGTATGCGGGATACGGCCTTACTTGCCGGCTCCTTCTGCTGCAGGTGCTTCGTTATGACCTTCCCCTCGAGATGCTCGACCTCTCTGCTCTGGGGAGCAAGTGCTACGTGTGTCAGAGCCTTGCCAAGCTGGCCGCTGATCTCCATCAGAAGCAGCTTGCCGCCTCGGTCACCGTCGATGAAGGCGGTAACGCCTTTCTTCTTCTTGGCAAGGTCAACGAGCTCCGGCTTTATCCCGGAGCCCATAGTAGCGATTGCGTTCTTGATTCCGAACTTCAAGAGGTTTCGAACATCGTTCCTCCCCTCTACTATGATGATTGCATCCGATTCTTCGACCATCGGTCCTGCGGTCATTCCCTTGAAGTCTGTTTCAGTATCGAGAGTCAGGACTGCCCTGACCTCTTCTAGGATGTTCTTCGAATCGTCGACTCCTGAGTTGACCATGTTCATGAGAAGCTGCTTGCCCCTCTCGATTACGTGGTCCCTCTTAGCGGACTGCTGGTTCTCGATCAGTTTGACTTTGATTACCGACTTGCATGGGCCGATCCTGTCTATGGTCTCCAATGCCGCACCGATTACAGCGGTGCTGACTTGATCCAGGGACGATGATACCAGTATCTCTCCCTGGACCTTGCCCTTGTTCTGATGAAGAACCACATCGACGTGCCCTATTCTTCCCGTTCTCTGTAGCTTCCTAAGTTGAAGTGCCTCTCCGAGCAGACCCTCTGTCTGCCCGAAAATCGCACCTACAACGTCCTTCCGCTGGACATTACCGTCCGTGCGGATAGTCGCGTGTATGACGTACTTTCCTTCTTTTGACATATTTTCATTTCTCCTTTCGCTGTCGGCCCCACTTTCGGGGCCTCGTTCCAAATCCCGCAAAAACGCGGTGGTGATGGGTGCGGTGCACCCTCGAGTGGGCCTAAGCTTGAATCGCCGACAGACGTCCCCTTCATGAACGCTCCTAATGGAATAATACCACTCGAAACGGTTCTGATGGGTATCAGTATTGGCGAAATAGGCGTTTTTTCTGGGTAGGAGTAATTTGGTTAGTTAGATGCGGCGAGTATGTGTCGAGTCGCCTTCTGCCGTCTGAAGACCCGATTTCAGAGAGCGTGTTGGAATGGACCATCAAGAGGAACTCGAGCGACATACGGCAGCTCATGCGTTGGCTGGAGGAATCCGAAGGCAGGAAGGAGCGTATGATTTTCATGAATAGGGCATTGGATCTGATCGATGAAATTCAGCATGCACTCAGCCGTCTGGACGAGCTTAGGTGACTGTATGCGTTCTCTCATTCTCGCAGGGGGAAGGTCTTCTAGGATGGGCGTGGACAAGGCCCTGATGGAGATTGATGGGGTCACATGCATCAACAGGGTCGCTATTGCACTCGCGGAGGCAGGACTGGAGCCAATCAGGGTAGCAGTAGCTAGTGCTGAGCATATTGAAAGGTATGGGGAACAAATGGACGAGTCGTTGCAGGTGGAGTGGGTCGTCGACTCGTTTCCACATTCAGGACCCATCGAGGCCATCGTTGAAGCTCTGAATGACCCCCTGTGCGGAAACACGCTCCAACTGGCGCCGGTCGATGTGCCCTGGTTAGAATCAGGTCTGCTCTCTGACTTGGAAAGGGAGATTGGGGAGGAGCCTCTTGCAATCCCTTTCTCAGAGGGGCGATGGCATCCCCTCTTGGCGCTTGTGAGGCCAGAGGTAGCAGGACTGATCGGCGGGGACCGTCGTCCCCTCCACGTTCAGATGACGGAGATTCGTCATTCAGTGGTGGAGGCCTCTCCCGGAGTGGTGAGGAACTTGAACCGCCCCTCCGATCTAGAATGAGTAGTCTCCGTTGGAGAGCCTGTCCAGTGCGAGAGGGTAGAGCTCATGCTCGACTGCCTTGATCCTCTCTTGGAGGGTCTTCTCGGTGTCGTCGCTGAGAACTGGAACCCTCCTCTGCTCGAGTATGTAGCCCGAGTCGACCCCCTCGTCTACGAGGTGGACGGTGCAGCCAGAAACCGNTACCCCNGCTTCGAGCGCGTCGCGGTGAGCATGGGCNCCCGGGAAGTCCGGAAGCAAGGAGGGGTGGATGTTAACCAGCCTCCCCTTCCAAACAGATACGAACTCGGGGGTGAGTATCCTCATGTATCCACTCAGCACCACGAGCTCGATGCCTTCGGCCTCTAGCTCCCTCTGAATCAATTTCTCGTGCTCTCTCCTCCTCGATGAGCCTTCGGGGATCGGTATCCCCACTGTCTTGATTCCCGCGGCACGGCCGTGGTCTAGCCCTCCTGCTTCAGTGGATTCCGAAATCACGAGAGCGGNTCTGTGGGAGCGGGGCTTCGTACTCTGGTGCCTCAGGAGGGCGGCAAGGCCCGAGCCTCCGCCAGAAATCAGGACCGCTGTCCTGAGGGGGTCGGAGGGACTAGCGGGCCTGGGCGCAANATAGCCTCCGCCCATGGCATGCGGAGTGAGCCTCAGGGCTTCATGGTTGGGAAGCCTACCCATTCTCAAAGGATATTAATTCGTCATTATTCCGGAGGCCATGGAGGAGCGTCTTCAGAGTGTGGACGAGATCGTAGATACGTACTCTGTTTCGAGCAGTCCAGCGAAAAGNCGCCTCTACAGCATTCTCGGGTGCATCTTCATAGTTTTCGCTATAATCGGAATATGGGTTCCGGGCTGGCCCACAGTTTCGTGGGCTGTTCCCGCTGCTTACTTCTTCTCCATCTCGAGCGAGAAGNTGTTCAGGTGGACCCTCACAAACCAGTACTTCGGGAGTTCCATATTCGANTACTACGCCACTGGAAAGACCCTGCCCAGGCACGCGAAGTACGGCATAGCCTCACTGATAGCGGTGATGGCCAGCAGCTCGGCATACTTCGTCTGGCTGGTCTCGACAAAGGGGGATGGTGTTCTTTCGGACCCCTCGTCCTGGAACGGGGCAGACCCGGGGTTCGGGGCCGGTGTGACCATACTCGTGGGGATAATTGGCGTTTGGTACGTCGGAATCAAGGTACCGACCAGGCCCTAGATTCGATGTCGCGGACATGAACACGCGTTTAATAGCGAACTGGGCTGGTTCGCAACATGGAATTGGAATGCAACATAGACGCTAGAGGGAAGGCGGTCCGACTGCTCGGCGGGTTTGTCTCACTCATGGGTGGGCTCGGTCTGGCCATTGTGGCATACACGGGATTGGTTGAGGGGTCTTACCTCTGGTACGGTTCGGCCGCAATGCTGGCAGGCGGTGCCCTAGGGATTTTCGAAGGCCGANCCGGTTGGTGTGTGGCCAGAGCGATGGGNATNTGGACACCNATCTGATTCGNACTNATTCCCTGTNCGATTGAATNNGCGATATTCGCCATGAGATTGGGGATGCCGGGAATTCATTTATGCCGCGGGGGGACCTGTCGTTCCCATGAGAACCCTATTGATGACTGCAATGATGTTGTGCGCNTGTCTGTTTACACCCGGTTGCACCGGAGGAGAACAGGAAGAAATCATCTGCGAGGANGGNGGNGTCCTGACGCAATTNGACAGNTATTANTGTGAATTTGAAATCCTCGAAACACCAGAAGGCGAAGAATGCGGTGGGCCGGATGGGGAGCTGACCATCGAAAATGAATGCTACGGCACGCTCAAAATTGAAATGACCAATACAGGAGAGTCGCCAGTCCACATAATCACATTCGTTTGGTGGCAGTACGATGATTGGATGAATTGTGAGCCTATTAACATGATAAGTGAGGATCTCTATGAGTTCGACTCTATGGGTGGTACTGTAGAAGGAGCCTTGCCGGGTNCTGGTAGCTTAATTGTGGCGTTTGACCACCCCAATTCCTGCGATGAGGAGGATTCTTCCATTCCCGATGCAGAAATTAGTTTCAANGTCAGCCTCGTGACTTAGGCTAGTGAAGGAACAACCTGNTCCCCGTGAATAGCATCGACATGCCGTGCTCGTTGGCTGCGTCTATTGAATCCTGATCCCTGACCGAACCCCCTGGCTGGACGATGCTCGAGACCCCTATTGCGTTGGCCGAGTCTATGCCATCCCTGAACGGGAAGAAGGCGTCTGACACCATCATCGATCCCCTCGCCCTGTCGCCNGCTCTGCGGGCGGCTATCCTGACTGCCTCGACCCTGCTGGTCTGGCCCGGGCCCACTCCGACGGTGCAGCACCCCGCATCACTCTTGGAGACGAGCAGGATNGCGTTGGACTTAACCTCGGAGAGTATGGCCGAGCCGAACCTGGCGAGTGCCATGTCCTGGGGATCCATCTTCCTCTCAGTGACGCACCTAGCCTCATCCCAATCGATAGCTGGGGGGCCCTGTACCTGGGCCAGCCAGCCCCCTTCGACCTGCCTGAGCCTGACCTGGTCCTCACGAGGGCTCATTGACTCCAGCGTGAGCATCCTCCTGTTCTTCTTCTCGGAGAGGATCTCGAGGGCCTCCTGCTCGTAGCTAGGGGCTACCATGCACTCGAAGAAGTGCCCGCCGATCGCTCTGGCGGTACTCNCCTCCACCTCCTTGGTGAATGCTATCACGCACCCGAACGCGCTCTCGGGGTCGCTTGCCAATGCGTTGTTCCAAGCCANCTCCTGGGACTCGTCGANCGCGGCGCCGCAAGGGTTGGTGTGCTTGATCACCACGCACCCATGGCTGTGGTCCGAGCACGAGTGGATCAGGTTGCTCGCTAGCCGGAGAGCTCCATCGAGGTCGAGGTAGTTGTTGTACGAGAGGGGCTTGCCTCCATGCTGGATGGCCTCTCCAAGGCCATGCGGGGCTCCCGCGGAGGGGTAGAAGGAGGCCGGCTGGTGGGGATTCTCGCCGTACCTGAGGCTTGTGCCCCCTCCCGAGGAGGCATGTATCTCGGAGGGGACCGGGGCTGGTGCGAAGCGCCTCTCGAGCTCGTTGGAAACGGAGGCGTCGTAGGAGGAAGTGCTCTGGTATGCAGAAAGGGCAAGGGCCTGCCTGGTCTCCATGTCGACTCCCGAGGGGTCGCCCCCTGAGTCAGCCAGGGATGCTGTGACTGCCGCATACTGCCCTGGGTCCGTCAGGATGATCACGTCTGAGTGGTTCTTCGCTGCGGAGCGAACCATGGTAGGACCGCCTATGTCGATCATCTCGATTAGCTCGTCGTTTGACGCCGGTGGATCCCTGGCAGCGGTGTCCTCGAACGGGTAGAGGTTCACGCAGACGAGGTCTATGGTCCCGTAGCCGAGCTCGTCGAGGGTTTCCATGTCGTCTTCCCTGTCGCGCCTGGCCAGGATCCCTCCGTGGATGGCGGGGTGGAGGGTCTTGACCCTGCCATCGAAAACCTCCGGGTGCCCCGTTGCCTCACTGACATCGATGACGTCGATCCCTGCCTCCCTGAGCCTCCGGGAGGTTCCGCCGGTGGACAAAATCTGCCACCCCAGTCCGGAGAGGGCGGTCCCCAGGGCCTCGATGCCCTCCTTGTCCCAGACACTGATGAGGGCACGTGGCGACGCCATGACTAGGGATTAGTGGGCGGGACTTGAAGGATTCGACTGCCTAGTCGCCTCTCGAAGAAATGACCTGGTCTATCCTGAGCATGCTCATCGCGGTCTCGGTCGCTGATTCGAGACCGGCCTGAATGACTGCCCGCGGATGCCATGCGTCATCGACGCCCCCCACGCTTCCATCGGCCGCAATGCCGACTAGGTCACCGCCATCGCGCGATGCGGCCCTAAGCTCAAGGACGTGATCAAGTGGGTTTCCTCCCGCATTCTCGACCAATGTAGCGGGAATCACCTCAAGTGCACGGGCAAACGCCTCCATGGCTAGGCGAGCCCTTCCTGGCTCTGCCTCTGCTTCCCTACGGACCGCGTCTGCCATCCTAGAGTGCGCACAGCCTCCTCCGGGGAGGACCTGGTTCTCCTCCAACGCCAGCGAAGTTGCCCTCAGTGAGTCGTGAATACCTCTGATTACCTCCTCTGTTGCTTCCTTTCCATCTCCGCCGACCTCTATGGTTACCACTCCAGGAGTGTGGCATCCGTCGATTCTGATTATGTCCTCCACCATGTCAGTGGCCTCGTTCCGCTCCCAAGCAATGAGTCCGCATATACCGAGATCCTCTGGGGATATGTCCAGTACCGAGTCGTTCACCTCAGCACCCGTCGCCTCGGATGCGTTGCGAATCTCCGATTCATCCAGCTCGGCTATGATTAGGATGTCCTCGTCGGCCAGCCTGTGGAGTATCTCCTTGTCGACTTCACCGCCGCATAGGACTACTCGTGCCCCTGTTGCGATGAGGGCATCTGATATGGCATCCTTCCTGGACTTCTCGGCATCGATGAATCCGTCTAGCTGATCGGCACTCGAGATCTGGATCTGCGCGTCCCTGGTCATGGAGCGAATCTTGAGCTCGCCACCCATGATTGCTACCGGAGCGTCCTCCAGATTGTTGGGGAGTCCGTCCAATGGGACCCTCCTCCTGAACGCGACGCCCCTGATCAGCCTAGACGCCCTCAAGCTACCCTTGCCTGATTTGAACATGGAAACCTTGTCTGCGCGGGGCTCACCCCCGCTCGAGGAGACGGCGGTCAGTGCCTCTACTACCAATGAGGAGAAGAGGTCCAATGCGACTTCTGCTCCCTTGCCCCTGAGAGCCGTCTCGGCGACTGCTACGACCCTGTCTTCGGAGGCCTCTTGGGCATCTTCATCCATCTGGCCAATTGCGGCCGAGAGTGAGGCTCTGTAACCATCGACCAGCGTGAGTGGGTGCAGACCCTTCCTCAGAAGCGTGCTGGCCTCTTGCAAAAGAGACCCGCATAGTAGCATGGTAGTGGTCACGCCATCTCCGCAGGCCTCCTCCTGTGACTCACACATTGAGACTAGCATCTTGGCGGCTGGGTGCTTGACGAGGAGCTCTGAAACTATCTTGGCGCCATCGTTGGTTATGGCGGTGTTCCCGTCTGTCTTGTAGAGCATCTTATCGAGCCCCCTCGGCCCGTAGGTGGGCTTGAGTAGGTTAGAGAAAACCTGGGAGGCGCTGATTAGCTTCTCTTGGACATCGGTGCCACTGGTGACGCTCGTTTGCTCGGAGGCAATTACCACGGGGGGCTTGCCGGCTCCGTCGCTCATGGTCTCGGGCGACCCAAGGGGTCGGCATGAATGCTTTGAGTCGAATTATTAGAGAAAAATGAGGGGGGGATGGAGAATATCTATCCGTTCGATGTAGGGTCTGGCATCATGAGAAGGGCCTCTATCGTGCTGGCTCTAATCATCTTGGCCGGCCCTCTGGGAGTGTTCGCCCCGGTCTCCTCGGCACAGACCAATGTTGTACCAGAGATCAACATCTCCTGTGATGACCCACCTGAAATGCACGTCTACGAAGGAGCGACTAGGACTGTCATCTCCAATTGCGTTTTGGAGAATCCTACGATATACACCGAGAAAGTGGATATTACCGTCCAAGCAGGCGGTTTCGTCTCCGCGGCTCCGGCGAGCGTAACGGTGGGGGCTGGTTCGGAAGTCGACTTCGAGGTTATGTTCAGGGGAGATCTAGATCACACCCCGGGCTCGTACGTAGCCAACATCACCGCCGACGTCACAGAGGCAAATGGCATACAAGTTGGATTCATCACCTCGCCTGAGTCATCGGAGGTGACCATTGTGGTAGCGGAATACTCTGGCTGCACCCATAGTGTTGGACAGGGGGGAGGGTCTTTCGAAGCTGGAGAGATCGTTTCCTTCTCGGTATCGATTTCCTGTGAGAGCAATTCGGACAGCAAGGCCTCTTACCAAGCGATGATGGTCGAGGAGGGGTCTAGCTCTAGCTCATGGCCCTCTGGATTCGATGACCAGAGCCCTGACTGCGAGGTTATTGTCGAGGGAGGGGGTGCCTCCGAAAACTGTCAGTTCCAGATCATGACTCCATCGAACCTGGGGAGTACTTGGGAAGGATGTGTGTTCGTAATCGAGGTGGGCAGCCTTGTACCAGCATGCCCGGATGTAGACCAAACCGGGTGGGGTCTGGAGATCAAGGTGGATCCAAAGGGAATAGGACTCGACTCACTGGGCCTAGGCGATAATCAATCCATCTCAGATATCGTGGTTGAGAACAAGGAGATAGTTGCAGGTGGTGCTGGAGTACTGGTGCTGCTGGCTGTGATAGTAAGCTTGCTCAGGAGATCTCGTAGGAATCGCTACGAGGACTGATCCTATTCGAGGACGAGCACCATCCACCTGAGCGAGAGTGCACCCAGTATCCCAAGTACTAGTGAGGTAGTGGTGGGAAAATCAAGAGAGTTGGTGTAGATGACGTACTGGACTCCAGTTAGGGCTACCACAACCACGGCATCTGCCATGTCTGACCTCCCAAAGCCTGACTCCGTCATAATGTGATGCCTATTCCTGACCATCAATACAAAAAGCGCTGCTATGGAGAGGACTATGGCGTGGCCGGCCACCCAGCCCCAATCGGAGCCGAAAGCTGCCTCGAGGCTGTCTTGGAAGCCTCCGAGTATCGGTGAGGCAAGGTCGACCATGGGCCTTGGAAGAGAGGTCCGTTCTTGAATACAATCTACGAAGAGTGCTGATGTGGCCGCTTACCTAATTACACGGTGCCCCATCGAGATGCCGTGCCGATTGGGGTTGATGTGGTGATTCCCACCTTCAAGAGGCCAGAGGCACTAGCTCGATGCCTGGAGGCGTTGGAGAGGCAGACCGTCCCTCCAGAGTCAATCGAAGTGGTTGACGACTCTGAGGAGGACAGGGGGCCCGCCTACTCGAGGAACCTCGGTTGGAGGAGGGGGTCTGCGCCCATCATTGCGTTCACGGATGACGATTGCGTGCCTTCTGAAGACTGGATACACTCCATTCAGAAACACTTCGAAGACGAAGCCGTCCACGGAATGGAGGGGAGCGTGACCACCGTCGGCGAGGCAGGTGGCTTGGGGGACATGAACCCCAATCCGAGAGACAGGTGGAATCGCTTCAAGACCGCTAACATGGCTTACAGACGCGATGTTATGGAGGCAGTGGGGGGTTTCGACGAGAGGTACTACATCCACAGGGAGGATACGGATTTGGCGTGGAGGGTGATCAACAGCGGATACAGTATAGTGTGGTCGTCAGAGTGCGTTGTACATCACCCTGACAGAGGGGGAGTGCCGCGGATAGCCTATGATAGCGAGCAGTTACTCTACAGGTGGGACCCATCTAAGTACCTCGAAGTTGCATCCGCTTCCATATCCTTCTCCAGTATCAATGAA
>NZZH01000046.1 GCA_002702405.1 Flavobacteriaceae bacterium | reverse complement strand
ATTCAAGGAATGAAAATTGAAGTTCGTAGTATCGAAACAATAAAAAAACAAAAGTCTTTAGAAATAAAAATGATGGGAAGTTTAATGCAAAAACAAGTTATAAATGATAGCATTGGCTTCAATGAAATTCAGGGAAAAAAAATCCCTATGGAAAGAGAAGAAATAGATAAAATTTTTGGAGAAGAAAATATTTTGTTCCCTGAGGTTAATATTAATCCTAATAAATTAGAACTTTTAGGAATTGTAAATATAGATGGAGAACAGGCATATGAAATTAAATGGTCAGAATCTAAAACTAATTATTACTCGATAAATAATTTCCTCAAAATCAAATCCATTGAAATAATTGAATCTCCTGATGGAACCATTTCAAATGAAGCGGTTTTTGCTGATTACAAAGAATTTGAAAAAATACTTTTCCCACATAAGGTAATTCAAAACATGGGACCTCAAAAAGTTGAATTTTTAACAAAAAAAATAATTTTAAATAAATCCTATCCAAACAATTTTTTTAGATAGTCTCAAATTGCAGAATCTATTTTAATAATTCCATTTTAAACTTTCCATTAAATGCACAACATCTCTTTCAATGTATTTTGCAGCTGGCATAATTGAGTCATAATTTGGTTTTGAATAAAAATAAAGAGAGCCCATCAAAAAATTTTTAGTGCTATCAGTTACAAAAAACTGTATTTGAGATGCAGCATCACCAACTACTGAAAATAATGCGCCATAAGTTTTATTATCATCATTAAGAAATATCTTCTCTGGAATTTCATCAGCTTTTATAATATGTTTCGCAGGGAGTTTGTAGGCGTCATTAAGAAGGGAGTCTATATTATTATTAACTGATAGGTAAGACAAATATAATGTTGCTCCCATAAGCTTATATTCTATATTCGGAGCCTGTTTTGAAGCTTCTTTTAGAGTTGCAAGTGAATTATATTCAAAAGTGAAAGGGAAATTATTAGGAATGATGTCATAATTGGGCAATGGATATTCTAATCTTAACATTGCGTGTGGTTTAGGAATCGACACCTCTTCACAGCCTAAAAATAAATATGCAAATACTAGTGATCCTAGAAATAGTAATTGTTTCATTTTTTTTCAGGTAGAGTAATTTTTACTGCCTTGATTCCTTTTTTGTCTGCAGATTCAATGATGAATTTATATTTATTAAAAATGATTTGCTGTCCTCTTTCAGGAAATTCTTTAGCAACCTCTAGAAGAAACCCTGCCAATGATTCCGAATCGGCTTTAGTTTTTTCAAATTCTTTTGGGTCATCCAATCCTATTACCTTATAAAAATCATTCATACTAATCTTTGCATCAAAAATAAATGTTCTTTCATCTAATTTTGAGTAGTTTAAATTATCATCATCAAATTCGTCGCTAATATCACCTACTATTTCCTCAATGACATCTTCAAGAGTTATAATTCCAGAAGTTCCTCCATACTCATCAACAACAACAGCTAGATGAATTTTTTTTTGTTTAAATTCCATTAATAGATCATCTAGCTTTTTATTTTCAGTTACATAAAATGGTGGCTTAATAATTTTTATCCAATCAAACTCTTTTTTATTTATATGTGGTAATAAGTCTTTTATATATAAAATGCCTTTTATCTGATCTAAACTTTCTTCATAAACAGGAACTCTTGAAAATCCTTTCTCTAGAATCAAAGGAATTATTTTATTAATTCTTGTTTTATTATTAATTGCAAAAACATCTATTCTAGGACACATTATTTGTCTAGTTTCAATATTTCCAAAAGAAACAATTCCTTTAAGTATTTTTTGCTCATCAACAGTAGTCTCATCATCAGATGTTAAATCAAAAGCTTGAGATAATTTATCAACGGAAAACTGATTGTTTCTGTGCTCTAATTTTGACTCCATAAATCCTGTTAATCGACTCATTGGAATAGTTATAAAAAATAGTAAGTATCTGTCCATAAAAAAAATTGGGCGCGCCATAAATAAAGAGAATTTAAGAACGTTTCTAATGGCATATATTTCAGGTAGTATATCTCCAAAAAAGAAAATCAAAAATGTAATTAAACCAACCTGAATTATCAAAACAATTATAGGGTTTTCTATGTCGCTTAAGTATAATCCTTCTAAAGAAGCAAAAAGAAGTACTATTGCAATATTAATAAAGTTATTTGCAATTAATATTGTTGCTAAAAGACGCTTAGGCTTGTCTAAAAGTTTTATGATTTTATCTAACCTGCTTTGATCTTTTTTATTTTCAGAAACTAATTGATTTCGAGTCAAAGAGAAAAAGGCAACCTCACTACCCGAGATTATACCTGAAAAAATTAAAAGAATAATCAATGAAAATATTTTTAAAAAAGGGAAATCCACCCCGTTATTTAAGAATATTGAAATGAGAAAATTTACAGAAATCAAAAATCAAAAATTTGATTAAAAAGGAAGGTCATCTTCAGTGGGCAAATCTTTAGAGTCTTGATCTAAGTTTGAACTAGGGCTTTCTTGAATTGAATCTTGTTTACCTTTACCTGTATTTAAAAAAGTAAACTCGTCTACATTTACTTCCGTAGTGTAACGATCTTGTCCATTTTCAGCAGTCCATTTTCTAGTTTTTAAACGCCCTTCTAAATAAACCTTGTCTCCTTTAGACAAATATTTTTGGCATATTTCAGCTGCCTTATTTCGAACTAAAATATTATGCCAGTCTGTATTAGTAACTTTTTCACCACTTGATTTATCAGTATATGTTTCATTTGTTGCAAGTGAGAATCTGCCTACACACCCTCCTCCATCAAAATAATGCATTTTTATATCATCTCCTAAATGACCAATCAACATAACTTTATTTAAACTGCCGCTCATCTATTAAATTATTAAACTAATAAGTATAAATCAAATATAAAAAATATGATCAGCAGAGAAAAAACTTTTCTCTGAAATTTTGCAAAACTTTTGGCATAGGATAATTCATTAAACTTTCTTTTTTAATGAAACTATCAATCCTCCCATCAATTTTTACAATCCAAAAATCAATTTCAATTTTTTGATGAGAAAGTAAATTCTTTATTGGTTTATTATTCCATTTTGATAAAGTGAATTCAGCTGTATTACGATATTTTTTTAAAATATTTGTAATCTGTTCTCTTGAAATTTTCTTGATATTATTTTTTGTTTCTAATAATGGAAATTGATATAGATTTTTCCATATCCCAGCTTCTCTTTTTTCAATAATGGTTTCATTAACAGAGTTATGGAAAATAATGAAATTAAAAAATCTGTTTTTTATTTTCTTCTTTTCTGACTTAAATGGAAAAAGATGGACTTGATTTTTTTTGTAGGAAAAACATATTCTTTTAAGTGGACAAATATTACATTTAGGGTTTGAAGGGATGCATTGAAGTGCACCAAATTCCATCATTGCTTGATTGAAAAGTCCTGGATCAAATCCTTTTATTAAGAAATTTACTTTTTCTTTAAATTTTCTTTTAGAAGCATTTATGTTGATAGGGTCATNTATGCCAAATACTCTTGATATAAGTCTATAAACATTTCCATCAACTACTCCCTCCNGCAAATTAAAACATATAGATCCAATTGCGCTAGCTGTATAATCGCCTATTCCTCTAAATGACTTAAGTGTTTGAAAGTCAGTTGGAAATTGACCCTCATATTCGTNAAATAACTTCTTTGCTGTATGCAATAAGTTCCTAGCNCGACTATAATACCCAAATCCTTCCCATGTTTTAAGAACTTTTTTTTCACTTGATTTAGCTAATTTTTTTAAAGTTGGAAATTCTTTTAAAAATTTATTGTAATGTAAAACTCCTGTTGCAGCTTTAGTTTGTTGTAAAATGATTTCTGAAACCCATATTTTATATGGATCTTTAGTTTTTCTCCAAGGGAAATCCCTTTTATTTTTTAAATACCAGCTTATTAGTTTAGTCTGAATGGGCATTAAATATAAAATGGTAATTTACAATGATTTATAATATAAATTTATATATTTGGAAGCTTTTAAAACATTTATTTAATTAACATTTTAGATATGACAAAAGCTGACATAGTCTCAAAAGTTTCTGACAAGCTTGGAATTGATAAAATTGATGTACAGGCAACTGTCGAGAAATTCATGGAGGAAGTTAAAACAACTTTAGAGAACGGTGAAAATGTTTACCTAAGAGGTTTCGGAAGTTTTATTATAAAAACTCGTGCTAAAAAAACAGGAAGAAATATTTCAAAAAATGTTGCGGTAAATATACCAGCTCATAATATACCTGCTTTTAAGCCATCAAAAGTTTTTTTAAGTGGCGTCAAATCTAAAGTGCCTGTTTCTTAATTGTATTTTGACTAACTAATTTATAATAATTAACATATGCCTAGTGGTAAAAAAAGAAAGCGTCACAAAGTTGCTACGCACAAGAGAAAAAAAAGGAGAAGATCAAATCGCCACAAGAAAAAATAGTGTTTAAAAGTAAAAAATTTATTTACGTTCTTTGACATAGGGCCTGATTCTAATTCAGTGCCTTCTGAAAATTAAATTGAATGTTTAATTAGCTAAAATTTATTTTTATAGCTACTAAAATTAATCACAGTGAAAAAAGAATTGGTTATACGATCAAATTCCTCTGCTGTTGATTTNGCATTACTTAACAGCGGAAAGCTGATTGAGTTAAACAAAGAAATCGATAGTAATAAGTTTTCTGTTGGAGATATTTTTATCTCTTCAATAAGAAANCCTGTTGCTGGACTTAACGCNGCATTTATTAATGTAGGCTATCATAAAGATGGTTTTTTACANTATCATGATTTAGGCCCAAGATTATCTTCTGTTTTAAAATTTGTGTCTCTTATACAAAAGGGTAAAAAGAAAGATTATTTGTTGTCGAATTTTCATTTTGAAAAAGATATACCAAAAGATGGAAAAATTGAANATTTTNTTCGACCTAAACAAAGAATACTTGTTCAAATTGTAAAGGAACCAATCTCTTCAAAAGGTCCAAGGGTAAGNTCAGAGCTCTCTCTTGCNGGAAGATTTATGGTTTTGATACCTTTTTCTGANAGGGTTTCTATCTCACAAAAAATAGAAAGTAAAGAAGAAAAATCTAGACTTAATAAAGTTGTAAAAAGCATTCGCCCNAAGGGGTTTGGAATAATTATTCGCACTGTTGCAAAAAACAAAAAAGTTGCAGATCTTGATTCTGATCTACAAAGATTATTGAATCGATGGAAAAATATGTGTGAAAAATTAACTAAAGTTGATAAGTACCCAGCAAAAATNTTAAGTGAAATTAATAGATCATCAAGTATACTAAGAGATATTTTTGATGATAATTTTACTGGTATTCATGTNGATGATTCAGAAATGTTTTCTGAAATCAAAGATTATATTCAGACAATNGCTCCAAAAAAAACATCTATTGTAAATCTTTACACAAATCAAGTTCCGATTTTTGAAAGATTTGGTGTTGAAAGACAAATAAANACTTCTTTTGGAAAAACCGTTTCCATGCAAAAAGGCTCTTATTTAATAATTGANCATACNGAAGCTTTGCATGTAATTGATGTTAACAGTGGTAATCAGTCGAATCGATCGAAATCTAAATCACAAGAGGAAAGTGCATTTGAAGTNAATATNATAGCTGCTAGTGAAATNGCTAGACAAGTCAGGTTAAGAGANCTAGGCGGTATAATTGTTGTTGATTTNATAGATCTCACTTCNAATGAAAATAGGAAAAAATTGTTTGAGCATCTAAAGANTGAAATGAATAATGATAAAACTAAGCATAANATTTTGCCTCCTAGCAAATTTGGTTTAATCCAGATAACTCGTCAAAGAGTTCGTCCGGAAATGAATATAAAAACTAAAGANCTAAATCCTAATCAAAATAATGAAGTTGAGGCACCAATTATCATATTAGAAAAAATTAATGCAGAACTAGATAAAATAACTAAGCACGGGCGTTATAAAAAGGAAAAGATTTTTTTACATACTCANCCTTTTGTTGCTGCCTATTTAAANCAAGGAATCCCTTCAATTNGAATGAAATGGTTTCTNAAATTTAATAAGTGGATACAAATAATTCCACGAGATGCTTTTTTTTATTTAGAATTTCGTTTTTTAGATGTAAATAAAAAACTTATTAAAATAAAATGATTATTTAAAAAAACCGTCCATTATTAAGTGGGCGGTTTTTTGTTTTAAATTAGTTTATATGAAACTTTCTAATTCAACTAATAATGAAAAAATTCAATTAAAAATTGAAAANTTTTGNCTTTACCAAGAAAGATGCGAAAAAGAAGTAGTAATTAAACTGAGAAGTTGGGGGCTAGNAAAAAATCTAATTGATGATATATTATTAAATCTCTTAAATCAAGATTTAATAAATGAANCCCGTTTTTCNAAAAATTTCTCNAGAGGTAAATTCAGAATTAAAAAATGGGGGAGACTAAAAATATATCAAGAACTTAAAAAAAGGAATATTTCTGAAATTGATATAAAAATTGGACTTAAAGAAATAGAAGAGGACTATGATTTTACTTGTCAAGAATTAGTTAAAAAAATTTGGGAATCACTTANATCTAGGTCTTTAATTGAAAAGAAAAAAAAAATATGGGATTATCTAAGATATAGGGGTTGGGAAAAAGCCTTGATTTTTGATCAACTAGAAAAAATAGAAANACAATCAATTAATTTATAAGGAATAATTTATCCCAAACAAAAAATTCCTTTTGGGCATAGGGACAAGGTTTGTCTCTGAATATTCTATATTAAGCAAATTATTTATAAATAAATCTAACTTGATTTTTTTAAATTCATATTGGAAAAACAGATCAATAATACTGTAACTTTCGTTATTGTATCTTTCAATAAATTTAAAAACAGTGGAACTATTTATTGTCTTAAATAATTTAGTCCTATAAGTCCCTACTAGTTGATGTTTTNTAGAGCTATTTATTAAATATTTTGAAAAGCTATAATCAATATTTTTTAGATTGTTTTGTAAATAGGAATACCCNAGTTTAAAAGAACTTAGGTTTGATATATTATTGAAAGGGAAAAAAAATTCAAAATCAAATCCTTTTGAATTTATCTCTCTAATATTATTTGCCTGCCATAGATCTTCTTCACTTTCTTTTATNTAGTCAATTAAATTTTTTGATTCTCTATTGTATAAAGCAAATANTGCNCTAAAATTTTTCTTTAGAAAACGAACTCCTACTTCTTTNGTNAANGCTTCCTCTGGTTTCAAATTTTTGTTNCCTTTTGTAGTAGGATCTTGATAATATAAATCTGTATAAGTTGGAGTTCTGTATGTATAACCTACTGTAGTGTATAATCTTAAATTTTTGTTTAATTCTAATCCCATATCGAGTCCAGGGAAAAAGTGCCAATTAAAGTCAGAAAAATAATTAATTGCAAACCCAGGAGAAATATCTAGTAAATTATTAATCAAACGAAGTCTATGTTCAAAAAAAATATTAAGTTTTGTGCGCTGATGATCCCCTAGGTTATTGCTTACAATTGAAACTTTTGAAAGATCAACTCCAAAACCCGTTTCTGCTTTATCCCAAGAATAACTTGCATCAAAAGAAAATCCATATTTGTTTGTTATGTGAAGATTTCTATAAATCTCGGGCTTACCTCTGATATACTCGTAGGTGTCCTGTCCCCTTCTCCAAAAAACTTTAGGTTTAAAAACCCATTTTTTTTTATTGTAAGTTGAAGAAAAAGCTACAAGGCTAGCCTGAGTTTCTTCATACTGTTCGGTTGCACTGGGATTAGCATAAAACCCATTAGCTCCAAATTTCCTATCTGAAAAAAAGGCAATCATATTTATTGGATTTTTCTTTTTTGAGAAATTCCCCTTAAAAAAATAATTTGAAAATTTATAATCAGTATTATAACGATAGCCATTTGATAAATTACCGTTTAAATTAATTAGCATACTNTTTTTTTCNTTTGAAAAACCATACAANATATTCCCCTTTGTTCTGTCATAAGAACCTTTGCTTAATTGAAATGAAATATTTTTTTTAATATCTTTTTTTGTAACTATGTTTATTGCTCCTGTAAAAGCATTTTGCCCAAAAATTCTTGCTGATGAACCTTTAATAATCTCAATCCTTTCAATTAAATTTGGAGGTGGCAAAAAGTTTAAAGTGTGATGTCCTGTTTGTGAATCCTCTAATTTTACACCATCTATTAAAAGCAAAGTTTGATCAAATGTACCTCCTCTAATATATAAATCAGCTTGTATTCCATCACTCCCTCTTCTTCTTATATCAATTCCAGGGACTTGTTGTAATAAATCTATTATAGTTTTTACCCCACTTTTTTTAATATCCTCTTCCGATATTATTTGAATAGATCGTGAATTTTTTGAAAAAGGAATATCTATTCTAGCAGAAGAAACGATTACTTCATCTAGATTTTCTTTAACCAAATATTGTTGTGCTTTTGAAAAAAAAGACAAAAAAAACAATAAAAAAATAGGTAACTTTTTATCTTTCAAATGAAAATATTTAAAAATAAATTCTAGTCAGAAAGTAAAATCAACTTATTTTTTTTTACCTGAATAACTCCAGATTTTATTTTATATGTATAAGTTTCTTTACCTTCTTTAGAAAAAAAATTTTCATCAGACTCTTCGGGTTTCATTTTTGCCTTAATTTTTATAATTCCTTTTTTTAAGGTTGAAATTATTGGCGCATGATTATTAAGAACCTGAAAGTCTCCACTTGATCCTGGGACAGAAATAGAATCAATTTCACCTTTGAAAATAATGGATTCGGGAGAAATAATTTCTAAGTACATAATCTAAGCTTCAGACAACATTTTTTCTCCGGCTGCAATTGCTTCCTCAATATTTCCCTTTAAATTAAAAGCAGCTTCAGGAAGATGATCAAGTTCTCCATCCATTATCATATTAAATCCCTTTATAGTATCTTTTATATCAACAAGAACACCTGGAATACCGGTAAACTGTTCAGCAACATGAAAAGGCTGGGATAAAAATCTTTGTACTTTTCTTGCTCTTGCTACTGCAAGCTTATCATCTTCTGATAATTCCTCCATTCCAAGTATAGCTATAATATCTTGTAGTTCTTTATATCGTTGTAAAAGCTCCTTAACTCTTTGAGCGCAATTATAATGTTCGTCTCCCAATATTTCAGGTGTTAAAATTCTAGAAGTAGAATCAAGAGGATCAACGGCAGGATAAATCCCTATTTCAGCAATCTTCCTTGATAGAACTGTGGTTGCATCTAAATGGGCAAAAGTTGTTGCTGGAGCAGGGTCTGTTAGATCATCTGCAGGAACATATACAGCCTGAACAGATGTAATTGAGCCTTTTTTGGTAGATGTTATTCTTTCTTGCATTGCTCCCATTTCAGTCGCTAAGGTTGGTTGATATCCAACAGCTGAAGGCATTCTCCCAAGCAAAGCAGATACCTCTGATCCCGCTTGAGTAAAACGGAAAATATTATCAACAAAGAATAAAACATCTTTCCCTTGTCCGTCTCCTGCTCCATCTCTGAAGTATTCAGCTAAAGTCAAACCTGATAAAGCAACTCTAGCACGAGCTCCAGGAGGTTCATTCATTTGACCAAAAACAAACGTTGCCTTTGATTCACTCATCGCCTTTTTATCAACTTTTGATAGATCCCAACTTCCTTCTTCCATTGACTTTAGAAATTTATCTCCGTAATTAATAATACCAGATTCTAGCATTTCACGTAATAAATCATTCCCTTCTCTNGTCCTCTCNCCCACACCAGCAAAAACAGAAAGACCTCCATATCCTTTTGCGATATTATTTATTAATTCTTGGATAAGAACTGTTTTACCAACGCCTGCTCCACCAAATAATCCTATTTTACCTCCTTTTGCATAAGGTTCAATCAAGTCTATAACTTTTATCCCTGTAAATAAAACTTCTGTCGAGGTAGAAAGTTCATCAAAAGGGGGTGCATCTCGATGAATGGGTAAACCACTTTTTCCTTTTTTAGGTAATTTTTCAAGACCATCTATTGGATCTCCAATAACATTAAAAAGACGTCCATAAACTTCNTCTCCNATGGGCATTTGAATTGGACTATCTGTAGCANAAACCTTTACTCCCCTACTTAAACCATCTGTAGAATCCATAGAAATTGTTCTAACAGTATTTTCACCAATATGCGATTGTACTTCTANAACTAAAAGTGAGCCNTCATCTCTTTTAATTTCTAATGAATCATATATTTTGGGTAGATCATCCTCTCCACCAAATTCAACATCGACAACAGGNCCAACTATTTCAGAAACTTTTCCAACTTGATTTGCCATATTTTTGTTTAAAATTTAATAATAAAATAAACTCAGAATTTTGCATGCAAATATAGTACTTAGACTTATAATCTTAAAAAGTCTTTACTATTATTTATCCTATTTTTTTTGGATTTTATAAACTTACGTTTAATATCCTTTGTTTTTTGCTAATCTATCTAAATGGTAATTATAATCTCCAAATATATTCTGTACAACTCGAGCTTTTTTCAAATAAAATCCAATATTGGAATCATCTGTAACACCTATNCCTCCATGCATTTGAATAGCCTCATTTGTAACTAATTTAACTGTTTTGCAAAGCTTAGCCTTAGCTAGGCTAGCATAATTTGAAATGTCTTTGTCATTTTTATCTATTGCCTGTAAACCCTTTAAAACGATTGATTTACAAAGTTCAATTTCTGAAAAAAGTTTTGCCGCCCTATGCTGTAGCGCCTGGAAAGATCCAATCTTTACTCCAAATTGCTCACGCTCTTTCAAATAGTTAANTGTCAATTCAAAGGACTCCAAAATAATNCCTAAAATTTCAGCTGAAAGACCAATACATGAAATATCAAGAACTTTCTTTATTAATTCCTTCCCTGAAATATTAACATCTAANCGGTATTCCTTTGGAACNGAAACATCATTTAATGTAATCTCTGAATAAGTAGATGTATCTAATAAGATCTTATTTTTAATTGTTATTCCCAAAGTATCTGATTTAACAAGGAAAAGACCATATTCCTTAGAATCTGTTACTGCTAACACAATTAAATGATCAGAAAAATTACCATTTGAAACAAACGTTTTNTTACCATTTAGCTTGTAACAGTTTTTTTCTTCAGTCGCNTTGGTATCAATTTTATATGGGTCNTGATAAGATTTTTCATCAACTGCAAGTGTCATCAAAACTTCTCCATTCATTAACTTAGGAAAAAATTTAATTTTCAATTCCTCATTGTCAGAATATTTAATNGCAGTTGCNGAAAAAAGTATTGAAGAAATTAAAGGTGACTTTACTAATTTTCTTCCCATCTCCTCTAGGACTTGTCCCATTCCAACATAGCCAAAGTCTAATCCATTATATTCTTCAGGAATAATTAAAGAAGTCCATCCCATTTCTATCATTTCATTCCATGTTGATTTATCAAATGACTGATAATTTTCATCTCTCAATGATCTAAATTGATCTATAGAAACTTTTGATTCGAGTAATTCCCGAGCAGCTTCTTTAAGCATTTTCTCTTCTTCTGTNATNATTAGTGCCATTATAATATTTTTTATTATGGTAATTCTAAAATTCGTTTTGCAATTATATTGAGTTGTATCTCTGAAGTGCCTCCCTCAATTGTATTCCCCTTCGATCTACAAAAGTTTCTAGCGAGATTTATTTCAGAACTTTTATCATCCATCCATAACAAACCTTCAGANCCTGAAATACTNAATAAAAGTTCAAAACGCTTAACATTTAATTCTGTCCCATAATATTTAAAAAAGGAAGAAAGAGCCCCAGAGTTATTTCCTGCTTTTGCTTCATCAACTATTCTCTGGATTGTAAGATTAAAAATTTCATCATCTAATTCAAACTCAGAAATTTCTGTTCTTAGAATTGGATCTTTTAATTTACCATTCTCAAAAGGAAGTTCTTTTTTAGCTAGTTTATGAGGATTCTCTTTGATATCTGTTTCTCCTATCCCGCCAATCATTTGTCTTTCATGAGTTAACAAAAACTTTGCAATTGTCCATCCTTCATTTAAATTACCTACCAAATTTGTTTTTGGAACTTTAACAGCGTCAAAAAAAGTTTCACAAAAAGGAGATTTNCCGCTAATTAATTTTATTGGTCTTGTACTAACTCCTTTTGATTTCATATCAATCAANAGAAAACTAATTCCGCTATGCTTGGGAGAATTTGAATCAGTCCTAACTAAACAAAAAATCCAATCTGCTTTATCTCCATAGGAAGTCCAAACTTTTGANCCTGTTACTAAAAAGTTTTCTCCCTTATCATCAGCTTTCATTTGAAGNCCAGCCAAATCACTTCCAGAATTTGGTTCACTGTATCCTTGACACCACCATATCTTTCCATTTACTATCTCTGGCAAATATTTTAATTTTTGTTCTTCTGTGGCAAATTGAAGTAAAGCAGGTCCCAGCATTGAAATGCCAAAAGAATAAATTGGTTTACGACATCCTAAACGACTCATTTCTTGAGTAAGAATGGTATTTTCCTTTGGACNAAGTCCTCCTCCTCCATATTTTTTTTCCCAATAAGGAACAATCCATCCCTTCTCTAACATTCTTTCAAACCAAATCTTTTGGTCTTTAGAACTAAATTTTGCATTCCTTCCTCCCCAATAAAAATCACTTGCATCCTTNATTGGTTTACACATGCTTTTAGGACAATTTTCTTCAAGCCATGCTCTTGTTTCTGTTCTGAAATCTGCAATATCTACTTTAATTTTTGAATCCATANATTTTTAAAATAAGTCATCTACTTTTTTTTTGTCTATTGCCTGGTTTGACATAATTCCNTATAATTCTACAATTTTATTAAGTTCCTTGAATCTGGAATCATTTGTAAATCCTTTTTTATATCTGTAATAAATCTGTTGAATGATCACAGCTATTTTAAACAACCCAAAAATAAAGTAAAAAACTATGTTAGATAAATCTCTTTTACTTTTTAAAGCATATAATTCAATCAATTCTCCCCGCTTTGGATTTCCCTCAGTTGTTGTTAGATTAAGCTTATTTGATTTAATAAAATTAGGATCTGTTTGATGAATCCAATATCCTAGAGTGGTGCCTAAATCCATTAAAGGATCCCCTATCGTTGCCATTTCCCAGTCTAAGACAGCCTTTATTTTAAGATTGTTATCTCCACTTAAGACTATGTTATCATATTTGTAATCATTATGAATTAAAGAAGTTTCATGTTTTCTTGGATAATTATTACACAACCATTTAATAGTTTTTTCAATCCCATTAAAATTGTTTGTTTTTGATTGTTCATAACGATAAGCCCATCCCTCAACTTGCCTTTTTACATATCCTTCCGGCTTTCCTAAATTTGATAACTCAGGGGCGTTACAATCTATTGAATGTAACTCTGTCATAGTCGATACAAAGTCGTGAACAATATCTTTTATTTTTTTAGGTTCAGGAAGTTCATCTTTAGGCATTCCTCCTCTTAGAATTACTCCCTTTATACGTTCCATAATATAAAAAGAAGAGCCTATGATATTTTCATCACTACAAAATAGAATAGGTTTAGGAGCCTTAGAAAATTTATTTTTTAAAATAGAAAGNATTTTAAATTCACGAGACATATCATGGCCAGATTTTACTTTTGCACCAAAAGGTGGCCTACGAAGAACATATTCACTTTGATTAAATTTAATTAAATAAGTTAGGTTAGAATATCCTGAAGGAAATTGAAGTACTTCCAGTTTTGAACTATTTGCATTGAACTTTTCAGATAAATATTTTATTAAACTNTCTCTTTCTATATCCTCTCCTTCTCTAATTTTAGTCGGNGCATCCAATTTCATTTTATGATTTTTAATCTATTTTGAATACTTTTTTAAAATTAATCTAGCTACTCTACTTTTATGTACTTCATCTGCGCCATCATATATTCTCGCTGCTCTTTCATGCCTATAGTAAGCTGATAAAATTGTATCATCTGTTACTCCTTTAGCTCCGTGCACTTGAATAGCGCAATCAACAACTTTCTGAAGAACTTGAGCGCAATAGAACTTGATAATAGAAATCTCNGTCCGAGATTTATAGCTCCCTTGGACATCTATNTTTGTTGCTGCATCTTGAACAAGAAGACGAGCAGCGTTAATCTCTGCACGACATTCTGAAATCCAGTTTTGAACTGTTTGCTTTTCTCCAAGCATTATTCCTTCTGATATTTCTCTTGATGAAGCCCGCTCACACATTAAATCAAATGAACGTTCACACATACCAATCCAACGCATGCAATGGTGAATCCGTCCTGGGCCTAATCTCTTTTGTGCAATTGAAAATCCTTCTCCTTCATCTCCTAAAATATTTGAGCAGGGGACAATCGCATTTTTAAATTTAATTTCTGCATGACTCTCCCATCCTGATCCAGGATGCCCCATAACAGATACATTCCTAATAAAATCAATCCCCTTATTATCAGTAGGAACAATGATTTGGCTGGCTTTTTTATATGGATTATTATCATTGGGATTAGTGATTAGCATAACAATTGCAAATGATGCCCCGTCAAATCCAGAGGTAAACCATTTATGTCCATTAATTACGTAATTATCCCCTTTTTTAATTGCAATTGTTCCCATTTTAACGGGATTTGATCCTGGAAATTCTGGTTCAGTCATTGCAAAACAACTTCTTATTTTGCCCTCTAATAATGGATATAAATATTCTTTTTTTTGATTCTCAGATCCAAATTCGATAAGGATTTCCATGTTCCCTGCATCTGGAGCCTGACAGTTAAAACAATAGTGCCCGTAGGGACTAGTCCCTAAAATCTCACTAATCTCGCCATATTGTAAGTTGGTCAGGCCTAAGCCACCGTATTCTTTAGGTATTTGCGGTAGCCATAATCCATTAGATCTAACTTTTTTTCTAATTTCGTTAAGTTTTGGTAACTTTTTACCCCAATCAGAACTCAGAATCCATGGCTCTAAAGCTATTATTTCTTTCTTAACGAAATCTTTAATCTTTTCTTTTATTTCTAGAAACTCCATCTTATTATTATTTCCCTAAAAATTTAGGCTTTCTCTTCTCAAGAAAAGCAGTTACACCTTCCATTAAATCATGACTCTTAAATGCAAGAATCTGTTTTTCAGCTTCAAATGCAATTGCATCATTTAAATCATTGTCCATTGAAAAAAACATATCCTGTTTAGTTATTCCAATAGCCAAGGTTGGCTTTTCAGATAGCTCCTTGCCCCATTTTTGTGCCTCACTAAGAATATTTTTTTCATCAACTAATTTATTAGTCAAACCTAACTTTAAACATTCTTCTCCAAGAATCTTTTCCCCGCCAACAGCAATTTCAAGGGCCTTGCTATATCCTACTTGTCTTGTTAAAAGCCAACTAGCTCCTCCATCTGGCCCTAATCCTATATTAATAAAAGCGTATAATATGCCGCTTTTTTTACTCATCACTCTAAAATCACAAGCTAAAGCAAAGGCTGCTCCAACGCCTGCAGCTGTACCATTAATTGCACCAATTATTGGTTTTTTTATAGAAAAAAATAACTCCATAATCGGTTGATATTTTTCGATGATATAATCTCTTCGTTCCTCTGGAGTTGCTTGAACTGCAAAAACGCTCATATCTGCACCGGCACAAAAGCCAGGACCATTGCCAGTCAAAACAATAGATCTTATTGCTTCATCTTCTTTACATCTGTTAAGTCCATTGACAATTCCGTCTATCAGATCTTGATTAACTGCATTGTAGCGATCTGGTCGATTTAAAGTAATTGTTGCAACACTATTTTTTATTTCAAATAAAACTGCTTTATCCATAATTAATCATTTGTATGCGAGGGCTAAGCAATCAGCTAGACATGCTGGTTTTTCTTCTCCCTCTAATTCAATAATTACACGTAATTTATACTTTGCTCCTTTGGGAATTTTTAAAAACTCCATTAATGAAACCCTCCCTCTAAATCTTGAGCCTGAAAGAGTAGCGTTAGGGAAACGAACTTTATCTAGTCCATAATTAATTGCCATTGACAAATTTTTAATTTCATAACAATCAAACATAGTCTTAGAGCTCATTGAAAGCATTAAAAATCCGTGAGCAATTGTATTTTTATAAGGAGATTCTTTTTTGCTTCGCTCTTCATCAATATGAATCCATTGAAGGTCTTCTGTTACATTTGCAAATGCATTTATTCGCTCTTGATTCATTTCTTGCCAATCCGTTATCCCCAATTCTTTTCCAACGTAACTTTCAAGTTCATCAATATTATTAAAAACCGTTCTATAGGGATTTTGTTTTTTTCTCTCTTCCATAATATTATTTTAAGTTAACATATGTCCACCGTCAATAGTATAAACACCTCCTGTTGAATAGCTCCCTGCTTTAGATGACAAATAAACAGCTAGTCCAGAAATTTCAATTGGTTGAGCCATCCTTCCTATTGGTAATTGATCCTCAAACTTTTTCAAAATTGATTCATTCTTCCAAATACCAGAGCTGAGTTTAGTTTGAATTAAACCAGGACAAATTGCATTAGAGCGAATACCATGTTTGCCCCATTCTTTCGCTTGGACTTTAGTTAACATAATCATAGCTGCCTTGGTCATGCTGTAAATCCCCAGTCCAAAGGTTGGTTTTAATCCCTCTACAGAAGCTATGTTAATAATTGATCCATCTTTTTTTTCTTTTAAATATGGAAAACAAAGATTCCCGAAATCAAAAGCTGACTTTAAATTTACATCCATCATTTTATCATAAATAGCCTCTGTCATATTTTCTAATGAGTCTTGAACAGGATTTATTGCTGCATTATTGATAAAAATATCAATGCCTCCATAAATTTTAATTGTTTGTTGAATTAATTCTTTTCTTTGCTCAGAATCTCCTACGTGACAAGCAATTCCTTTTGATTCAAAACCTTTTTGTTTAATTTTATCGGCTGCTTCATCTACTGCTTCTTGAGAACGACTACTAACAATAACACTTGCTCCATATTCTGCAAGGGCTTCAGCAATTGAAAACCCTATCCCTTTACTAGCACCAGTAATAATAGCAACTTTCCCATTGAGATTAAACAAACTTTTAGTGCTCATATTTTACTAGTTTGCTTTTTTTTCTCTGTCTTAACTGAATTAAATCCTTTACGATCAATTATTGCTTTCGATATTATTTCACATAAAATTTCTGATGTTCCCCCTCCTATTTGCTTAGATTTCGAATCTCTCCAAATCCTAGTAATAGGATATTCTTCTATAGGTCCATTCCCACCAAACATCTGGAAACAATGAAGTGTAACCCTATCACAAAGTTGAGTAGCTANAAGTTTAGCCATCAAAGCTTCTTTAAATAAANAATCTCCTTTTTCAAATCTTGTATANAGATTAATTAGAAACTGTCGATTTAATTCAATCTCCGAAGCCATCTTTGCAATTCGGTGTCTAAGAACTTGAAATTTTGCTAATGGATCTCCAAAGACTTCGCGCTCTTTCAGATATTTTAATGTTGTTTCTAGAGCAAANTGAGAAGTCCCAACCGAAATAGTAGCNATTGACAAACTCTCATATACAGAATGCCCTACTAAATCAAATTCTTTATCCTGATCTCCTAATAAATTTTCAATAGGGACTTTCACATTTTCAAAACTAATTTCTGTCATATCTGAAGTATGGGAACCTAATTTATTTGATTTGATAAATTTAAGCCCAGNGCGATCCCTTTCAACCAAAATAATTTTATTCTCTTGTGATTTAGAATTTGGATCCATTTTAACAGGTACCAAAATATAGTCGCTATTTATAGAATTTGCGATGAAATTTTTAGATCCATTTATGACATAATTTTCTCCATTTTTTACAGCTGTTGTTTTGATATTGCCAGAATCAAAACTCATAAAAGGTTCCTCAAAAGCAATGCATCCAATTAAATCACCTTTAATTCCAGGAACCAAATATTTTTGCTTTTGATTCTCATTTGCAATATTATTTATATGCATTAGTGATAAGTAAAAATGTGAAGCCAAAGCAGCAGCAAATCCAGTCGGATTAACTCTAGATATTTCCTCAAGAATTATCACGGTGTACCAAATCTCTGAATTACTCCCTCCATACTTTTGTTCAAAAGCTAATCCAAAATATCCCATTTGACCAAATTTTTTATATATCTCCTTTGGGATTTTTCCTTCCTTTTTCCAACCATTAATGTTTGGAATAACTTCTTTATTTATGAATTTCCTTATCGAGTTTCTAAATAACTCTCTATGATCAAATCCCATCTGGTAAAGTGGTCCAATTGGATTATAGAAAAATTTATCAGATGAAGCTCCCGTTTCTTTTTCTTTTTCATATTCTACATCATCAATAATCATTTTAGATATTATCTCGTGCATAATCTCTGATGTCCCAGCACCAATTGTTCCAGCCCGAACATCTCTATACATTCTTGCCATTGGATAATCTTCCATATATCCATAGCCTCCATAAAACTGTAAGCATTGAGTTGCTACTTTTTCATGAAGCTCGGTACAAATTAATTTAGCCATTGAACACAACTTTACATCGTACATGCCACGCCCAAAAATACTACAACAATAGTATCCAAAAGCTTTAAGAGCTTCAACTTCAGAGGAAAGTTGGGCGATACGATGTCTTAGTACCTGAAAAGTGTCAAGTGCACTTCCAAAAGCTTTTCTCTCTGACATATATTCCATGGAAATTTCAATTGCATATTCCATGGATGAAACCGAGGAAGGAATAAAACATAATCTTTCTAGCTGCAATCCATTCATTAAGTATTTAAAGCCAGATCCCTCTTTACCAATTAAATTCTCGGCCGGAACTTTTACACTGTCAAAACTTAATTCTGCAGTATCTGAACAATGCCATCCAAGTTTATTTAGTTTACTTTTTTGAATTCCTTCAGAATTTAGATCTATTACTAATAGGCTAACTCCTTTTGCCCCTTTATCTGGATCTGTTTTGACAACAGCAACTACAAAGTCACCATAATAGGCATTTGTTATAAAAGTTTTGGATCCATCAACCACATAATAGTTCCCCTTCTTAATTGCTTTGGTTTGAATTTTTTGTGTGTCTGATCCAGCTCCAGGTTCAGTTATCCCTATACAGCCTATCAATTCTCCGCTAACTATTCCTGGTAGGTATTTTTGTTTAATAGCTTCTGAACCATATTTAACTATGTATGGACCAGCCATGTATTGGGAAGCTTGTTGGGCAATTGTAAAACCTCCACAGTTTATTCTCCCAAGTTCCTCATTGAAAACAACATCAAAGAAAAAATCTAAGTCACTCCCTCCATACTCCTTAGGGTAGGAAAGTCCATGATATCCCATAGCACCCATTTTCTTCCATATCTCTCTGGGTATTCTTTTTTCTTTTTCCCATTCATCAATGTTAGGAACTACTTCTCTATGAAGAAAATCTCTTAAACTTGCTCTAAATAATTCATGCTCTTCTCTAAAATATTCCATTTACTTTAAATAAGTTTTTTGATCATATTAAATAACTCCATTCGATCACCCGATAAATGTTCAAGTCCATCTACCGGAATAGTGATGCCGCTAATGTAAGAAGAAAGTGGCGAAGCAAGAAATATGACAGCATTGGCTATATCTTTTGGAGTTCCAAATCTATTCATCAGATTCTTTTTCTCAATTTTCTTAAAAAAAGACTTAATTACTTCTGGATAAGAATCTAAGCCAGAAGTAGCTATTATTCCTGGAGCAATAGCATTAATCCTTATTTTGTATTCAGCCCATTCTTGTCCTAGGGTTTTGGTTAGATTCTCAACGCCTGCTCTAGCTGCTCCAGTATGTGCCATACCAGGAAATCCTCTTAAGACATTTGCTGTTATGTTGACTATGTTACCTTTTTTTTGGGGGATAAAAAATTTATTTGCACAAGCATGACTCATGTTAAATGTTCCGTTTAAATTATTATTTATTACTGCAGCCCACCCTTTCTGAGACATTACATTCGCAGGTGCAGGAAATTGCCCTCCAGCATTATTGATTAGAACATCTAGTTTGCCAAATTTTTTATTTATCCAATTAATTAAATCTTCAACTGTTTCTGTTTTTCTAATATCACATACCTTATAATGACATGCGCCATTTTTTGATAAATTTTTTGATGATTTTTCTAGATTTGATTTATCTCTAGAAGTAATTATTACAAGTCCTCCAAGTTCAATGAAAAGCTCTGCAATTCCGTAACCTATTCCAGTTCCTCCACCAGTAACTAAAATCACTTCCCCTTTAAATAATTCTTTAGAATACATTTTCAGATACTAAATAAAAAATATATAATGACTGCTAAATTAATCCATCGTCATAAATTATCTAGCTTTCATTTAGACAATCAATCGATATTACCATACTCTTTTAAAGAAGAAAGAGCAACAATTGTTGCTCTTTCTATTCCCCTCACTGTACCCATGATGAATACTTTTCAGGGCACCAGATACTATATTAATTTTCTATTGGAAAGAATATGTAGCAGTTAAAACTGTTCTTCTTCCAATTACTGGCATTCCAGGCATCGCTCTATACTTCTCATCAAATAAATTCGTTGCTGACAAGTTTAGATTGACTCCATTATCAAACTTATATCCAAGATTAAGATCGATAAGATCTTTTTCCTGAACCGTCCCGCCATATTCTCCTTGATTTGATTCAAATGTATCATCGTGTTGATAAGTTATACTTCCAAACATTCCTTTGCCTGTTCCGCCGTACATTATCCCTCCTCTATATTTCACCTTTGGAGTATTCAAGTAAGCCTCAAAAGGAAGATCATCGTCGCCTACAGCCCAGTAATTTTGACTCAGGTAGGATCCATTGGCCCAAAGAGTGACTTTGTCATTTAGATAATATTCTAAAGCTATGTCTGTTCCCCAGTGACTCCTTACAGCATCACCAAATCTTCTATATCCTGCAGGTGAATGAACCATCCCGTCTCCCTTAGGAGATTCAGCAGATTCAATAGCGCCAAATATTGGAAATGCAGCACTTGCAGCATTCCAAAAGCTCGCTGCTCCTGGAGTATCATTACCTGTAGCACTACCATAAACCCCTCCAATCATTCCAGCTAATCCAGTAACAACTGTTGGTACAGTCGCAGCAACAGTCTGAGCTAAAGAAGGTATTCCAGGTATATTACCTGCAGCCATTTGAGCAAAGTCTAAAGATAATGCTACGGCATTTGCTTGATATGCAGCTGTTGTTGCTGCAGTAACTGCAGCAGTAACTGGAGCTGTTAAACCAGCTGCTGCATCAGTTCCAACGGCGGTAGCCATGTCAGATGTCATTTGAGCGGCATCTGTTATCAGCCAATAACTAGGACCTACAGCAGCAAACTGAGTAAATCCTTTTCTTTCATATGTATAAAAATCTACTGACACACCTAATTTGTCTTCCCAAATTCCTTTATATCCAACTTCAAAAGAATTTTGATATTCTATCTTGGATCTTTCAGCACCTGATAAAGCAGCGTTAAATGCTCTAGGCAAACGACTTTCTGCAGCAGCATTGGCTAAATCAAAAACATCATAGGCATAAAGTGATCCTGTCATCTGAGTTAGACCAGGCCCTGCATAACCATTTAGAAAATCATTGACAAGCCCAAGNAAAGGCTGTAAAGCANCAACNTNAGGATCAGGCGNCATTGTTAATGGNTTAATTCCANNNGCNATAAANNNNTTNANNGCNNCANTAGCANCAGCNCTAATAGCTTGATAAGGAACTGCTAGGGGCAATCCTGTTATACTAGTTGGGAAATCATTGTCTCCAGGCAATAATGTTGAGTCAATAAATCCATTTGGATTTATGGTTTGAACATCATTTTGCCCGCTTAACCATACATCAAATACAGCAGGTTGAACCGTAGAAACGGGGAAGTCAATGTACTGTTGTAAGGAAGTTGGTCCAGTAGTAGCTATNTTGTAAGATGCTCTGAAGGTATTCTTATCATCAGCCTTATAAACTAAAGCAACCCTAGGAGAGAGTCCTCCCTCATCTATAAAATTAAATGTATCATATCTTACAGCATAATTTAGGTCAAGTTTATCGGTTAAAGCCGAAGTACCTTGAACATATGCTCCCATTATTGTGTATTGATCATCATCATCAAATCTTCCATAAAGGGTATATTCAGAATCTGTATCTGTATCTCTATAATCAGCCCCTATTGTAAAATTCGTGTTTAAAAAATCTGGAACATCAAAATTATACTGAATCTGAGCTTCCAAAGAATTTCTCGAAGCAACTTGTCTAAGACCTGTGTTGTATAAAAATGTAGGGTTCTCTGCTGTTCCACCATCATTTGCGTTGTAATAAGCCTGAGCAAAAAGTCCTCCNGATCGATATCTAGCTTGTGCCCACCAATCAGTTCCTTGAGTATAACCTGGTCCTTGAGAGTTAAAAAATAATCCTCCACCATTTGCAATACCGGCAGCTAAAACAGCTGAAGTATTCGTGTCGGGTCTGTATTCAAGAGTGAAATTGGCAGATTGATTTTTAAATTCATTAATCATTGGATTTCCATCACCATCTTGATCCAGATCAGGTTGAGCTAAAAGTATTTGTCCAGGGGCAGTATTATTAACTTGCATGTTTGATACCAATGGTTGAGAAACTGTTCTAGCAAGTGAAGCAATTCTACCAGCGTCTTCAACTGGATCTAGTTGAAAGTCGTTCCCTTTTCTAACGCTTGCATTTATTTTATATCCCAATGTTTTATCATCATTAGCCCAGGCATGTCTTAGGGTGAACCCTTGAAGCTGCATGCTTCCAGCCATAAGCTCGACCGTAGTTCCTGGATGGTCAATAGCACTTTTGGATAAAAAGTGAACAACACCTGAAGTTACTCCAGGTCCATACATCGCAGATCCAGATCCTCTTACAACCTCAATCCTATCAATATCAATATTAGAAAGNCCTGATTGAAAAGTGAAAAAGGTTCCTGCAGCAGGTGTTACTAAGTATCTATAGTCAAGGATTGGGAAAGTTGAAGTTCCAAAAACACCAGCACCAGCTCTCATCTCTATATTTAATGAATTAGCAGATTGCTGTTGAAGCTGAACTCCTGGTACATTCATCAGGTTCCTAACTGGATCAACTGCAGTAACAGAATTTTCAATATCTCTTGAACTAACGATAGAAACAGACGCAGGCGCATCTAAAACTTTCTCTCGTTTTCTCGAAGCTGAAACTATTACAGCATCTAGATCATTTCCTCCAGGAGATAAAGAAACTGAAATCTCTTGATCTTCCGAAGTCACCTCAATAATTTGTGTTTGAAATCCTAAATAACTTATTTCTAGTTCTACAGGAAGTGGCATAGACGTTGCTATGGTAAAATTACCGTCAAAATCTGTTGTAGTTCCAAAATTAGTTCCTGAAATCAAAATATTCACGCCCGGAAGCGCTTCCTGATCTCCTGTGGAGACAGAACCACTGATGGTGGTCTGCGCTAGGGCAAAATTAAAAAACAGCATAGATACAAATAGCAATGCTGTTTTGAGTAAAAATTTATTTCTCATGTTTTAAAAAATTAATTAATATCTGGTTTTGTTAAAGCAATATAGTACCTTTTATTTGATTTACATCTGTTTTATNNGNATAAAAGAGATTATNATCTTCACAATAATTTTTGCAAATATCCTATATAATTAGGGCCTTNNAGAGGGTCTTATCCAAAAATTACATTTTTTTCGTCATTATGCCAATCAAAGAAATTATTCATGTATTTTTTATCAATCTCAGTTCTTTTAATTTTAAGAGTTGGAGTAGTCATTCCATTTTCAACATTCCAATCNTCATTGAGAACGATCAAAGTTGATATNTTTTTGTANCCATCAAGAGGCTCATTAACTTTTAAGAGTAAAGTTTTTAATTCTTCTTCCAACACGGATTGTTCTTTTCCTTTACCAATGTCAGATAAAGTTGCTAAACAAATTGGCTGAGGGAGACCTATTCCGGCAACACAAACTTGTTCGAAATCTGATATTTCTCCAAAATAATGTTCTAGTAGCAGAGGCTCAATAAATTTACCCTTGGATGTTTTGAATGTATCTTTGACTCTACCAGTAATAAAGAGAAACCCTTCTTCATCCATATATCCCTGATCACCGGTATGAAGCCATCCATTTACTATGGTTTTTTCAGTTGTCTTTTTATCTTTATAATAACCATCCATTAAAAATGGTCCTCGCATTAAAATTTCTCCATTTTTGGGATCAATCTTTAATTCAACTCCTGTTTGAGCTAGGCCAACAGAACCAGGTTTGTTAGTTATTTTACCATCTAATTGAGTTGTTATAGCACAATTTTCAGTCATTCCATAACCATTGGTTATATCAATCCCTATTTTTCTAAACCAAACCCTTTGACCCTCTTGCATTGGCGCAGCCCCCGATACTTTAGCCCTAGCTCTACTAAGTCCTAGAGCTTTCTTGAATTTCTTTTTTAAAAGACCAGAAATTAGGGGAATACGTAATAAAGTATTGAGTTTTTTCTGTGGTAATTTCCCTAGTATACCAAGCTGAAATTTAGTCCATATTCTAGGTACAGCAAAAAATACNGTNGGTTGAGTTACTTGAAGATTTTGNGCAAAAGTTTCTAGGGATTCAGTAAATGAAATAGTNCCGCCAAATCTAAAGCAAGTATGCTCAACTACAATCCTTTCAGCAATGTGATTTAAGGGTAGATAAGAAAAGAAGTGATTTTCTCCGTCAAAATTTATTTTAAGAGGGTTTGAATCCTGAGTAAGAACCTTTGTTTCATCATTAGCTCCATAGGATAAAACTACGCCTTTGGGGGTCCCGGTAGTTCCAGAGGTAAAAATGATTGTCCAAGGGTCCTTAAGGTTAGGGACGTTTACTTGTTTGATTGGTTCAAATTTGTCTATGAAATTAAACCATTGATGGCCTTCACTCACCTTTGAATTTCCTTCGTATTGAGGAAAAGCTATGATTGGCATTTCTTTTGGAACACCTTTCTTCATTTCATCCCAAATCTCCATCTTTCCGACAAAAAGGGCATCGACATCACCCAGATTCAATAATTCTTTAATCTCTTTTGATTTTAAAGTTGGGAAAAAGGGGACTGAAATATAACCTGCCATTAAAATTGCTAAATCAGCAATGATCCATTCTCTACAATTTTTAGAGACTAATCCTATGTGGGCATTTTCTCGAAGCCCAAGTGATTTNAGGCCATTGGCTAATTTCCTTGCCATGTTGCCTACTTCACCCCATGTGTAAACTTCCCATTTTTCNCCAAATGGCTGTTTTAAAAAAGGCTTATCTTTTAATTTTTCTTCCCATTCATAAAATTTAAAGTCAAACTTTTCTGAATTTTTCATCTTAGTATCTTTTTTGTTTGGCATGCAAATGGCAAATAATATACCAAGAGCATNTAGTAAATATAAGTTTTTATGTTTAAGATTCACAAAAAGGGTAATTAATTGATTCTTACAGCTGTAAAGAATTGTTAATGTATAATGGGATAATTATTATCTTTCAAAAAATTAAAATTCATTATCAATGAAAGAAGTCTTTTATAACATCATAAAATATTTCTTTTACTTCNCCGCTCGACTTTATTTTAGAAGNGTAAAAGTTTATGGTTTAAATAATATCCCAAAAGACGGTGGAGTTTTATTTTCTCCAAATCATCAAGGAGCTTTACTAGATCCTTTATTAGTAGGATCAAATATTTCTAGGTCTGTTACCTCATTAACTAGAAGCGATGTTTTTGGTGGCCCTTTCCAGTGGTTTATGGACGCTCTTAGAATGCTTCCTGTGTATAGAATTAGAAATGGATATGCTAATCTGAAAAAAAATGATAAAATATTTGAAAAATGCAGGGAAATTTTAGGCAATGGCGAATGCATTATGATGTTTTCAGAAGCAGCACATCATAACGAATACTTCCTTCAAAGACTCTCAAAAGGGAGTAGTAGATTGGCGCTTAAAGCTCAAATGGANTCTCCTGAATCACTAATTTACATTGTCCCTGTAGGTATAAATTATGGTCATCATCAAATTGCTTTCTCTGATTTGCATTTAGTTTATGGAAAACCCATAAATCTCAAAAAATTTTTAAATGACAATAATTCGGATGCAGAAAACATTAATCTTTTAAGGCAGAACCTTGAGGAAAAAATGAAAAAGTGTATTTGGCTTCCCGATAAAAATGATCAATATTTTGAAAAGAAGAAAATGATCATTCNTAAAAATACTAAGCTAGAGTTTAATGAATTAAAAGAAGGAATTGAAAAAGGATCATTAAAAACAGAAGGATTTGGTCAAAAAGTTTTCTCAAATAATCCTAGGCTGTTGGAAATATTCATTTTACTTTTTTCAATTCCAAATTTTCTTCCTTTACTCGTAATAAAAAATGTTATTTCTAAATTTAAGGATATTGTTTTTTATAGCTCTGTTAAAATTTGCCTAGGGCCAATTATATTTACGCTCTGGTGGCTTATTGTACCAATTATTATAACATATACTCTATATGGCGGAAATCTTGAATTTGGAGCATTCATTGAATTTTGTTCTCTNGTNGAAGCACCATTGATTATATCTCTTTACGTAAGACAAAATCTATTGTTNTGTAGAAAATAATAGATATTTTCTATAGTTAGCTCTTTTATTCTTTTTTTTACATCTCAAAATTGTTATTTTATTTATTATTATAGAAATAATCTATTATAAAAATATATAGATAGTAAAAAACTATTATACTTCGTTTGATTTTTTAATTATTACATTTGAATCCTAAAAAATAATTAATTTGGATGTAATAATAATAGGAGCTGGTCCAATTGGAATCGCCTGCGGAATTGAAGCCAAAAAAAGGNGGCTTGATTATCTTGTATTAGATAAAGGGCCACTTGTAAATTCTCTTTATAGATATCCTCTAAACATGACATTTTTCTCAACTGCAGAAAAACTTGAAATTGGAGACGTCCCATTTATTTCTCACGGAAATAAACCTACAAGAACAGAGGCCCTAGAGTATTATAGAAGAGTAGTAAAACAGTGGGGAATAAATCTTAAATTATATACTCCTGTTGAAGGCATAAAAAAAGCAATTGATCATTTTGAAGTTNTNGCAAAAGGGAAGAAATATAAATCTAAAAACATAGTCATTGCAACTGGTTTTTATGATTTGCCATATCGCCTGAATGTNCCGGGCGAGGAACTCCCAAAGGTTCTTCATTATTACAAAGAAGCTCATCCATTTTTTAATATGGACATTGCCGTTGTAGGAGCTGCAAACTCTGCTGTAGATGTTGCCCTTGAAACACAAAGGAAAGGAGCCAAAAGTGTTACCATGATCATTAGAGAAAGTGAAATTGGTGAAAATGTTAAGTATTGGGTAAGACCAGATGTTTTAAACAGAATAGAAGAAGGGAGCATCAAGGCTTATTTTAATTCTAACATCATAGAAATAACAGAAAAAAATATAAAATTTAAAAGTGAAGGCAAAGAGGTGGTAATAGAAAATAATTTTGTACTTGCAATGACAGGATATCAGCCAAATTTTAATATGTTAAAAACAATAGGCGTTAAATTTAAACAAGATACATTCAAGACACCACATTTTAACTCAAAAAATATGCAATCTAATATTAAAGGCATCTTTTTAGCTGGTGTTGTTTGTGGTGGATTGAAAACAAACAAGTGGTTTATTGAAAATTCAAGAGAGCATGCACCGCTGATAATGGATTATATTTCAAAAAAATAATTTATAAAACTTTCTAGAACTCAGTATAAAAAATTTCTAGCTGTATCTTGTTCGAATTATTCTCTTCTTCAGGATGAGATCCATATAAAACAACGCCCAATGGATTTAGTATAGCTGCGGAAGGGTATTTTATTATTTGATTAGAGACCATAGCTGCCCTTAGACTTATGTCATCAATGTTTGAGGTAACTACAAGCCCTAATTCAACATTTGTAGAATCATTTCTGATGATTCTTTTTATGTGGTCAGTTATTCTAAACTTATACCTGTAGGGCAATCCATTATCATCATATTCAAGTATACCACCATAATATAGTTTTGTGTTCTGAATTTCATCAGGATTTTGAGTTACTGTTTCATCTAAAACATAATCATTTAAAGGATTACTATCCTCGTAATTATATAAATATAGTCTGTTAATTATCCCAAGGTCAGAATAAAGNGAAAAATTGAATTGATCTATATAAAGATTAACATTAGCTTCATTAATTAACCAATTACTATTTCTAAGATCATTTAANAAAGAACTTGTGCCTTTTTCAGAAGAAAATAAATTTAACTTGGAATGAAGCCCAGAAGAGCCACTCAAATATATCTTGCTAGTAGGGTCACCTTGGTTAGATAGTGAAATTTGATTTTCTATCTCTTGATTATAATTGTTATTTGAGACAGTNTTTATTTTAATCCCTCCTAAATTAATTGGNATTGATTTATTTGATTTTTCAATAAAATCNTCAGAAGTGTCATCTTCAGTTCCATTCTTATTATACTTGTCATATTCGTATTCTATCTTTATACTGGCTTGACTTATATCAAGAAGCATATATAGGTTGTCAGAAAAATTTTCCCCTCTAATAATAACTCCTTTAAAATAATTAGAAAAATTATCTTGATTTGCTAATTCTTGACCCCCCTCTTTATCAATAAAATTTGTTTGGAAAAAGTTTTTATTTAAAGGAACCCTAATTCTNGGNGTTAATCTTGATTCAATTTTTTCTCTTTCATCAATATCGGGAGTTGCTGAATCATCTTCAGAAAAATTAAATCTAAGTTCATCAAAATCGAGACTATAGATAGAATCGTGTAAAGTTTCTCCTGAAAATCCTTCATCAAAAAGATCTCTATTCGAGTAGAACTTGTTGATAGATTCAAAATTATTTTCAGGATCTAAAGAAGACAAATAATAAGTTAATTCATAAATTTTTAGATTGAAAGTAGTTTCTCTATTCCCAAAAATCGAATCAATTTGATAAACTTTATTTTCAGTATCATATCCAGTATTATCNTGATCAGCCCCATCAAGAATTCCATCATTGTCAGAGTCTTGACTAAGTGGATTTGATCCGTCTTGACTCTCTAAATAATCAGGAACTCCATCTGAGTCGGTGTCACTTAATGGATCGTCAGGAGCAATATCAAACTCATCAATCACTCCATCATTATCTCTATCGTTAAGATTATTAAAAAAAGGGATCTCTAAAAATACCTGAGTTACTGTTTCATTTTCATTAATTATAGATGGATCATCACTCGTTTGATTCTCATTTTGTTGACTTATATCTCCAAAANNGGGATTACTTATTGGAATTAGCAATTGAGAAGTTATACTTGCTTTCGATAAACCAAAAATTGGATGATTAATTTCTCCCAGTTGTCCTAAAGGCAGACCATCTGTTTGGTAATAATCGATTTTTTTTTGATAAGAAAATATTGGGNCTTCTAATTTATTAGAATCAAATATTGTTTCATTTAAAATAGATATGCCCACTGGATGAAATTCCTTTGAACAGTTTAAAAATATNAATGGGCAAAAGAATAATATTNTGAANAANCCCTTGAAATTCATTTTAAATTAAAAGATCTTGTTTGAGTAATAACTTACAAAAGCTTTATCTTCTTTAGTTTGATCAAAGTCCATAACTGGAATATCTTTGCTTTCAATTAGCTTTTCNATTTTATTTAGAGCACCATCATCAGCAACAACATAGCCATCTGAATGATTTAAACTTAATTGAATTAAGTTTTCATAATTAGCTGTTTTAAGGAGTTGAATCTCNTCTGAAGGTATTTGATCAAAGCTAACTTTTTTTTGTATTGTCTTTGATAATAGACCATCAAAATCCTTGCTATAAACTGAAGTTACTATTTTACTTTCTGCAAATAAGGGCTCATCCTTGTAGTACGTTTTTAAGTATAGAGGAAATAGTGAAGTAAACCATCCATGAAGATGAATAATATCAGGGGACCAGTTTAATTTTTTAACTGTTTCAATGACTCCCTTTGTAAAAAAAATCATTCGCTCATCATTNTCTTTGAAAAGTTTATCTTTTTCATCTCTCAAAGTTCCTCTCCTTTTGAAATATTCATCATTATCTATGAAATAAACTTGCATCCTTTCTTTAGGNATAGAGGCTACCTTNATAATTAAGGGCATATCTTCATCATCTATAACAAGATTCATTCCAGAAAGACGAATTACNTCATGNAATTGGTGTCTTCTTTCGTTAATAAGNCCATACTTTGGCATNAATATTCTTGTCTGTCCTCCNNTGTCATTAANACTTTTNGGNATTTGATAGGAATTTAAAGCCTGATTTGTCTGAGGCAAATANGGNGTNACTTCTGANGATATAATTAATACTTTNTTATTTTTCATGAGTTTTTCAACTGTAAAAAGCTTGGCAAAATTAAGGAATTTATCCTTAAATACCTTATAAAGCTTATATTTAGTGACTTATAAATTCTTTAAATGGAAATATTTAAATCAAAATCTGATTTAATAAATACTCTAAAAAAACTTGAAGGACCATTAGGTTTGGTTCCAACAATGGGGGGAATACATGAAGGACACCTGTCTCTTATTCAAAAGGCCTCCAGAGAAAACGCCTCTGTAATTGTAAGTATTTTTGTAAATCCTATACAATTTGACAATATAGATGATCTAAAAAATTACCCAAGGAATTTGAAAAAAGATGCTCTAGTAATATCTGAAATAAGTGATGATATAAAAATATATGCTCCTACTCAAAAAGATGTTTATGGGGGAAAATTTAAAAAAAATAAATATGACTTTAATAAACTAGATAAAGTTATGGAAGGAATAAAAAGGAAAAATCATTTCAATGGAGTAGCAAATATTATTGAGTTTTTATTTAAAACTTTTAATCCTCAAAATGCTTATTTTGGCGAAAAAGATTATCAACAATTACAGATAATTAGAAATTTAAATAAAAGGCTTGGCGATTCAACTAATGTAATTCAATGCCCAACCATAAGAAACAAAAATGGTCTAGCGCTAAGTTCAAGAAATACCAATTTAACCGATAAAGAACAAAAGATTGCCTCAAAAATATATGAATGCCTTTTAGATGTAAAAAAAATGGCAAAAGTGAATTCCTATGAAGAAATTATTGCTCGAGTAAATTTCAAGTTTTTAAAGATAAAAGAATGTAATTTGGATTATTTCATGATTGCTAATCCCAAT
>NZZH01000045.1 GCA_002702405.1 Flavobacteriaceae bacterium | reverse complement strand
ATGGAAACCTTTTCATGAACAAAACATCACTTCTGGAGCAACAGGAATGGTTACTTGGGGAATAGGAACTAAAATCTATCCTAGTGGCCAAGACATGGCAACAGTTATGACTTGGGATGGATTTGCAAATCTTGCAGATGCTCTGAAAGTTNTAGATTTTGATGACTACGTCCCNCCTAGTGATAGTAAAATGAGATTTTATGATCCAGATGGATTTAGACTNAGAGTTATATGGGAACAATTAAAACAAGTTCCAGCACAACAATAAATTTTAAGCGGCTAAAACTAGCCGCTTTTTTTTTTAAGTTATCTAAAATAATTATACCCAAAAATCTTTTNCAATATTAAAGAGTCTTAATAAAGTCGTANTTTTATTATGCATATACAAGAGAGTAATTGATGAAAAAAAAAATCCTTTTTGTTTTTTCCCTTTTGTCTGGTTTTATTTATTCTCAAGGAGATGATCTCTTACTTTTACAATACAACAAAGGCCCTGATCCTGACGGGTTTTACAGGAAATGGAATTATGATATACATTTTTTGACGACCCTTATGAATGCCAAAGGGAAATATAGTAACCCTGCTTTAAGTTTGGGTTTTGGGAGTAGTGTCCAGTATAAATTTTCAAAAACTTTTGGAATTAGAAGTGGTGCAAGTTTTCTCAATATAAGATATAAATATACTTTATCAGGTAATGATTCTACTGATAAAATAACTTATTTAACCATTCCAATAACAGCAAGAGTTTTTCCGTCAAGAAAATTAATATTTGAAACTGGATTTTTATATAATCTTTTATTGAGTGCAGAAAATTCAGAAGTTCAAGATATAACAAATGGCAGTTTCAATTATGAAGATGGAATTTTTAAAGATACTTTTGGAATGGTTNTAGCTTCACAATACAATCCATGGAAAAGACTGAATGTTTCATTGCAATATAGATTTCTTAAAAAAGCATCAAAGCCTTCCGCAGTGCAAAAAAATAATTTTGCTGGATTTTTACTTGGATTACATTTTTTTATTTTTGATCCAATGAAAAAACCAATTTAAAGATGCTTAGAAATAGAAATATTTAAATATGTATGTCTAAAAAAAAGCTGGTTTTCATTATCTCGAGAAGTATTAGAAATCATAGCAAGTATTTCCCATTTTTGATTATTTAATGTCGCTCCAAACTCAAAACTATTTCTATATCTCCTTGATGGTAAAGTGAAAGTTGCATTGTCATTAAATAAACTTCCTGAAATCATGTAATCATGAAAACGATACTCTTGGCGGCTTCCAATATAAAAACTAAGACCNCTGTCTACTTTTGATTTAATTGGATTCCCCATAAAAGAAAATCTGTTTGTTTTGCCCATAAAAAATCCAAATTGAGCCCCTAAAGTCGTTTTTTGAGTTCCTAATGAACCAAAAAAATCTGAGAGAAAATAAAATTTGTCTTCAATCATAAATTTTTTTTTCATATTAATATTTAGATTTAAATGTATCTCTTGAGGCATAGCTGCTTCCCAGGTTACTCTAGGAAGCTTTAAAAAATTTAGATGATAAAAATTTTGCATCCATGGAGCTAAAGATTCGTCTCCTGTAGTGCCGATCTGAATTCCCCATGCGAAGGCTGTTCTATCATTAAAATACTTAAGGACTTCCCTCTCAATAAAAAGCCATCCCCCAAAGGGATAATCAAGTTTTGATAAATCCCTTGTTTGTAATCTGGCAGGGGTATATACTTCTTGCCCCAGATGCCAATGTACATAAGTTGAATTATCTATACTATCTAATTTAACTCCGGGCTTTCCTTTTTTGTATCCATAAGATAAAAATATGCCGCTAGAATAATATCTGTCCGTTACAAAATAAAGATCATTATCAACAGAAAGTTTCACGTATTTCTGCCCATAAATAAATTGAAAACATCCTAAAAGTAAGCCATAGAAGAATATTCTCTTTAGGTTGGTCAATTGATTAATTAAAATTATACTTTCTCTAGACAAAATATGGGCTTCCCATTTGTCGCCAAATTTAGTTGAGAAAATGATTATAAAAAATTATTTTTGGAAAAATGAACTTCTTGATTAGAAAAGCTTCAATGTCAGATCTTAATGCTGTTAAAAATTTAACAGAGGCTTGTGCAAAAAAAATGATTAGTGATGGTATTTATCAATGGAATGATCATTATCCTTCTAAAGAGATTTTCAGAAAAGATATTAAAGAAGGTGCCCTTTATGTTTGTGAAGATCAAAATCAAATCAGAGGATGCGTTATGTTTTCCCCAGACAAAGATGAAGTATATAACTCTACTAATTGGCTAACTGAAGATCATAAAAATCTATATATCCATAGATTAGCAGTGCATCCTAAATTCCAAAAAAAAGGAATTGGAAACAAGCTTATGGATTATGCTGAATCAACAGCTAAAAAGCTTAATTTTATTTCAATTCGTTTAGATACTTTTAGTCAAAATAAAAGCAATAATAAATTTTATGAATCCAGAGGATATAAAAAACTAGGGGATGTTTTTTTTAGAAAACAAAGTGAATTCCCTTTCCACTGTTACGAAAAGATTTTAAATTAATACATTTAAAAGTAATGGATAAAATTAAATTGAAAACAAATAATCAGATTGGTAAAATAACTTTTCATCATCCGAAGGCTAATTGTCTCTCGGGGGAAACTATAAATAATCTAATAAAGCTTCTTGAAAAAGCAGATAAAGATCCAAAAACCAAAGTTATTTTGATTCAAAGTGAGGGNAGTAAGGCTTTTTGTTCAGGGGCCTCACTTGAAGGTCTTAAAAAAATATCAACTATAAATCAAGCCATAAGCTTTTTTATGGATTTTTCTAATTTAATAAATACCATTAGAAAACTTTCAAAATTTGTAATAGCAAGAGTTCATGGCCCATCTGTTGGTGGAGGTGTCGGCTTAATTTCAGCCTGTGATTATGTTTTTGCATGTAAACAAGCCTCTGTAAGATTATCAGAATTATCCCTTGGTCTGGGCCCATATGTTATAGAACCTGCTATTAGTAGAAAAATAGGAACAACTAATTTTGCAGAATTATCTCTAGATAGTAAGGACTGGAAAAGCTCTAAATGGGCAAAAGAGAAAGGTCTCTTTAATAATATTTCAGAAAGCATAGATCAGATGGATNTCGAAATAGAAAAAAAATTAGCTTCTTTTGCTTCTTTCCCAAAAGAAGCCTCTAAACGACTAAGACAATTACATTGGAAAGGTACTGACCATTGGGATGAATTACTTCCAAAAAATGCAAAAATAACAGCTGAGTTGGCACTTTCAGATTTCTCACAAAGCATTATAAAATCTCTATAAATAATGAAAAGGAAAATTCGAATAACAAAACAATTTAATTTTGAAACGGCACATGCCCTTTATGGATATGATGGATTATGTAAAAATGTTCATGGCCATAGTTATAAATTAAATGTAACTGTAATAGGAAATCCGATAGACGATGCAAATCATAAAAAGAACGGTATGCTTATTGATTTTAGTGACTTAAAAAAGATTGTTAAGAAAAAGATTGTTTCCGTATTAGATCATTCCATAATATTAAATGTTAGGACTCCCCACAAGGATTTGGCTGATATTCTTGAGAAGGAAGGTCATAAAGTAGTTAGGGTTAATTATCAGCCCACCTGTGAACTAATGATTATTGATTTTTCAAAAATTATTTCTAAAGAACTCCCGGATAATATAAAGCTATACTCTTTAAAATTAAGAGAAACTGAAACTTCATATTCAGAGTGGTTTGCTGAGGATAATTAAAATCCTAATTCTTTTAAATTTGTTTTCTTTCTTGGCTTTATTTGTTTAGNAGACATCACGTTTTCACAATCTATATTTATCGTCAATTTTTCAGGTTCTTCAAAATCGTCAACTGAAATTTCTAGCTCTGGTATTTCATAAGCTTTTTTCATAAAAAGAGCCCATATAGGCAGAGCCATTGTAGCTCCTTGCCCATAAGCAATTTCTTCAAAATGTATAGATCGATCCTCTCCTCCAACCCAAACTCCTGAAACTAAATTAGGGACCATTCCTATAAACCATCCATCACTCTGATTTTGGGTTGTTCCTGTTTTACCAGCTATAGGATTATCAAAAATATACGGATATCCAGTAACAACATTCTCATATACATAATTTGTTTTTTCTAAACCAGCATGCCTTAATCTTGCGCCAGAACCATATTTGGTAACTCCTTTTAGTAAATTTATTGTAACGTGTGCGGCTTCTTGACTAATAACATCTGTTGTATTGGGGACAACTTCAAAAAGAGGCATCCCGTTTTTATCTTCAATTCTGGTAATAACTATTGGTTCAATATAAATTCCTTTATTAACAAATGTTCCATAAGCTCCAACCATTTCAAAAAGNCTAATATCAGGTGTNCCTAAAGCTATAGAAGGCACATTTGGTAACCAAGAAGTCACTCCAGTCTTTTTAACCAAATCAATGACNGGTTTGGGCCCGACCATATCCATTATTCTAGCACTAACCGTATTAACAGAATTTGCTAAAGCATTTTTTAGCGTTCTCATCCTGCCATACCTGTCTCCAGAATTTTTAGGACACCAAGGGTCGATGTTCCCATGTTTCATAGCATCTATACAATAAAGAGCNTCAGGTAATGAATCGCAAGGAGATAATTTTAATTGATCAATAGCAGTTGCATANAAAAAGGGCTTAAAAGTAGAGCCAATTTGCCTCCTCCCTTGTTTTACTTGATCGTATTGAAAATGCTTGTAATTAAATCCGCCTACCCAGGTCTTAACATGACCTGTTTGAGGATCCATAGACATTAAAGAAGCTCTTAAAAAATGCTTATAATACCTGATAGAATCCATTGGTGTCATAACAGTATCAATCTCTCTATCCCAACTAAAAATAGTCATAGGAGTCTTTTCAAAAAAACTGTCAAAAATCTTTTCATCCGTTAATCCAAGATTTGTCATTTTTCTCCATCTTTCAGTCCTTCTTGCCGTCCTTTCTAAAAGGGTATCTATTTCTCCTTCCCTGAGGTTAAGAAATGGTGCTGTTGGATTAATCTTTTCTGTATTTTGATTAAAAAATTCTTTTTGAAGATTTGTCATATGCTCCGAAACAGATTGTTCGCCTATGATCTGTAACCTAGAGTCTATAGTAGTATAGATTTTAAGTCCATCTCTATATAAATTGTATGATGATCCATCTGCTTTATAGTTTTTTTTGGTCCACTTCTTCATAAAATCTTGTAAGTAAGCACGAAAATAGGTGGCAAGTCCTTCTCTATGAGATTCTGGTGTAAACTTAATATCTAAATCAAGCATACTAAGGGAATCTTTTTCTTGCTCAGTCAATAATTTATTTCTAAACATCTGTTGAAAAACTACATTTCTTCTTTTTATNACAAGNTCTGGTCTTCTAATAGGATTATAAAGTGAGGAGTTTTGTAACATCCCAACTAAGGTAGCAGATTGTTCTAGAGTAAGATCTTGTGGATTACTATCAAAAAAAATTTTTGCAGCAGATCTCACTCCGTCAGCATTGTATCCAAAGTCGTAAATGTTTAAATACATCGCTATAATTTCTTCTTTTGTATATCTTCTTTCTAATTGAATAGAAAGAACCCATTCTTTTATCTTTTGAATTATTGCTTCTTTTTTATTTCTTGAGCGCACCCCAACAAAAAGTTGTCTNGCTAATTGTTGAGTAATTGTACTAGCCCCTCCTTTTTCTCCTAAAAAATAAATTGCTCTAAGAGTTGCGAACCAATCGATCCCAGAATGATCATAATATCTCTCGTCTTCTGTCGCAACTAATGCTTTAACAATATTTTTAGGAAGCTCATCATATGTTATTGGGGTTCTATTATCATTATAATAAAACTTCCCAAGAACAACTCCATCAGAAGATATAATTTGAGTTGCTAAATTTGTTTTAGGGTTTTCCAATTGTTCAAGTGGTGGCATTGGNCCTAAATAACCAAGNGCAGCATATATAAATATTCCTAGGAAAAGAGAAATNCCTATCAAAAATGAAGCCCAGAATAGCCTAATTTGGACTTTATATTTACTCGTGCTTAAAAATTTGAAAAGGGTTTTCATTAATTTAAATTTATCTTTTCTGTTNACAATCCCACACCAATTATTCCTTCTAAATTTTNAATCCCANNCTCTATNCCATTGGATCTAACAGCNTGTTCNATTATAACATTTATTTGCTTNCCTTTTGGAACAATAAAATCCTCTTTCCACCAAAGNCTACTCTCTTTAACTTCTGTAAATCCATCTCCTAACCATTCCCCTTTNGAGTTAGCTAATTCATACTCAAGAGTATCGCGNGAAAAAAGTTCTCCATCTACTTCAACTGAAGCTATCAAAAAAATATTAGAAAAAGCATAGTTATTGTTATTCCTAATATGTAAAATAAAATTTACTGCTTCCCCTGAAAATGAAGAGATCATAAATTGTGCTTTATCATTAGCCTNCCATCCAGAATTAAANTTTTTATATTCAATAACACTATTATTATTAATGCAGGAAAAACAGATAAAAATCAAATAAAAAAAAAATCTATNCGCTTTACTTTTTAAGTTCATTTTTTTTGAAATCATATTTTATACTTTAAGNTTTTTGATCTACCTTTTTTAAAAACTTTATGNCTGTTTTTTTTAGCTTTCCTGAGNGATTTTTGTTTATCCAAAGGAAGATTTATTATTTTTTGNCATTCTGGAGAACAACANGCGNCATGAGTTTTAGAACAATNTGAACATTGAATAAATAATAAATTACATGCAGGGTTAGCACAATTTACATGAGAATCGCAAGAAGTATTACATAAATGACAGTTTGAAATTATATCTTCGGAAATTCTTTCACCTTTTCTTTCATCAAAAACAAAATTTGTTCCCTTGAATTTGTTTTCTAGTTTAATTTCTCTTGCCTGTCTAGCGTATTCTATTATACCTCCTTCCAGTTGAAAAACATTTTTAAATCCTTTATGCTTAAGATAGGCGCTTGCCTTTTCACATCTTATCCCTCCAGTACAATATAAAAGAAACTTTTTNTCTTTTTTTTCATCAGAAAATGTTTTTTCAATTAAAGGAAGAGACTCTCTAAAAGTGTCAACATCAGGAGTAATGGCATTTTTGAAATGACCGACTTCGCTCTCATAATGATTTCTCATATCAATGCATATAGTATCTTTTTTTTCAAGAAGCGCATTAAATTCAGATGCGTCAACATAAGTCCCTTTTTGAGTTAAATCAATTTCTTGATTTTTAAGACCATCCGCAACGATTTTGTTCCTTAGCTTAATAGTAAGTTTTAAAAAAGATTTATTTTCACTTTCTAAGGCATAATTTAAACGAATATTTTTTAAAAAAGTTANCTTATCGAGCTCACTACTNAGAAAAAGNAGNTTTTCAAGCGGTANAGAGATTTGAGCGTTTATACCCTCGCTTGCAATATAAATCCTNCCNAAAACATCAATAGCTGAGAGCTTCAAGTATAAATAATTCCTAAAGATTGTCGGGTTTCCTATAAATGAATACTTATAAAATGATAGTACAATTCTATTTTTTCCAGACTTGTCAATTAAATCAGACTGCTCTTTTGCATTAAACCTGTTGTAAAATTGCATTTTATAGTATAATTAGATAAGTTGTAAAATTACAAAAAGATATTTTTTAACAATTTTATCCTTCAAAAAAATAAAGTTTGAAATTGTTAATAATAGATAGTATTCTATTTTGTGAAGAAATCATATTAGTATTACATTAGCATTAAAAGGGAATAATGTCAGAATTAAAAAACGCAAAATTAAAAGCTCTACAATTAACGCTTGACAAGTTAGATAAAACATACGGCAAAGGAACCGTAATGAAGCTTGGAGAGGAGACCGCAGAGGAAATTGAATCTATCCCTTCAGGTTCAATTGGTTTGGATCACGCTCTTGGGATTGGAGGCTACCCAAAGGGGCGAATAATAGAAATATACGGTCCTGAATCTTCTGGAAAAACTACTTTAACACTTCATGCAATTGCTGAGTGTCAGAAATTAGGAGGAATTTGCGCTTTTATTGATGCAGAACATGCCTTTGATAGATTTTATGCTGAAAAACTTGGAATAGATCTAGAAGAATTAATCATATCACAGCCAGATCATGGGGAACAAGCTCTAGAAATCACAGATAATTTAATTCGCTCTGGAGCCGTTGATATTGTTGTTATAGATTCAGTTGCTGCACTCACACCTAAAAGTGAGATAGAAGGAGAAATGGGAGATTCAAAAATGGGATTACATGCACGATTAATGTCACAAGCCTTAAGAAAATTAACTGCCTCAATTAGTAAAACAAAATGTGCTGTTTTTTTTATTAATCAACTCCGTGAAAAAATTGGAGTGATGTTTGGTAACCCCGAGACTACAACTGGTGGAAACGCATTAAAGTTCTACGCTTCTGTTAGGCTAGATATTAGAAGGTCCACTCAAATAAAAGGTCCTGAAGCTCAAGTTTTGGGAAATAGAACAAGGGTTAAGGTTGTAAAAAATAAAGTTGCGCCTCCTTTCAAGACAACTGAGTTTGATATAATGTATGGAGAAGGTATCTCTAAGATAGGAGAAATCCTTGATATAGGAGTAAATAATGAAATCATTAAAAAAAGTGGCTCTTGGTTTAGTTATGGTGAAACAAAGTTAGGGCAAGGGAGAGATACAGTTAAAATACTTTTTCAAGATAATCCAGAGCTTTTAGAGGAATTAGAGAGCAAGATAATGGTTTCACTAAAAAGTGATGGAGAATAATTTAAGATATTTTATTAATTCTTTTCCAAATATTTATTGCTTTGAGTGACGCTCTTTCTGGATCNTCTCTTAGCTCAGATTCCATAAAATTATATATNTTATCTAGTAATTTTGGAACGTCTTTTNCGGTCATNCCTTTTGTCGAAACTGNAGGATAAACATTCACTCTNAGTTTACCTGGATATCCATGTGTAGTATACCATGGTTGTTTTCTTTTGCAATCTAGGAATAACATTGGGACAACTGGNAAATGATGGAAAACAGCAATCTTAAATGCNCCATGTTTAAAGGGATTTAGTAAAATTGTTTCATCAAGGTAATCTTTCTCTGGAAAAATACAAACACTGTAACCTTTGTCAAGAACTTTATCTGCTCTCCCGTAAACTCCATATCTACTTTTAGAACTACTCCTATCAACCATGATGGCCGCGTGTTTATATATATAGCCAAAAAGAGGTATTTTAACTAGTTCCTTTTTCCCTACAAATACAAATGGTTGTTTAACAACGCGAAGCATAATAAAAGGATCAATATAACTTGTATGATTTGCTACAAACATAAATTGTTGATTTTTATTTGTCCCTCCTTTATATTTGATTTCTAACCTAAATCCCATTCCATATAAAATAATTGGAGCCCAAACATTTCTTGCTATCCAAAAAATGTGCTTATAAAAATTGGGTAGAAATAATATAAAAACTAAAATTGGAAAAAGAAAAATTATTGGTATAGATGCCAAGAGCCAAAACCAGATACGCCAAAGAATTAATAAAGCTCTTCTCACCTTATAAAAATACAATTTTAAAATCTCCTCCATAAGCTTTAAAAAGAAAGTTTGTTCAACTAAGGAAATAAAATATCTTTGTTAGAGCTTATGAATATGGTTAGAATATTAACTGGCGTTCAATCAACAGGAACTCCTCATCTTGGGAATCTTCTTGGCGCAGTTTTCCCAGCAATAGAATTATCAAAAGACGAAAAAAACGAATGCTTTTTTTTTATAGCTGATCTTCATTCCTTAACTCAAATTAAAAATAGTGAATTGCTTCAAAAAAACACTTTATTAACTGCTGCTGCATGGCTTGCGTGCGGATTGGACACAAAAAAAACTATTTTTTATAAGCAAAGTGATGTGACCGAAGTAACTGAATTGGCTTGGTTTTTAAGTTGTTTTTTCCCTTATCAAAGGTTAACCCTTGCACATTCTTTCAAAGACAAAAAAAATAATCTAAAAGATGTAAATGCAGGAATTTTTTCATACCCATTACTTATGGCTGCTGACATTCTTCTATATGACGCTGAGATTGTGCCTGTTGGTAAAGATCAATTACAACATCTAGAAATGACTAGGGATGTTGCCTCTCGATTTAACCAAAAGATGGGGGAAACTCTTGTTTTACCTGATCCGAAATTAGAAAAAAATACTCACTTTGTCCCTGGAACTGATGGGGCTAAAATGAGTAAATCAAAAAATAATGTAATAAATATTTTTCTCCCTGAAAAGGAGTTNAAAAAACAAATAATGTCTATTAAAACAGATAGCACTCCTATAGANTCCCCTAAAGATCCTGAAATTTGTAATGTTTTTAAAATATTTAAATTAATTGCTCCATTAAAAAATATTTCTGAAATGAAAAAGAATTACTTAAAAGGAGGTATGGGTTATGGAACTGCAAAAGAAGAGCTTTTGGAAATAATTTTAACCAAATATAAAAAAGAAAGAGAAAAATTTAATTACTATTGTTCTAATCCTGAAGAGATAAATATGGCTCTTTCAAAAGGAGCTAGTCAAGCTCGAAAAGTTGCAAATGAAGTACTCCTGCGAGTTCGAAAAAATAGCGGATATTAATTCNCTGTTCAAAATATATAACAAGTTAAAGCGTTATTATAGGTAGATATTTTATTATTTTTGATTCATGTTGATCAAACAATATATAAAAGAGTTGCTTTATATTCACGAATGTGTTACAATCCCNAGTTTTGGTGCCTTTCTAACTCAATCAACTAGGGCATTTGTNAATTATGAAGTTGGAAACTTTGAACCTCCAAAAAAAATTATTGGTTTTAATATATTACTTAAAAATAATGATGGTGTTTTAGCTAATCATCTGGCAAAAAAAGAGAAAATTTCTTATGAAAAAGCCTTAAAAAAAATTGAAAAAGAGGTTATAATATGGAAACAGAGACTAAATACTCAAAATTTATTTTTCCCTGGAATTGGAGAAATGAAATTAACCTATGATAAAAAAATAGAATTTTTCCCCTCAAGGCAAATAAATTTTGATTCTAATTCCTATGGNCTAAAGCCTTTCCAGAGAAACCCAATCAAAAAAATAATACCAGTTTCAGATAATAAAAACTTATTTCATATGGACAATCAAACAAAAGACGATCTAATGTTCACGCCTGAGGAAAAGAAATCACAAAATCCTCTTCTCAGATATGCTGCAATTGCTATCTTGACTATAGCTCTATTAGGAACCTCATATTATTATGGGGATAAATACATGACCGAGGAAAAAATAGAAGCAACTAAAATAGCTCAAAAAAAAATAAAGGATAATGTTTTGAATGCAACATTTGACCTGGGAACTATCTCCAAAATAGAATTGAATTTTGATGCTGAAAATAATTATATACAACCAGTCGCTGAATATAATTTTTATAGTATTATTGCTGGCTCTTTTCGATCTATGTCTAATGCTGAAAAAAAGCTTTCCACTTTAATAGAAGAAGGATATAATGCTGAATACAGTAAATCTAGTCCTGAAGGTTTATATCGTGTTGCTTATGGTCGATTTGAGTCAAAAAAAGAGGCATTAAAGCTACTTAATTTCATAAGGTATACCCTTGAAGAAGAGGCTTGGTATTTGGAAGAGTAGTTAATTACATTTTATAAATCCATATTTTTGGATTTATTGGTTTGACTCCCTCAAAAATTCCAAACTGAACTGTCGTTTTTCCACTTGAAGGATGTGTGAATGCTTCTCCTATAACTTGTTTAGATAGAATTTTATCTCCTTTTTTAACAAAAACCTTCCCAATGTTTTTGTAGGTTGATATATAATTGCCATGCCTAATCAAAATTGTGGGATTACTCCCCTTAAAACTTAATATAGACATAACTTCACCATCAAAAACAGCTCTTATGTTAGCATCTTTTACTGTTGCTATTGTAACACCGTTGCTTTTTATTACTGCAGTCTTGATAATTGAATGAGGTTGCGTGCCAAAACCTTGAATAACAATACCCTTATCAACAGGCCAAGGCAACTTACCTTTGTTTAGAACAAAATTTTTAGACAACTTCTTTAATTCGGGTGTTAAATTAAATTCATTTGACAAGGGATCTTTATTTTTATTTGACTCAGCAATAGCTTCCTTTATTAAACGATCTATCTCGCGGTCAATAGCTNCAGAACGTTTTTGTTTTTTCTTAATTTCTAGAGCTAGTGAAATTCCTTTTCTTTTTAAGGATAATATAATGTCTTCCTGAGATTTTTGTTCATTTTGCAATACTTTTTTAATTTGCTTGTTATCACTAGCTATCTCGTTTTTTTTATTTCTTTGATTAGTTAAAATATCATTTGCTTCTTTTAGCGTCATTGCTTTTTCAACTATCTTATTGCCTTGGTTGGTTCTATATTCAGAATATTGTCTTAGATATTGTAATCTTTTATATGCTTGCGAGAAATCTTCAGAAGAAAGAAGAAACATTAGTCTACTTTTAGAGGACTTACTTTGGTATGAATTCTGAATCATTTTCGCATAATCNTCCTTNAGTATTTTTAATTCATTACTTANATTGTTTATTTCTCTTTCATTAAGNTTAATTTGATNCTGTAAAATATTTGCNTGTTGATTATTTGTTGCNATTAGCTTCATTCTTACTGAAATTTTTAAACTTAAATCTTCAGTTTGAGAAATTAGATTTTTTTCTTTTGCGATATTTTGAAACAAAAGGGAATTAATTTGTTTGATNTCNGCTTGAAGCTTTNCCCTCTGTAATTCAAGCTGCTTTTGTTTTTCTGAATNATTTTGTGCATTTAAAGTTGTAATAACACTAGAAACAAAGACAATTAGAATTAATCTAATAAAAATCATTTTTGNAATAGATTTAGTGGCTTGTATCCATCNGGGATAGTAAATGGGAGAGTTAANTCTTGAGGGAAATCTACTCTAGTAAATTCTAAAATTAGTCTTCTAAAACTATTATCATATGGGATNACAAATTCAATTACCTTAGGAATATTTTTNCCTTCGATCTTCTGAAAATAATTATATTTTATTGTCATATTCTGATTNAATGATCTCAAGAAAAATCTTTGCTCTATGAGTAAAAAATTACTGGGATCAAAAAATAAAGTTTGTGTTAAATCTTGAAAATTATTTGATGAACTCANAACATAGAACTTTGGATGTGAAATCCTTTTCCATTTATTATCAGTTATATTTAAAATTGGATAACCCAACAAAATATTTTGAATGTCATTAAAGTCAATNTCAANATTTAAAAACTGNTTAATAAATGTTGTATNCCCTTCGAAAAAAGTTTTTTGNAACTTCTCATAAAATGAAATCTTATCAGGGGTCATTAATAATTTNCCAATTGGNATNAACATCGTTGCACTAATCCAAATGGCTTTTTTATCAATCATTCTAAGGTTAAGAATAATCTGTTGTTTCCTTTTCCCATCGTCATATTCTGTTTTAATCCTGGAACGTAAATTTTTATAGTTCAACTTTGTTTTTGATATTTCGTTACCTAANTCTTTAATTTTGATATTCTTAATTGGTGTTTTACTTGGTAAAACAGCTACTGATTTACAGCCATTAANAATAAAAATNGCTATAATTAAGTATGCAAAAATCTGTNNAAATTGATATATTTTTTGTTCCATTTTAAAAATANATTTATTGNCTATTTACCAGTNCTCCCAAAGCCTTTTTCNCCTCTATTNCTTTTAGGTAAANATTCTGTTANTTCCCATTTTACTTGTTCATGTTTGGAAATTACCATTTGGGCAATCCTTTCTCCNGANTTTATAATAAATTTNTCATGAGAAAGATTTATTAATATTACTCCTATTTCTCCCCTATAATCAGAATCAATTGTCCCAGGAGAATTAAGAACTGTTATACCATGTTTAAGTGCCAATCCACTTCTTGGCCGAATCTGAACTTCGTATCCTATAGGCAAAGCAATAAAAAGACCCGTTGGAATTAACTTACGCTCCATTGGAGAAATAACTATTTTGTCAGATAAATTTGCTTTTAAATCTAATCCTGCAGCTAAAGCAGATTCATAAGAGGGTAAATCAAAACGTGATTTATTGACAACCAAAATCTTAACCATACAAATTTGACTTTTGTNTTACCAAAAATACAAAAAGCATAGTTTTTTAAAATATATTTAGCCTTTAGAAAATTTAATTTTTTAGAGCTTCTGCTCCACCAACAATCTCAAGAATTTCATTTGTTATTGATGCTTGTCTTGCTTTATTATAAGTTAGTTTTAACTCATCCCTAAGTTCAGTAGCATTATCTGTTGCTTTATGCATTGCCGTCATCCTAGCTCCGTGTTCACTCGCAAAAGAATCTCTAAGTGACTTATAAAATTTAACCTTCAAAGATTTTGGAATTAAACTTTTTAAAATTTCTGTTTCTGAAGGCTCGAAAAAAGTATCGAAATTTTTAATTTCTTTGTTTTTTGAACTTTTTTCTACTGGTAAGAAATTATCAACACTAACAACTTGAGTGGCCGCATTTTTGAAACGGTTATAAACTAGAACAATTTTATCATATACTTTTTCAGTATATGACTTCATGATTATATCAGCAACCGATTCTGTATTTTCAAAATTGAGGTCATCAAAAAGATCATCATGTCTTTCTTTTAATTTTATTGATTTAGAAAGTATATCTCCCCCTTTTTTTCCAATAGATAGGACCTCAACTTCACTNTCTTTAAAATCAGTTTGTTTTAAGCGAATAGTTTCTTTTATAATATTTGAATTAAATGCTCCACAAAGTCCACGATTTGAAGTAATTGAAACAATTAAAATTTTATTTGATTTGTTAGTCCTAACAAACTCATTGTTCTCAATTCCAGCTGATCCGCTAGAAAGAAGTGCTATAAGTTCATCGAGCTTTTCAGAATAAGGTTTAACAGAAGTTATAGCTTCCTGTGCCTTTTTCAACTTAGCTGCAGAAACCATTTTCATTGCACTTGTTATCTGCATAGTTGAAGAGACTGATGAAATCCTATTTCTAATCTCTTTTAAATTTGCCATAAAAATTATTCAAAAAGTTTTGAAGTTTCTTTAGCAACCTTCTCTAATGTAGAAATTACTTTATCTGTCAAATTACCAGATTTAAGGTCCTCCAAAACTGCCTTGTGCTTTGAAGATAGAGTCTCTAAGTACATTGTCTCAAACTCTCTTACTTTAGAGACAGGGACATTGGAAATCAGATTATTTGTCCCGACATAAATAGATGCGATTTGATCTTCAATTTTAAAAGGGTCATTTACTGATTGCTTTAAAATTTCAACATTACGTTTCCCTTTTTCTATAACATTCAACGTTGCTGCATCNAGATCAGATCCGAATTTGGCAAAAGCTTCTAGTTCTCTGTATGCAGCTTGATCTAATTTTAAAGTTCCTGCAATTTTTTTCATAGATTTTATTTGCGCTGATCCACCTACTCTAGAAACAGATATTCCAACATTAATAGCAGGGCGAACACCAGAATTGAATAAGTCAGATTCTAAAAAAATTTGCCCATCCGTTATTGATATTACATTTGTTGGTATATAAGCAGAGACATCTCCAGCCTGCGTCTCAATAATAGGTAAAGCAGTAAGAGATCCTCCTCCTTTAACTTTCTTTCTAAGTCCTTCTGGAAGATCATTCATNCCCTTAGCTATATTATCATCTGAAATAACTTTTGCCGCTCTTTCCAGAAGACGAGAATGAAGATAAAATACATCTCCAGGATATGCTTCTCGACCAGGGGGCCTTCTTAAAAGCAAAGATACTGCCCTGTAGGCAACAGCTTGTTTGGAAAGATCATCATATATTACTAAGGCGGGTCTTCCAGTGTCTCTAAAATATTCTCCTATTGAAGCTCCAGCAAATGGAGCGTAAACTTGCATTGGGGCAGGATCAGATGCGTTTGCTGCCACAATAGTTGTATAAGATAAAGCTCCTTTCTCTTCTAAAACTTTTGCAATAGATGCAACTGTTGAAGCTTTTTGCCCAATTGCAACATAAATACAATATACGGGCTCACCGGCATCATAAAATTGCTTTTGATTTAATATCGTATCAATACAAACAGTAGTTTTTCCAGTTTGTCTGTCTCCAATTACAAGTTCCCTTTGCCCTCTCCCAATTGGAATCATAGCATCAATAGCCTTTATTCCTGTTTCCATTGGCTCAGCAACTGGTTCTCTAAAAATAACACCTGGTGCTTTTCTCTCAAGGGGCATTTCAATGACCGGCCCTTTGATTGGCCCTTTGCCATCAATAGGCTTTCCCAAAGTATCTACCACGCGACCAATAATATTCTCGCCAACATTAATTGATCCAATTCTATTTGTCCTTTTAACTATGTCACCTTCTTTAACTGTTTTTGAGGCCCCTAGTAAAACTACGCCAACATTATCCTCTTCTAGATTTAAAACCATTCCCAACATACCATTTTCAAAAGAAACCAATTCACCATATTGTGCATTAGCTAATCCATAAACTCTTGCTATACCATCACCAATTTCTATGACATTTCCCACCTCATCTAGAGATGAAGAATCATCAAAATCTGATAGTTGCTTTTTTAATATTGCTGAGATTTCAGCAGACTTTAATTCTGACATTTTATCTTTTTATTTTATGATTTAACTAATTCTCTTTTTAAAATATTTATACGATTCGATAGGCTTGCATTATATTGTAAATCGCCGACTCTGAGGACAAAGCCCCCCAAAATTTTCGGGTCAATAATTTTTTTTAGCTTAATTTTGAATGGAGTCAATTGATCTGCTTTTTTTATTATTTCTTTCTCTGATTCCACTGATAATGGAGCTGCTGAAATAACTGTCGCAGGGACAATACCTTTGTTGTTATTGTATAGGTCGATAAATTTGAGTACTATCATTTTTAACAAACCTTCTCTTTTGTTCTTAATTAGTAAATCGAGCAAATCATTTGTTTCTTTTGAAAATTTTTTAAAAATATTCCGTTTTATCTTGAGCTTTTTTTCTGTGCTTAAAATTGGATCCAAAAAAAAATTTTCCAAATTAGAATATTCCTCTATTGCAAAATATAATTGTTTCATTTCTTCTACAACTTTTTCTTCTTTTTTACATTCAAGAGAATATTGAAGAAAGGCTCTGGCATATCTTGTAACAACTTTTGTAGATTTCATGTTATTTTTTTATGGAAAGATCTTTTAGCATTTTTTTCACCACTTCATCTTGCTTTTTCTTATCTTCTAATTCTCTCTTCAAAATTTTTTCAGCAATATCTAGAGAAAATTGAGCGACCTGATTTTTAAGATCTTTTATAACAGATTTTTTTTCGTTTTGAATTCTTTCTTGAACATCTTTTAAAATTTTATCTGCTTCGCCCCTAGCTTCTTCTTTTGCATATTCAACTATTTTAAGCCCTTTATTTTTTGCGTCTTTTAAAAGATTGTCTCTCTCCATTTTAGCCTCTTTCAAAATCTTTTGATTATCGTCTTTTAGAGACTGCATTTGTTTTTTTGCTTCTTCGGCTGATGAAAGCGCTTCCTTAATCGATTCTTCTCTTTCATTTACAGAATCTAGTATCGGTTTCCATGCAAATTTTTTGAGTAAGAAAATTAGCCCTACAAAAATGAGTAATTGCCAAAAAAACAATCCAAAAGAAAACTCATTAATTAATTTTTCCATATTGTATAATCTCTATAAGAATAATTACTTTATAGCACGAACATCGCCGCGAAACCAATACCTTCTACCAGAGCGGCAATAATTAGCATAGCTGTTTGTATCTTCCCGTAAGCTTCTGGTTGTCTACCTATAGCTTCCATAGCTCCTCTACCAATACCCCCTAATCCGATACCTACACCTATTACTATTAGACCTCCTCCTACAATCGCTGGAATTTCCATATTTGTTATTTATTTAAATTAAACATTCATTTTAAATATGATCCTAATGATCATGTTCTTCTTCAACAGCAAAACCGAAATATAATGCTGATAAAATTGTAAAAATATACGCTTGCAAAAGTGCAACTAATATTTCAATTATAGAAATAAAAAATGCTAATGCAAACGANAAACTTGACCCCAACCAATTTCTAAAAATAAAAATCATGGAAATCAAAGTCATCATTGTAATATGNCCCGCTGTNATGTTNGCATATAATCTAATCATTAAAGTAAATGGTTTTATAAAAACNCCNAATAATTCTATGGGNGCCATGATTANCTTCATNNAANTNGGNANTCCTGGCATCCAAAAAATATGTTTCCAATAATAACTTGTNCCACTTACCGNAGTTATAACAAAAGTTATCAAAGCTAAGNAAAATGTTACGGCTATATTCCCNGTNACATTTATNCCNAGAGGCGTNAGGCCAATCATNTTACAAAACCATATAAAAAAGAAAAGAGTTAAAAGAAAACTCATNTACTTTTTATAATGTTTTTCTCCAATGTTAGGTATTGCTATTTCATCTCTTATATATAAAACTATTGGCTCAAAAAACCTCCCAATTCCTTTTGCAACAAGACCATTACGAGAGTATGATTTAGCTAAGNTATTGAAAAGAGAAAACATTAATAAAGAAATAAGAATCATACTCACAACACTTTTGGTTATAGAAAAATCTAAAGGAGCAAAGTTTGTTGGATGACCTGATTGATCATATTCAATAGTTCCATTAATGTCAGTTGAATAAATCCTGCTGTGATATAATTTATAATATTTGTCATCTACTTTTGCTAGCACCTTACCGTGCTTAAATCTTGATGAAGAAAAGATTTTNATTCCGTCNTCCCAAAGAATAATAGGTAATGGAATTCCAAAATAAACCTTCTCTCCAGTTTTTTCATCAGTATAAGACAATAAACTAAAATCNTGCGAATCCTTAACATGGTGCAAAATATATTCTGTTAATTCCTCTTTTAAATTTTTAGATTTTGAATCATCCTCTTTTGCAAAAAGAACTGGCATGGATGTCAGTGAAACTATAAAAAAGAAAAGAAATAAAACCTTTGTTTTAATGATTAAAAGTTTAATGGGTTTATAGGGTGCAAATTTAATTTTTTTTGAACAAAAAGTTCTTACTCAAGATACTTTTTTCTTGATTAAAACTTTTTTAACAACTTTATAAGACTGAAAGTCTCAAAAGTTAAAGAAACTAAATAAGGGATAAAAAAAGAAAAGAATTCTGTCTTTGCAATAAATTCATCTGCTGAGAAAGATGGATAAAAAAATATAAAGAAAAAAGAAAATTTTATTATGGTTCCTAATAAAAAAAACCAACTTATGTAAATACTCTTTTGCTTAATATTATAGATAAGAAAATAATAAATAATTCCTGTCGTGATACCATTGAAAATATAAGATTCGATTATCAAATGATCCCATAAATTATCGCCTATAAATTTTAAAAATGAAAGATGGATTAAAAAAGAAATAGCTAAAATAAAGGTTAAAGCCAGGCAAAAATTTTTTACCACCATATTAAACTAAAAATTCTTGGTTTGTTTTTTTATCATAAAAATAATTGAAATAACTCCTAATATGGAAAAAATAAGTGTGGGAATCTTTTGATCTAATTCAAACTTTGACTCTATCCAAGAACCAATCGAGATCATTAAGTACATCACTACAGCAATTTGAATAAATAGACTTGAGAAAATTAGCCATTTACTAGGCCGTCTTTTCATGACTTTTATTAATCTTTGGAAGAGTTTTTACGTCGTTGAGTGATTCTTCGTTTTTCATCCTACACTTTGCATTTAAGCTTGCTCCAGATTCTACAATTAATTTACCAATAGCAACTTCTCCCTCAACAATGGCTGTGCTTCTTAGATTAAAACTACCAGAGACATTTATTTTTCCCTTTAGTTTTCCCTCAATATCAGCACTTTCGCAACTGACTGAGCCATCTATTAACCCCTCTTTGCCAACAACAATTTTTCCTTTAATCTTTATAGACCCTTCTAAAATGCCATCAACTCTAAAATCTCCTGAAGAAATAATTTCCCCTTTTAAACTAGTAGTATTCTCTATTCGGCTATATTGCCCCGCGAAATCATTGTTTCTTGACATAATCCCAAGTTTTATTTTTTAAAATCTCCCCATATTGGGATGACAAAGCTACAAAATTATTTGTATTTAATTGATAATCATATTTTTCTGAAAGCTTCTGCTGAAATTGATTTAATGAATTAATATTTAAAATTCCATGAACAACTAAAAAATTATACTCTCTATTATACAGATCAGTAGAAAAAAACCATTTTTCAGTAATTTCTTTTTCTTCATTAAATATTTTTTGAAGTTTTACTTGTGTCTCCATTAATCTTATAGAATCTTCCATTCGGTAAGGTAAAATCCATTTATAGTTTTTATAAACAGTTCTATTTTTAACTGTTTCAAGGTCTTTTAATTTTTTGATTATTTTTTTTGCCTGATTTGCTTCACTGGTTTCAGGATATTTTCTTTGAAACTTTTGTAACTCATCTTTCAAAGCCTCAGCGCCGTCCAACTTACCCAAAACATTTGCCTTTAAAAAATTATATTTTGGTTCTATTAGTGATCCGCTAAATAAAATTTCATTTTTTTTGCTTAACGCTAAAAATTTAATTAGTTCCCCTTTTTTATATAATTCCAAGAGATTCTTGTAAATAGTTTGAGGGCCTTCATCATTTGCTATTTTTGAAATATCTGGAGAGTTTAGAATCTTTTCAAAAGCAGTCCCTTTGAAATCATTTAATATTTTCTCCTTATAAATATTTGATAAAGGAAGATTGAGTTTTTGATTTATCTTAAATAGATGATACAGAGTTGGTGCTTCAATTTCTTTAGGGGGATTTTTTGAGAGAAGTAAAGTAAGTTTAGAGTTAGCTAATTCTAAATTCTTAAAACTTTCCTTGTAAATCATCCCCAGCTGA
>NZZH01000044.1 GCA_002702405.1 Flavobacteriaceae bacterium | reverse complement strand
TAGCATCTGAAAATGCCCAAACGGAAGACATGTCTCCAGCAGCTCCTATGACTATAAAAATTAAAAATAAAACCTTATAAGACAGATCTGAAATTTTACTTTTGCCAAAGACGAACATCCAAGATTGAAGGCCGTAGTAGGACCATGATATCATAGTAGAAATTGCAAATAAAACTACCGCCATAGTTAAGAAAGGTCCTGAAAAAGAAATATATTTTGAAAACGCTGCTGCAGTAATTCCTGCGCCCTCAACTTGCATCCCATCAATTAAGACCTTACCATCTAGACCTCCATAGTTAAAAACAGTATTGTCCCCATTAAAAATTATAATCACTAATGCAGTCATTGTACAAATCACAACCGTATCAATAAAAGGTTCTAATAATGCGACTAATCCCTCAGATGCAGGATATTTTGTTTTAACTGCTGAGTGAGCTATTGAAGCAGATCCAGCTCCGGCTTCATTTGAGAAAGCTGCTCTTCTAAAACCAGTTATTAGGACTCCTAAAACACCTCCCAGTCCAGCCTGAGGGTTAAAAGCTTGTGTAAAAATCATGCTAAACGCATCATCAACAAAAGTTATATTTCCTAAAATTATATATAAACATGCAGCAACATACATCAGAGCCATAAATGGAACTATTTTCTCAGTTACAGATGCAATTCTTTTAATTCCACCAATTATAATAATCCCAACAAAAACCATCATTATTATTCCAATTATGGTTCTAGCACTTCCCCCTGTTAGTCCAAAAGAATTAACTAGTTGCATAGCGGCTTGATTTGACTGAGCAGCATTTCCTCCCCCAAAAGAAGCTCCAATACATAATAATGCGAATATAACAGCTAAAATCTTTCCTATTCCAACGAAGCCCTTTTCTTTAAATCCTTTTGCCAAATAGTACATTGGGCCTCCGTAAACAACACCATCTTCTGAAACATCTCTATACTTAACTCCTAATGTGCACTCAACAAATTTTGTAGACATTCCTAGAAGACCACAAAGAATCATCCAAAAAGTTGCTCCTGGACCACCAACAGCAATTGCAAGTGCAACTCCAGCAATATTGCCATTCCCTACAGTTCCTGAGACGGCAGTTGCTAATGCCTGAAAATGACTAACTTCACCTTCTTTTGAATTCTTTTTAAACTTATCGTCAGCATCTTTTAAATGATTCTTATCAACAGAATCATATTTACCCATTACTATCTTAACTGATGTAGAAAATCTTCTAATATTAACAAATCCAAAGTAAATTGTAAAAAATAGAGCACCTCCAACTAAGAGTATAATTATTGTTGGAATAGACTGTCCAAATAGATACTCAGTCCCAGGGAATGGGTGCAAAATTACTGCTTCCCACCAATTTGCAATAGGAGTAAAGGCCTCATTTATTCTCTCATCTAAATCTAGTTCTTGAATATAGCTTGATATTGTTAAATGTATCATATAAGATAAAAAAGAAACAATTTTTGAAGTTAATGCTGCCATTAAAAATGCATTTTAAGTTGCGCAATATCTAAAAAAGTGACTACAAATCAAAAACTGAGCTCCTTTTTGTATATATCATATCCTTCATCTTTAACCAGAAAGCTATTGTAAGATACAATAAAAACCCACCTATAATGGTGGTGAAAGAAGCATATATAAAAAAAAGGCGAACACTCTTTACTTTCATGCCAAGTGTTTCTGCTAAACGGGTTGAAACAGCAAAACCATGTTTTTCAAAAAAATGACGAATCCTAAAAAGTCGACTCATATAAACAGACTATTTAACNAACTCTCCTTTCCATTCTAGGACTCCACCAACTAAATTATAAGNAGTTTTAATTCCGAGTTGCTCCATTAAGTAACANGCCTTAGAGCTTCTTTGACCTGATCTGCAATAAACATAATATGAAATTGATTTATCNAANGAATTTAATTTTTCAATAAAAGATTCAGTTTTTGTAATATCAATTAAAATAGAATTTTGAATGTGTCCGTCAAGATGCTCTTCTGTTGTTCTCACNTCAACAATAACAGAGTNTTCATNTTTTTTAAGTCCTGACATCCACTCTTTTTGAGNTAAATCCATAACNAAACAAAAGTAGCATTTATATATTAATTTCAAAATTTTGGTTTTATGATAAAAATNAATANATTTGTATAAACAATTGTTGTCTAAACAATAAAAATAAAAATATATTAAAAATACTGTTATAGGNATTCTAAAAGCAGCAAGTAAGGCTGAGTTTAAACTTGAAGAGGTTTTAAGNCCAAAAAACCTNAGTCTTCAGCAATTTAACGTACTTCGNATTTTAAGGGATAGANACAATAAAATATCTAACCTTAATACTATACAGGCAAGAATGATATATAAAATGAGTAATACTTCAAGGCTAATTGATAAATTAATCGATAAAAAACTTGTAAAAAGAAGCCTTTGCAAAGAGAATAGAAGAAAAGTTGAAATTATAATAACTGGANNNGGTNTTTCTCTTCTATCTGAATTAGATGAAAAAATTGAAAACGCAGAAAAAGAAATTCTCAATCCGCTTGATAATGAAGGCCAAAAAAGACTAAGAAAACTATTAAATAAGATAAATTTGATAAAACAATAATTTTAAAACCTCAATTATGGAAAAATATATTTATAAATCAATAATTATATCCCTTTTAACACTAATGATTCCAACAAGCTTAATCAGTCAATCATCAAAATTAATAGATGTAGATAACTCTAAAATTAAATGGATCGGGGAAGAACTTAGTGGAAAAAATCATTACGGTTCACTTAAATTTAAGGACGGAAGCCTTAAACTAGATAATGGAAAAATTATTTCAGGTAAATTCATTGTTGATATGAGCACTATTAATGTTGAAGATCTTCAAGGAGGATCAAAACAAAGATTAGAGGGGCACCTACGCTCAGATGATTTTTTCTCTGTAGAAAAATTTTCAGAAGCTATCTTTGAAATTAAATCATCTGCTGTCATTGATAAAGATGGAGCTACGCAAACCTTAAGTGGTAATCTTACAATAAAAGGAATCACGCATCCCGCTAAAATTGAAATTGATAATAATTGGGGCGCTAAATTAGTATTTGACAGAAGCAAATATGATGTTCGCTTTAGGTCTGGTAATTTTTTTCAAAACCTTGGAGATAAATTAATCTATGATGAAATAGTTATCAGCGCAAATATTGCTTTTAAAAATTGAATTTAAAACAATTTTTTTTTCAACATTTGTAAGATTAAGATTATAATGTATATTTGGGCAATGAAAATTTTAAAAAATACTTGGTGGTGGAATATATCAACGGATTAGCTTCGTGAAGATCTGCTTTCAAAAAAATTTAAGCTTGTCATCACGACAAGCTTTTTTTTTATAAAAAATGGAAAAATTTGTTTTAGATTCAAAGCATAAAAAAATTTTATCAGATACAATTACACCTGTAAGTGTCTATCTTAAAATACGTGATGCCTATCCAAATAGCATCTTACTTGAAAGCAGTGATTATAATCATAACAATAAGGGATTCTCATATATATGTTTTAACCCTATTGCCTATTTTAAAGTTGAACAAAATATAATAACTAGAAAATTTCCTGATAATAAAATTATTTCTGAAAATATAAATGAAGAGACAAATATTCCAAACTGCATTGATTCATTTTCAAAACAGTTTAAAGTTAAAAGCAATGGATTTAAATTTATCAGCAGTGGTCTTTTCGGTTATATTTCTCATGATGCGGTCCGATATTTTGAAAACATTTCATTAGACAATAAAAAACAAGGGTTAAACATACCCGACATATACTATGCTGTATATCAAAATATAATTGCAATAAGCTTATTTAATCACGAAGCACATATATTTTCTCACAATTTAAATAAGAAACATAATCTTAATGAAATTGAAGCTTTNTTNAAAAATAACTCTACAAGTATTTATNGTTTTAAAANATCNGGTAGCAAAACTTCAAATCTTAATGACAGTGATTTCATTGAATATGTAAAAAAAGCAAAAGCACATTGTCATAGAGGAGATGTCTTTCAACTAGTTTTATCCAGACGCTTTTCACAAGTATTTAAAGGCGATGAGTTTAATGTTTATAGAAGTTTACGTTCAATAAACCCCTCCCCGTATTTATTCTTTTTTGACTACGGAGATTATAAAATCTTTGGCAGTTCACCGGAGGCACAACTAATAATAAAANATGGAANTGCGGAAATTCACCCTATTGCTGGAACTTTCCGAAGAACAGGAAATGATGAAAAGGATAGNGCTTTGGCAACAAAACTAAAAAAAGATCCTAAAGAAAANAGTGAACATGTAATGTTAATAGATTTAGCTCGAAATGATTTAAGTCGAAATGGATCACAAGTAATAGTTGAAAAAAATAGAGAAATTCAATTATTTTCTCATGTAATTCATTTAGTCTCTAAAGTAAAGTGTAAAATGGAAGCTAAAGCTAAAACTTTTCAAGTAGTAGCTGATACTTTTCCAGCTGGAACACTAACTGGAGCACCAAAACATAAGGCACTTCAGCTTATTGATAAGTATGAAAGTATAAAAAGAAATTTTTATGGAGGTGCAATTGGTTACATGGATTTTGAAGGNAATTTTAATCATGCTATCATAATAAGATCTTTTTTAAGTAAAAATCAAAAATTACATTATCAGGCTGGTGCAGGAATTGTAGCTGATTCAAACCCAAATAGTGAATTGCAAGAAGTGTATAATAAATTAGGAGCTTTAGACAANGCCCTTAACCTAGCAGAAGAATTATCATGAAAGAAATTTTTGTTATTGATAATTATGATTCATTCACATATAATTTAGTGCATTGCATTGAGGAATTAGGTCATAAAACCACAGTTAAAAGGAATGACAAATTTGAACTTAAAGAACTGGAGGATTTTCAAAATATTCTACTCTCACCTGGACCTGGTATTCCAGATGAGTCAGGCTTATTGAAAAATGCNATTAAACATTATTCTCCTACAAAAAAAATATTAGGTATTTGTCTGGGTCANCAAGCNATCGCNGAAGTTTTTGGGGGAAAACTGATNAATNTNGACAAAGTGTATCATGGAGTATCTACAAAAATCANTATTGTAAAAAAAGATTCTTTGTTTAAAGATCTNCCAANAAACTTTTTAGCAGGAAGATACCATTCATGGNTAGTTGAAACGCCTTTGCCTGANGANCTAGAGGCNACTTCATTTGANGAAAAAGGTNANTTAATGTCTCTAAGACATAAGGNNTNTNATGTTAAAGCTCTACAGTANCACCCTGAATCAATACTGACACCCAATGGGAAAAAAATATTAAATAACTGGATTAATTCTTAAATGATGAAAAAAATATTGNCNAGGTTAATTCAATATCAACANCTTGAAAAAGAGGAAGCAAAACAAATAATTATTAAAATAGCTGATGGNCAATACAATACAAGTCAAATAGCCTCTTTTTTAACCATTTATATGATGAGAAACATTAGTCTAAATGAGCTTGAAGGCTTCCGTGAAGCACTTCAAGAATTATGTATTAATGTTGATTTGAGTGAATTTAATACAATAGATCTGTGCGGAACGGGTGGTGACGGAAAAAACACATTTAACATTTCAACCCTTTCTTCTTTTGTAACTGCTGGAGCNGGAATAAAAGTTNCTAAACATGGGAATTATGGGGTTTCATCTGGTTGTGGATCAAGTAATGTGCTTGAAGCAATAGGCATTAAATTTTCAAATGATAAAGATTTTTTAAAAAGATCTATTGAAAAAGCAGGAATTTGTTTTTTGCATGCNCCTCTATTTCATCCTGCAATGAAAAATGTAGCNCCTGTTAGAAAGCAATTAGGATTAAAAACATTCTTTAATATTTTAGGTCCAATTGTCAATCCATCCTTTCCTAAAAATCAATTGATAGGAGTATTTAACTTAGAACTAGCAAGACTTTACAGTTACTTGTTTCAAAAAACGAATATAAATTATACAATTCTTCATGGCCTTGATGGATATGATGAAATTTCACTAACAGGAAACACAAAGATTTATACAAAAAAAAGTGAAAANATCTTGAAACCAGANGATTTCGGAGTNATCCCTANAAAGCCTGAAAGCATCTCAGGAGGCAAGGATATATCATCTTCTNTTAAAATATTTATGGATNTAATTAAAAATAATGGAACAGATGCTCAAAACAATGTAGTTTNTGCTAATGCAGGCATGGCAATAGCAACNATTTTGAAAGTTTCTCATATTGAGGGATTTGAAAAAGCAAAAGAATCTTTAGAATCTGGAAAAGCTNTACAGTCATTNGTGAAACTTNAAAATTTATCTANAAAATGACAATATTAGAAGAAATAATTAGCTATAAAAAAAGAGAAGTTTTAAAACAGAAAAAATTGTTTCCGTACAATTATCTTGAAAAATCGACTTTTTTCAAAAATCCTAGTAAATCATTAGTCAAAATTCTAAAAAAAAGTGATTCTGGAATTATTGCAGAACATAAAAGGAGTTCACCTTCAAAAAAAGAAATCAATAATAATATNCAAATAAATGAAGTAATTAAAGGTTATGATAAAGCTGGCGTCTGTGGAATGTCGATCTTAACTGACNAAAAGTTTTTTTCTGGATCTTTGAAAGATTTGAAAGAGGCAAGAAATATAACCGAATTGCCTATTTTNAGNAAGGACTTCATTATAGATATCTATCAAATTGTNGAAGCAAAAGCCTATGGAGCAGACTTGATTCTGTTAATTGCAGCTGCTTTATCAAACAAAGAAATTAAAGTTTTTTCTGATTTTGCAAAAAAACTNNACCTAGAGGTACTTTTAGAAATTCATAGTATTAATGAACTTAAAAACTCANTNACNCCNTCAATAGATATAGTAGGAGTTAACAATCGNAATTTAAAAACCTTTGAGGTNGATATTAATATTAGNAAAGAACTTTCTGATCAAATCCCAAANGATTTTATTAAAATATCAGAAAGTGGAATTAATAAACCTTCTTCTGTTGTTGAATTAAAAAAATATGGATACAAAGGNTTTTTAGTTGGNGAAAANTTCATGANAACAAATGATCCTGGGNAAAGTGCAAGTAGGTTCATAAAAAAAATAGAAAATGAAAATTAAAGTCTGTGGAATGNNNNAAAATCAAAATNTAGAGAAGCTNGTTAAGCTTAAACCNGATTACGTNGGTTTTNTTTTTTATATTAATTCACCTAGATTCGCNGGTAAAAATACACCTGCCCTGCCAGATGGAATAAAAAAAACTGGCGTTTTTGTAAATTCTCANGTTGAATTTATAAAAAAGACAATTAAAAANCATAGTTTACAATCCGTACAACTTCACGGAGATGAAACACCTGACTTTTGTCTACTAGTAAAATCATTGGGTGTTGAAGTAATCAAGGCAATTAATATTGTTGATAATTATGATTTTAAAAAATTGCTTCCTTATCAAAAGTTTTGTAACTATTTTCTTTTTGATACAAAAGGTAAACTACCAGGTGGAAATGGTTATGCTTTTGATTGGGAGATTTTAAAAGATTACACTTTAAATAAACCATTTTTTTTAAGTGGAGGAATTGGCCCTGAACATGTCTCAAAAATCAAAAAATTACTTAAAACAAATTTACCAATTTATGCAATTGACATAAACAGTAAATTCGAAACAAAACCTGGTTTAAAAAAAATTGAAATAATTGAAGACTTTAAAAACAAAATAAATGAACTATAATATAGATCAAAATGGATATTATGGAGATTTTGGGGGAGCTTATATTCCTGAAATGCTATATACTAACATATTTGAATTAAAACAAAAATATATCTCAATAATAAATGATATTAGTTTTAAAAAAGAGTTCAACCAACTTCTTGAAGAGTATGTTGGAAGACCTACTCCTTTATACTTTGCAAAGAGGCTTTCAAAAAAATATAATACAAAAATTTATCTCAAAAGAGAAGATCTCTGTCATACAGGTGCTCACAAAATTAATAATACTGTAGGACAAATTCTATTAGCAAAGCATCTAAAGAAAAAGCGGATTATAGCTGAAACTGGGGCTGGACAACATGGAGTTGCAACAGCAACAGTTTGTGCATTAATGGGGATAAAATGCGTAGTTTATATGGGAGATTTGGATATCAAAAGACAATCCCCAAATGTAGCTCGAATGAAAATGCTTGGGGCAGAGGTGAAATCTGTTCAATCAGGCAGCAAAACCTTGAAGGATGCCACTAATGAAGCAATTAGAGATTGGATCAATAATCCTTTAAATACTCATTACATAATTGGTTCTGTTGTTGGACCTCATCCCTACCCAGATATGGTTGCTCGTTTTCAATCAATAATAAGTAAAGAAATTCAACAACAACTTTTAGAAAAAGAAAACAGATCAAAACCCGATCATATAATTGCCTGTGTTGGCGGAGGAAGCAATGCAGCTGGAGCCTACTATAATTTTTTAAATGATAAAACTGTTAACCTAATTGCAGTTGAGGCTGCTGGT
>NZZH01000043.1 GCA_002702405.1 Flavobacteriaceae bacterium | reverse complement strand
ATAAAAATTGAAATTGAATACTTCATTGCTTTATGCAAAATTCCATTAGTTGAGCTAAAAAGTTTTAGAGATAAAGATTTTGCAAAACTTAGGGACATCTACAATGATTTTTCCTCTAAAGATGCTGAAGAAATTAAAAAAATTGAAAAAAAAACAAATCATGATGTGAAATCCGTTGAATACTTTATCAAAGAAAAGTTTCAACAAATGAAATTTAATGAATACAAAGAGTTTATTCATTTTGCATTAACCTCACAGGACATTAACAATACTGCAATACCATTGTTAATGAAAGATGCGTTAAAAGAAGTTTATTTACCCAACTTAGAAAATGTTTTGGAATACTTAAATACTCTTTCAAAGGAAAGTCAGAATATTTCAATGCTTGCCAAAACACATGGCCAACCTGCATCACCAACTAGATTAGGTAAAGAATTAGATGTTTTTATTGAAAGAATCAAAATTCAAAAAGAAAGTCTTGTTAAAATCCCACATGCTGCAAAACTTGGAGGTGCAAATGGTAATTTTAACGCTCACCACGTAACATATCCCAAAATTAAATGGAAGAATTTTGGTAGAAACTTTGTTGAAAATACTCTAAAACTTAAATATTCATATCCTACAACACAAATTGAACATTATGACTCAATTGCTTCATTGTTTGATAATTTAAAAAGAATAAATACAATTTTAATTGATTTGACCCAAGATATATGGACATATATCTCAATGGAATATTTCAAACAAAAAGTAAATACAAAAGAAGTCGGCTCATCTACCATGCCCCATAAAATTAATCCAATCGATTTTGAAAATGCAGAAGGTAACTTTGGAATTGCTAATGCTCTATTCTCTTACTTTGGTTCTAAATTACCTATATCAAGACTTCAAAGAGATTTAACTGATAGTACAGTTTTAAGAAATATTGGAGTCCCTTTTGGACACACTTTAATTGGTTTTAAATCTGTGATAAATGGATTGAAAAAATTAATTGTGAATAAAGAAAAAATAGAGTATGATCTAAATNAAAACTGGATNGTTGTTGCTNAAGCAANTCAAACAGNTNTAAGAAGAGAAAAATATCCAGAACCATATGAAAAGCTNAAAACCCTAACTAGAAATAATNCATCTATTGACAAAAACAAAATTCATAATTTTATAAATGAATTAGAAATAAGGGAAGAAGTGAAAAAAGAATTAAAAAAAATTACTCCCCATAACTATACTGGAGTTTAAAATGAACAATAATGAAAAATCAAACTATTAAATTATTTATGAAGNTTTTTATAAAATTNAGTATTGTTTTNCTTTTNCTTTTTATCGCTTGTTCAAAAGAAAAAGANTCTAATGAANCCGATGAAAACCTTTCTAATATTGATTCAGATGATATTGTTATAAGTCTCGAAGGAGCTCTTCAGATCAGTGATTTCGTCTGGAAAGGCCTAAATCAATATTATTATTGGCAAGAAGAGGTGTCTGATTTAGATGATCGAAAAGCTCTCNNTTCTAGTGAATACGCANAATATATCAATAATAATCCTGAACCTGAGGAGTTCTTTGAATCTTTAAAACATGAGAACGATCGATTCAGTTATATTAATTCAGATTATGTGGCTCTTCANAATTCCTTACAAGGAATCGTTGCATCAAATGGAGTTGAATTTGGACTTAGTCTTATGTCTGATGGTCAAAGTGTTTTTGGATATGTAAGGTATATACATGAAAATTCCGATGCGTCTGATAAAAATATCNAAAGGGGAGATNTTTTTATAGCCGTAGATGGACAAGATTTAAATGTAAATAATTATGAAGATCTACTTTATGGTGATAATCTAACTTATACTCTTNATATGGCTANCATAAGTGAAAACACTATTTCATCAAATGGTGAAACAGTAGAGCTAACCAAAGTTGAAAATTTTGAAAAAAATTCTATTCATATTAGTAAAAGNATAGATGTTTCAGGTAAAAAAATTGGATATTTAATGTACACTCAATTTGTAAATACTTTTAATAATGATCTAAATGATATTTTTGCAAGTTTTAAATCTGAAGGTATAAATGATTTAGTTTTAGACCTAAGATATAATGGTGGAGGTTCATTATCAGCCTGTCTTTATTTAGCTAGTATGATAACAGGTCAATTCACTGGAGAAATTTTCGCTCAGCAAATTTGGAATTCTAAATTAATGGATTACTGGAACAATAATGATCCTGAATCTCTCAAAGATTTATTTGTAGATCAAATGGCAGATGGAACCGCTATAAACTCTTTAAATCTAAATAAAGTTTATATACTTACAACAGGGAGAAGTGCTTCTGCAAGTGAATTGTTAATTAATGGTTTAACATCCCACATAGATGTAATTCAAATTGGTGACACTACTTATGGTAAAAATGTTGGATCNATTACTGTTTACGATTACGTTGATAATCAAGGAACAAAAAATCCTGATCATACCTATGCAATGCAACCAATCGTTTTAAAGATTGCAAATAGTGCTGGATTTGCTGATTATGATAGTGGTTTGAATCCAAATGTAGAATTAAATGAAGATATATCAAATATGGGAGTTCTTGGGGAAGTTTCTGAACCTCTACTTTCTTCNGCNATTAGTCAAATTACAGGTAGTGGAAAAAGGNATTATAAAGTTTTATTTCCAATCAAAAATATTATAGATAATCCTAAAGAAAGGNACCTAAATACATTGATTATTGATAATAAAAGTTTNTATATAGAATAGATTGTCTCTACCTTACAATNTGTCTCTTCATTAAATATTTAAAAGAAAATATCATAATTGCAGAATAAAAAAGATCTCCGAGAAGGGTATTAATAAAAAAAGGGATTGCCATCATGTAGCAAGCTAAAAATCCCTCTATAGTTAATGGATATCCGTTTAACCAAACTCCAAGATTAGTAATGAAAAAAAAGATTATTGAAGAAAAAATAACAGTGACCGTACTGATATTTTTGCTTATTCTTCCATAGAGCGTTATTAAAATATAAGATCCGTAGACATAAAATATGGTAGAATGAAATCCTATAAAAAAATCTGAAATAATCATTGCAACAAGAGGAACTAGAAAAGATGTAAAACGATTATCAAATCCTTTAGAGGCTAATAGTGCAATTGCAGTAATTGGAGCGAAATTGGGAGGATGAGGTAAAAATCTTGATATGATAGCTATCAAAATTATTGAAATCAAGAAAAAATTTTTATTAATCACAAGAAGAAAGATCTATTTTGTTAGATACATTTTTCTTTTAATATATAAATCGTAAAACTCATCATCGTTTAAACTGTCAATAAATAAAATACTTTCCCCAGTACTTTTCATTTCTGGACCCAACTGTTTATTTACATTTGGAAACTTACTAAATGAAAACACTGGTTGTTTTATTGCATATCCTTCTAATTTTGGATTAAACTTAAAGTCTTTCAATTTATTTTTACCAAGCATTACTTTGGTAGCAAAATTAACATAAGGTTCATTATATGCCTTTGAAATAAAAGGAACTGTTCTTGATGCCCTTGGATTTGCCTCAATTACATATACCTTATCATCTTTTATAGCATATTGAATATTAATTAAACCTTTGGTTTTTAATGCTAAAGCAATCTTTCTAGTGTGATTTTTAATTTGCTCTAAAACAAATTCCCCTAAATTAAAAACAGGTAGTGTAGCATTAGAGTCGCCTGAATGAATTCCACAAGGTTCAATGTGTTCCATTATTCCGATTATATAAACGTCTTTTCCATCACAAATTGCATCTGCCTCTGCTTCAATTGCCCCGTCAAGATAATGGTCAAGTAATAATCTATTGTTTGGGATTTTTCTCAGAAGATCAACGACATGTTCTTCTAACTCCTCTTTATTAATAACAATTTTCATCCCCTGCCCTCCAAGAACATAAGAAGGTCTAACGAGAATAGGGAAATTTAACTTATCAACTAATTCCAGTGCCTGATCTGTTGTTTCAGCAATTCCAAATTCAGGATATGGAATATTATTCTCTTTTAAAAGATTTGAGAAACTACCTCTGTCTTCAGCTAGATTTAATGATTCAAAACTTGTGCCAATAATTTTGATTCCATATCTGTCAAGCTTCTCTGCTAATTTAAGAGCTGTTTGACCACCTAACTGAACAATAACTCCTTCTGGTTTTTCATGTTGAATAATATCGTAAATATGCTCCCAAAAAACTGGTTCAAAATATAATTTATCAGCTATATCAAAATCAGTAGAAACTGTTTCAGGGTTGCAATTAATCATAATTGTTTCAAAACCACATTCTGATGCAGCTAAAACTCCATGGACACAACAATAATCAAATTCTATTCCTTGACCAATTCTATTTGGCCCTGAGCCTAAAACAATTATTTTTTTTCTATCACTTTTTGAACTTTCATTTGAACTGAAAGGTTTTCCTTTTGATAATTGCATAGTATCTTCAAATGTAGAATAATAATATGGCGTGGAGGCAGAAAATTCAGCTGCACAAGTATCTACTAATTTGTATACTCTTTGGATTTTCATTTCTTCTCTTTTGGAGTAAACCTGGCTTTCAAGACAATCTAACATATGAGCAATTTGTCTATCGGCAAAACCCTTTTGCTTAGCTTCAAGAAGTAAATCACGATCTATATTTTTAATATTTTGTTTTGAAATTTCTTTTTCTAAAATATCAAGTTCTTGATATTGTTTTAAAAACCACATATCAATTTTAGTAATATCATGTATTGTGTTTAAAGATATTCCTATTTGTATAGCGTCATAAATCACAAAAACTCTATCCCAGCTAGCAAATTGAAGTTTTTCAATTATTTGATCATAGTCTTTATAGCCTTTTCCATCNGCCCCAAGACCGTTTCTCTTTATCTCTAAAGATTGAGTTGCTTTATGAAGTGCTTCTTGAAATGATCTTCCAATACCCATTACTTCACCAACAGATTTCATCTGTAGACCTAACCTTCTGTCTGATCCTTCAAATTTATCAAAATTCCAGCGTGGTATTTTTACAATTACATAATCAAGTGTGGGTTCAAATAAAGCAGATGTGGATTTAGTTATTTGATTTTTTAATTCATCTAGATTATATCCAATCGCTAGTTTTGCAGCTATTTTAGCTATAGGATAACCAGTAGCTTTAGAGGCTAATGCAGATGATCTAGATACCCTTGGATTAATTTCAATTGCGATTATTTTTTCTTCTTGGTCAGGACTGACAGCAAATTGAACATTACAACCTCCAGCAAAATCTCCGATGCTTCTCATCATCTTTATTGCCATATCTCGCATCCTTTGAAAAGTAAAATCTGATAATGTCATTGCAGGGGCAACCGTAATTGAATCCCCAGTATGAATTCCCATTGGATCCATATTTTCAATACTACATATTATAACGACGTTGTCATTTTTATCTCTCAAAAGCTCTAACTCATATTCTTTCCAACCCAATAAAGCCTTATCAATAATAACCTCGTGAATTGGTGAAGCTTCAAGTCCACGTGTAAGTAGTTCATCAAATTCCTCCTCTTTAAAAACAAATGAAGCTCCAGTCCCACCTAAAGTAAAAGAGGGTCTAATTACAAGAGGAAAATCAAATTTTTGAGCAATTTCTTTTCCTTTTAAAAATGAATTTGCGGTTTGTGCAGGAGCTACAGGAATATCGATTTCATTCATTAAAGTTCGAAATTTTTCACGATCCTCCGTAATTTTAATTGCTGAAATATCTACCCCAATAATATCAACATTGAATTCTTCCCAAATACCCTTCTCTCCAGCTTCAATACACAGATTTAATGCTGTTTGGCCGCCCATTGTTGGCAAGACAGCATCAACATCATGTTTTTTTAGAATTTGAATTATTGACTTNGTTGTCAATGGCTTTAAATAAATATGATCAGCCATCGAAGGATCAGTCATAATAGTTGCAGGGTTTGAATTTATTAAAATAGTTTTAATTCCATCCTCTCTTATTGATCTTAATGCTTGACTTCCAGAATAGTCAAATTCACATGCTTGACCAATTATTATGGGACCCGATCCAATTATTAATATAGTCTTAATATCTTCTCTTTTTGACATTACCTTAAAATAAATATTTAAACATAAAAAAAGGTGCTATTTAAAAAAATAAATAACACCTTTTAAAAATTATACTATTTGTCATTTTTTATATCTATGCTCAGAAGAAATTGATACTTTATTTCTACCTTTTGCTCTTCGACTTGATAATACTTTCCTTCCGTTAGCCGTAGACATTCGTTCACGAAAACCGTGCTTATTTTTTCTTTTCCTATTGGATGGCTGAAAAGTTCTCTTCATTGCTTTAAATTTAGAACTCCTACAAAGGTTGCGCAAATATACAAGATTTTTTTATTAAATGTATTTAAATATTCTTCCTAAATTTGGCAAAAAAGTTATGTTTCCTAAAGTATTCAAATTAATTGTTTCGTTAGCACTATTTATTTATGGATCCTACCAAATCTATGACAGCTATATTGGCAATGGAATATTTCTGATTTTAATTTCAGCTTTTTTTATTTTAATCTATTTTAAAAATGAAATTATATTCCTNGCATTTTTAAGACTTAGAAAACAAGACATTGCTGGTACTCAAAAATGGTTAAGTTATATCAAGAACCCTAAATCCTGCCTTGTAAAGAAACAGCAAGGTTACTTTAATTATTTGCATGGAATTATTAATTCGCAAATAAACTTAACAGTTGCTGAAAAATATTTTAAAAAAGCACTAGAGTTAGGACTCTCCATGTCTCATGATATTGCAATGGCAAAATTAAGTCTTGCAGGAATATTAATGCAAAAAAGAAGAAAAAGAGAGGCTACTGATTTGCTTAATCAAGCTAAGAGAATAGATAAACATGGAATGCTCAGTACTCAGATTAAAATGATGCGTGAGCAAATGAAAAAAATCTAATAATATCCCTCAAGAGGTATTTCAATATTGTATTTTTTTCTAGATCTGTTATTCAAATGATTTTGTCTTAACCAAGAGTTGTGAATTTTTAAGATCTTATAATTTATGTTCAATTTTTTAGCGAATTTTGAAAGATTAACAATTGGTGTGTCAACTGAAATGTTTCTTATCGGTATGGTATTGTAAAGATCAGTCTCATCAAAAATAAATCCATATTTAATAGGATTTTCTATTATTTCTTTCATAGCAAGGATTCTAAAAATATACCTGCTGGATTCACTTCCCAATCTTAAATCAAAATAATTATCAACTCCCTGAAAATTTAAATTTCTTTGTATTCCAGAAATACCTCTGTTATATGATGCAGCAGCTAAAGTCCATGTTCCAAATTTATTTTTTGCTTTTTTTAGGTATTTGCATGCAGTTTTTGTAGCCAGATAAAGATTGTATCTCTCATCTACATTTGAATTAATTTCTAATCCCATTTCAAGCCCAGTGTTTCTCATAATTTGCCAAAATCCTTTGGCTCCAGATGGAGAAGTTACATTTTGTAGACCGCTTTCAATCAAGGCTAAATATTTAAAATCATCAGGAATTTCCTCATTTTTTAGAATTTCTTCAATTTTTGGAAAAAATTTATTTGCCCTTTTAATTAATAGTAATGTGTTGGATTGCCAATATGTGTTTACTAAAAGTTCTCGGTCCATTCTTTCTCTTAAATCAGGTGAGGTTAATGGTATTTTTTCACCCGCAAAATTCACAGTATCAGGAATTTTTAAAGCGTAAACTTTATATGTGTTATTGACATTATAGCTTTTGTTGTAGGGCGATTCAGATTGAAACTTATAAGCAAATCCACCTAATATTAACAATGCTATTGGAGATATAAAATAAATTAATTTGATATAAGTATTTGTCTTCTTCAAGATTTTAAAATCTTCATTCCCTAATATATTAAAATATAGATAATCTTTTTAAATTTTTTGTGAAAGAAAATCATTAAACCATTCATGTCTTGTAAGAATTATAGCATGATCTCCATTTATTTTAATATATGGATCTTTAATTCTATTAATTTTAAATATTCTATCTATACTTCCGTGTATGTGTATTGGGTCTTTTTGAGCCACTATTCCCTGCCAATTTATTATGCTATTAATTGCCCAAAAAATATACTCTGGATCACGGACTGTAAAATATTTTTCATAGAGTAAAAACTTTTTTTTCATCTTAGATCCATAAAATAAAAGAACTAAGGATTTAATATTTTTAATTAAAAAAGAAGGTATTAACCTATGAAGACCCAAAGAACCAGAAATTTTCATAATCCTAGGTAATTCATTTCTGCTTTTAACACTTGATATAATTATAACTTTNCTACATTCAATATATCTTGTCATTTCTTGTACTAAAATTCCACCAAAAGAAACCCCNATAAGGATTGGATTTNTATGCTTAACAAGCATAGACATTCTTTTTGCATAACTTGATAAGAGTTCATTTTTAAAAGGAGGAAACCAAGATAAATGAACTATTTCATATTGAGCAGGAAACTTTAGATACTCAAAAATTTTAGAACTAGCTCCCATTCCTGGCATCAAGTATATTGATTTTTTTTTCAAAATATTTTTTTTTTTGTTTATTAAATAATCATTAATTTAGCTGTCCATTAACACTAAAATACAATCCTATTTTTAAAAAATGGATTCTAAATTAGAATTACAAAATAATGAATTTCTTCGCCAGTTCGAAACATTGGTTAATGGACAGCTTGCTAGAATAGAATATGCTGAACAAGAAAAAAAAATTTTCCTAACAAAAATTATTATTCCAAGTAAAATTAACTCTCTTGAGTTCGAGAAACTTTTTATTAAATCAGTATTAGAATATCTTTCCGAAAAAAGTTATAAGGTAGTTCCTACTTCACCTAAAATTGCTAGCTTTGTTAGAAAAAATAAAACTTTCAAATCCCTTCTACCTGTTGGGATAAAACTTTAATTCGAAGTTTTAAAGCGAACAAATCCCTCGTTATCAATAAAGTCAAGTTCTCCATTTATTATACTATTTTTTAAACTAGGGTTCCATGGGGATCTAACTCTAATATAGTTTTCAGTATAACCATATATGTAACCCTTATTATTATTATTTTCCAGAAGAATGTTGAATTTTTTTCCTAATTGTGTTGAGTAAAATTTCTTTTTCTTACTTTCAGATAGTTTTCTTAGTAGAACTCTCCTCTGAACTCTTATTTTATTCTCTACAGTTTCATTAAAGTTTACGCTCTCAGTTCCAGGTCTTTCAGAATAAGTAAAAACATGTAAATAAGACACATCAATTTTTTTAATAAAATTATAAGTGTCTAAAAAATCGTCATCTGATTCCCCAGGAAAACCAACTATTACATCTGCACCAATACTTGCATTAGGAATCATTTTTTTAATTTTCCTAACTGTCTCTTCATAATAGTTACTTAAATACCTTCGTTTCATCTTGTTCAAAATTTTATCACTTCCACTTTGAAGTGGAATATGAAAATGTGGGACAAAAACTCTACTATTTGAAAAAAGTTTAATTATTTGGTCAGAAAGTAAATTAGGTTCTATTGATGAAATTCTAATTCTCTTAGAATACTCATAACCCTCAATTGTCTTCAATAGATTAAAAAAACTACTAAAACGCTTAACTTGACCATTTTCATATTTCATGCCATAATCGCCTATGTTAACCCCTGTCAACACAATTTCTTTTACTCCTTTTTTCGTGATTTTTTTAATGTTTTCTAAAATATTTTCTAATAAATCACTCCTAGATATTCCTCGAGCCTTTGGAATTGTACAATAACTACATTTATAATCACATCCATCTTGGATTTTTAAAAAAGAACGAGTCCTGCAATCTAAAGAATAAGAACTCTCAAAGTTTAAAACATTACTTATTTCGCATGAATGAGATAAATTATTTGATTCTCTAATTGAATCAATTATGTAATCTTTTAATTTAAATTTTTTATCCGCTCCTAAAACTAAATTAACACCATCAATTGAAGATATAGACTTGGGTTGAAGTTGAGCATAGCAACCTATTACAGCAATAAAAGCATTAGGACTTTTTCTTAAAACTTTTCTGATTAAAATTTTAAGTTTTTTATCAGCATTATCTGTAACTGAACACGTATTTATAACGTATACATCTGCAGCTGAAGAAAAACTAACTTTAATAAAATTATTATTTTGAAAATCCCTTGATATTGCTGATGTCTCAGAAAAGTTAAGTTTACAGCCAAGAGTATGAAATGCAATTTTAATTCTTTTACTAAAATTTTGTATGACTTGTTCTTCTAACATATGTTATGATCACTTTAACAAATATAATTTTTAAGATTTAAAGTAATAATTTACCTTCTAGTTAATTATTTCTTTGGTTCTGGACTTTCCTCAGAGTTATTAGATTCATCTTCTGAGGGAGATTCATCCGAAGAAGATTCATCCGAGGGAGATTCATCCGAAGAAGATTCATCCGAGGGAGATTCATCCGAAGAAGATTCATCCGANGNAGATTCATCCGAAGAAGATTCATCCGAGGGAGATTCATCTTTGGGTTTGTCTGAAACTGAAGNTTCATNCGAGGGAGATTCATCCGAAGAAGATTCATCTTTGGGTTTGNCTGAAACTGAAGCTTCATCATTATTTTTTGAATCAACTTCTGAGGGTTCTGTTACATCAATAGTTTCTGGAGTTGTAGAATCAACATCGGATTTAATTTTAGGTTCTTCTTCAATTGAAGTCTGATTTTCCTTATTATCTTCTTTTTTTGTAAGATTAGCATATCTGTTTTTAAACTTATCGATTCTCCCTGCAGTATCTACTAATTTAGATTTTCCAGTGTAGTATGGGTGAGAAGTACGAGAAATCTCAAGTTTAACTAGAGGATATTCAACACCTTCAACTTTTATCGTTTCTTTTGTTTCAGCTGTAGATTTTGTTATAAAAATATTATCATTTGACATATCTTTAAATGCAACTAACCTATAGTTTTCAGGATGTAAACCCGATTTCATAAATTCTATTTAAGAGCGCAAACATAACATTTTTTTATCAAAAATAAGAGTCCCTTTAAGTAAAAATTATAAATTGCAAATTGTAAATTCTAAAACCTAGTATAAAAATTAATATTTATGGAAAATGATAAACCTAATTCAGCAAAATACTCTATAACCTTTGGTTTAGTCAATGGATCTTTTGGAATAATTTTAGGATTAATGCTTTATTCTTTAGACATGCACTATCAAAATGATCCAATAGTTCAAATAATTGCTTCTGTAGTAGGTATTTTTATAATTATGTACGGAATTATCCAATTCAAAAAGGAAAACAAAGGGTTTTTAAATCTTTCAGATGCACTTAAACTCGGATTAGGAATATCTCTTGTTGGAGGACTTATTTCCATTGTATTTAATTATTTAATGATGAATTTTATTGATCCAGATACTCTTGAAAAAGGTTTTGAGTTTGCAAAGCAAAAAATGCTTTCAAATGATCCTGAAATGTCTGTGGAAACTGCAAATCAGTTCATAGAGATGAGCAAAGGATTTTACACCCCTCTCTCTATGGCATTAACTACAATCATAGTTTCATTGATCTTTGGATTCATAGTATCCTTAATTGGAGGCCTAATTGTAAAAAAATCACAGCCGGAATAGCTTAAAATTTATACTTTTGTGGGATAAAGTATGCTTTAATTATGGAAATTTCCATTGTAATCCCATTATTTAACGAAAGTGAATCTCTAGAAGAGCTCCATGATTGGATATTATCTTCAATATCAAGTAATTCAAAAAGTTTTGAAATTATATTCATTGATGATGGCAGTAGTGATAATTCATGGCAAATAATTAAAAATCTAGCAAATAAAAATAAAGATACTCGTGGAATATTATTTTCTAAAAATTTTGGCAAATCCCAAGCCTTAAACGCAGGATTTAAATTAGCAAAAGGTGATTATGTTATAACAATGGATGCAGATCTTCAGGATTCGCCTGATGAAATAATCAAAATGATTAAAACACTAAAAGAAAAAAAATTAGACATTGTATCTGGTTGGAAGAAAAAAAGACATGACTCTTTCTTTTTAAAAAACCTTCCCTCAAAATTATTTAATTGGGCAGCAAGAAGAGTATCAGGGATTTATCTGCATGACTTTAATTGTGGTATAAAGGCTTATAGAAATGATGTGATAAAAAGCATTGATGTATATGGAGAAATGCATAGATATATCCCCGTCATTGCTTCAAATATGGGTTATACTAAAATTGAAGAGCAAATAGTAAAACATCAAGCTAGAAAATATGGTAAAACAAAATTTGGAAGCAGTAGATTCATTAATGGATTTTTAGATTTAATTACTATATGGTTTCTGAACAAATTTGGAAAACGTCCAATGCACTTCTTTGGTTTTTGGGGGACCCTTATGTTATTAGTAAGTTTTGTTTTTATACTTTACATAGGTCTTGATAAACTCTATTTTACAAAATCAGGCAAATTAATAGCCCAAAGAACAGAGTTTTTTATTGCTTTAACTACAATGATAATAGGAATTCAACTTTTTGTAGCTGGATTTCTTGGTGAAATGTTTTTGAAAAGTAAGAAAGGGGTTAAAAGGTATATAATTGGAGAAAAAACTAACTGAAATTAGTTATGTTTAAATCAAAAGCTAAAAAATGGTGTAGTAAGCCATTTGATATTGAAACCCAAAAAGCTGTAAGTGAATTATTTCACTCTCCAAAAAAACTTGAGGAAGCCTTTTACAAGGATATAGAATTTGGTACTGGAGGAATTCGTGGTTTAATTGGAGTCGGAACAAATAGAATCAATAAGTATACCCTTGGTAGATGCGCACAAGGTCTAAGCAACTATTTAAATAAAAATATTAAAAAAAGAGCGATTAAAACTGTTATTGCTTTTGATTCTAGATTAAATAGTAAAAAGTGGGCTAATCAAATTGCTGATATTTTTTCAGCAAACGAAATATATTGTTACATTTTTTCTGATCTAAGAACAACTCCAGAGCTATCTTTTGCTGTTAGGTATTTAAATGCATCTTGTGGAATTGTTATTACAGCTTCTCATAATCCTGCTGAATACAATGGTTTTAAAGTTTACTCAAAAGATGGAGGTCAAATCGTTTCTCCTGAGGACAATAATATTATACAAAGTGTAAATAAAGTTGATTTTTCTGAAATTAATTTTAAGAGAAATTCAAATTTAATTGAGATAATTGACAAAAAAATTGATGAACAGTTTTATAAATCTACTATTGATGTAGCAAAATTTGACAGTTCATTAAATAAAGATTTAAAAGTAATATTTACTCCACTTCATGGAGCTTCAATAACTGCAATTCCAAACGTTTTAAAAATGTCAGGTTTTAATAATGTCTTTTTAGTTAAGGAACAAGCTGAACCAAACGGAAATTTTCCAACTATTAAATCTCCAAATCCTGAGGAACCCGAAGCTTTTAAAATTGCAATTAAGCAAGCTAAAAAAAATGATGGGGGAATTATAATAGCAACAGATGCGGATGGTGATCGCTTGGGAGTTTCTATTAAAGATGAAAATCAAAATTTTTATCTTTTAAATGGCAACCAAATAATGGTAGTCATAATTCATTTTTTACTAGAGCATTGGAAAAAAAGAGGTAAATTAAATGGAAATCAATTTATTGCAACAACTATTGTATCCACACCAATGATTAAAAAAATAGCGAGTGAATATAATGTAGCATACAAAGAAACATTGACCGGATTCAAATGGATTTCAAAACTAATTGAAGATTTCCCTGACTTAGAATTTATTGCTGGTGGTGAAGAAAGCCATGGTTATCTCATAGGGGAAAAAGTTCGAGATAAAGATGCAATTAGCGCGGCACTGTTGATTTGTGAAATTGAAAATCAAATGAGAAAAATTGGTAAGTCAACTTATGAGCTTCTATTGGAATGTTATAAAAAATTTGGAGCTCACAAAGAGAGATTAATATCTTTTGTTAAAAAAGGAAAAGAGGGAATAAANCANATAGATAGAAAGATGAATAGTTTNCGCAAGTCACCTCCTAAATTTATTGATGGAATTCCCATTATTCAAATAAAAGATTATGAGAAAGGTTTTTCTTTCAATCTCTCAAATAAAATAAAAACGAAAATTAATTTACCAAAATCAAATGTTCTAACCTTCATACTTGAAGATAACTCAAAAATATCTATTAGACCAAGTGGAACTGAACCGAAAATTAAATTTTATTTTAGCGTAAACCAGCCATTTATTAATGATAGAAAATGGAACGCAACAGAGAAGGAAATGGATGAAAAAATAGATAAATTAATTCAAGATCTTATCAAATGAATTATTTTAAGAAAATTCTTAGTTATGGTATTCCTTATATTAGATTTGCTTTTTTAAACCTATTTTTTAATATCCTATATGCAATTTTTAGTGCACTTGCCTTTNTAGGACTAATACCCATGATTCAAATTCTTTTTGATAAAACAAATAAGGTATTAGAAAAACCTGAATATAATGGGATTGGTAACTTAAAAGATTATATAGAAAANTTCTTAAATTNTAAANTAACATATTACATCAACCAAGATAGCTCAAAAGCTCTTTTATTTGTAATTATTATAATAATTTCACTGTTCTTACTTAAAAATATATTTAACTACCTCGCTCTNTACTTTATTACGTTTTTAAGAAATGGTGTTATTAGAGATTTAAGAGGTAAATTATATCAAAAAATAGTTTCNCTTCCTGTTAATTTTTTTTCTGAAAAGAAAAAAGGAGATCTTATTGCTCGTGTTTCATCTGATATTCTTGAGATACAGCAATCATTCCTCTCAATTTTAGAATTAATTGTTAGAGAGCCTTTAACTATTTTATTTACCCTTATTATAATGTTTTCTATAAGCTCAAATCTCACATTCTTTGTTTTAATATTTGTACCTATTTCTGCAAGTATAATCTCAATAATAGGAAAATCNTTAAAAAAGAAGTCTNATAAAGTTCAAAAAGAACAAGGTGAATTTCTATCAACTTTAGAAGAGACAATAACAGGTATTAAAATTATTAAAGCGTTCAATGTTGAAAATACTTTTATCAAAAAATTTATGACTTCAATTAATCGACTTTTAAAATANTCAAATGAACTGATTAATAGACAAAATCTAGCCTCNCCAATAAGTGAATTCCTAGGANTTTTAGTNATAGGGGTTCTACTTTGGTATGGAGGNAGAATGGTTTTGATAGATGAATCAATTGATGGAGCTGTATTTATAGCTTACATGGGATTAGCGTATAATATATTAACTCCTGCGAAAGGNATTAGTAAAGCTTATTACAGTATTAAAAAAGGAGATGCTGCAGCAAAAAGAATAATTGAAATACTANAAATAAAGGATGAAATGAAAAATAATTTGAATGCAAAAGAATTAAAAATATTTAATAAAGAAATTTGCTTCAAAAATGTTTCCTTTTCCTATGGAAAGAATATTATCCTTAATGATTTTTCTTTAACTATTAAAAAAGGTGAAACAATTGCTTTAGTGGGGCCATCTGGAGGAGGGAAAACTACTATNGCAAATCTTCTTAATCGTTTTTATGATGTAGATAATGGTGATATAATGATTGATGGAAATTCGATTAAAAAAATTTCAAAAAAATCTCTAAACGACCTTATTGGATTAGTAACACAAGACTCAATTTTATTTAATGAATCTGTAGCTAATAACATTGCTCTAGGTGATTTAAATTCCAGTATGGAAAAAATCAAAAAAGCTGCAAAAATGGCTAATGCTCATGAATTTATTGAAGAATTAAGTGATGGGTATAATACCTATATTGGAGATGGTGGAAATAAATTGTCTGGAGGACAAAAACAAAGGCTTTCAATAGCTCGAGCAATTCTTAAGAATCCAGAAATCCTAATTTTAGATGAAGCAACTTCTTCTCTTGATAGCTCTTCTGAGAAACTGGTTCAAAATGCACTTGAGAAATTAATGATAAATCGAACTTCTGTAGTTATTGCACATAGACTATCAACTATTAAAAAAGCAAATAAAATAATAGTTTTGGATAAAGGATTAATTATAGAGGAAGGTACTCATGAATTCCTAATAAATAAAGACTCTTTTTATAAAAAACTTGTTGAGTTGCAAAATTTCTGAAAAAATTTATCCAACAATTAATTGAAAATAAAATAAAATGTGGATAAATCAGTTGAAAGTTAGTTCTTTAATTCCAAAATTCGGACTAGATAACTGATTTAAAAAAATTAATTTTGTCACAGTAATATTAGGCATGATTTATTTTTTCGGAAATCCTTCTTCAAATGTTTTTATAGTTCAATCGTATAAAAAAATTAAAGAATCCTCCATTGATAAACTTAAATGGTTGTTTAGTGGAAAAACTCTTCTCCCAAGAAAAAGAATTAAAGGAAGTTTTATAGGACCAAGATCTACAATGGTCACTCCATGGAGTACAAATGCAGTTGAAATGGCTCAAAACATGGGGGTTAGTGAAGTCATAAGAATTGAAAANTTTATTTCTAAAGTTAAGGGAGATGATTTCGATAAAATGCTTCTAAAAGAGTATTCAACTTTAGATCAAAATATATTTGATATTAATATTAAGCCTGAATCAATAAAATATATTGATGAGATTTCAAAGTACAATGAAGAAGAGGGATTGGCGCTTAGTAATGAAGAAATAAAATATTTAGAGAATCTTACAATAAAACTTAAAAGAAAGCTTACTGATTCTGAAGTTTTTGGATTTTCTCAGGTTAATTCAGAACACTGTAGGCATAAAATTTTTAATGGAATCTTTATACTTAATAATAAAAGTCAAAAAAGAAGTCTTTTTGAGCTTATTAAAAAAACTTCAAATGAGAACAGGAATTCAATAGTTTCTGCATACAAAGACAATGTAGCATTTATCTCTGGACCAAAAATTGAACAATTTTCTCCTACAAAAGCTGAGATTTCAAGTAGTTATGAAATTAAAAAAATTAAAAGTGTAATATCTCTAAAAGCNGAAACACATAATTTTCCAACTACAGTTGAACCATTTAATGGTGCTGCTACTGGCTCTGGTGGGGAAATTAGAGACCGTATGGCAGGAGGACAAGGCTCAATTCCATTAGCTGGAACAGCTGTATATATGACTCCTTACTCTAGAGTTCAAAAGAATTCTCCATGGAGTGATCATTTAAAAGAACGTAAATGGTTATATCAAAACCCCTTAGATATCTTAATTAAAGCATCTAATGGAGCATCAGACTTTGGAAATAAATTTGGACAACCACTTATATGTGGATCTCTTTTTACTTTTGAACACAAAGAGAATCAGTGTTTTCTAGGATATGATAAAGTAATAATGCTAGCAGGTGGAATCGGTTATGCTAATGCTGATCATGCAATTAAAAAGAAACCAAAAAAAGGAGATTTAATCATTATGCTTGGTGGTGATAATTATAGGATCGGAATGGGTGGGGCTGCGGTTTCCTCTGCTAATACAGGAGAATTTAAGAGTGCAATTGAACTTAATGCAGTACAGCGTTCTAACCCGGAAATGCAAAAAAGAGTTGCTAATACAATCAGATCACTCGCGGAAAGCCATCAAAATTCAATTATTTCTATTCATGATCATGGAGCGGGTGGACACCTTAATTGTCTTTCAGAATTAGTTGAAGAAACAGGAGGAGAAATATATATTAATAAACTTCCTGTTGGTGATAGCACTCTTTCAGATAAAGAGATAATAGGCAATGAATCTCAAGAGAGAATGGGTTTGATTATATCTGAAAAGAGTTTTAAAAAATTAGATCTAATTGCCAGNAGGGAAAGAGCTCCTATATATATCGTTGGGAAAATTAAGGATGATAAAAAATTTGTATTTAAAAATACTTTNAATGGAAATAAACCCATTGATTTAAAGTTAAAACATTTATTTGGTGATGTNCCTAAAACNAAAATATTTGATTCTAAAAGAGAATCTAATTACAAGGAAATAAATTATGATTTTTCAAAAATTGAAAATTATTTAAAAATGATTTTNCAATTGGAATCAGTCGCCTGTAAAGATTGGTTGACAAATAAAGTTGATCGTTGTGTAACTGGAAGAGTTGCTCAACAACAAACTGTTGGTGAACTACAGTTGCCTTTAAGCAATTGTGGNGTGATTTCTCTTGATTATACTGGCAAATCAGGGATTGCTACTGCTATAGGACACTCTCCTTTAATTGGACTAATTGACCCTAGGAAAGGAAGCGTAAATTCTATTAGTGAGTCACTAACAAATATTATTTGGGCTCCTCTTAAAGATGGAATTAAGTCTGTAAGCTTGTCAGCAAATTGGATGTGGCCATGTAATAATCCTGGAGAAAATTTTCGTTTGTATCAAGCTGTAGAAGCATGTTCCGAATTTGCAATTAGCCTTGGAATTAATATTCCAACAGGAAAAGATTCTCTATCAATGAAACAACAATATAAAAATGAATCAGTAATTGCTCCAGGTACTGTAATAGTTTCATCTTCTGGGCATTGTGACGAAATTACTAAGGTTGTAACACCAAATATTAGTCCTGATGGAGGATATTTATATTATCTTAATTTATCTTTTGAAAAACATTCCCTTGGAGGATCTAGTTTAGGTCAGGTTTTAAAGCAAATAGGAGATCATGCTCCGGGAATAGGAGATTCTAATAAATTCAAAACAGCATTCAATACAATACAAAAATTAATAAAAAAATCTAGTATATATGCTGGTCATGATATTTCATCTGGTGGAATGATTGTCAGTCTACTAGAGATGTGCTTCCCATCAAAAAAAATTGGGATGAAAATAAATTTGGATAGTTTAGACAANAATGATATAGTTTCTGTCCTTTTCTCTGAAAACTCAGGATTAATAGTTCAATCAAATGAAAACATTGAATTAATCTTTAAAAAGCTTAATATAGAATTCCATCTAATAGGAACAGTCAATAGAAGTGGTTATCTAGAAATAAAAAAGGATGATTTTAATCTTTCCCTAAATATTGATCAATATCGAGATATTTGGTTTAAAACTTCATATGAGTTTGATAAATTCCAAACTAAAAATAATCTTGCAGAGAAGAGATTTGATAATTATAAAAAAAATTCTCTAAAATTTCTTTTCCCAAAAAAGTTTAATGGCTCAATGCCTTCAAAAAAGACTAATAAAATTAAAGCTGCTGTAATAAGGGAGAAAGGAAGTAATTCTGAAAGAGAAATGGCTTACGCAATGCATTTATCTGGTTTTGAAGTTCATGATGTTCACATGACTGATTTAATAAGTGGTAGAACAAATTTAGAAGACTTTCATTTTTTAGTTGCNGTTGGGGGTTTCTCAAATTCAGATGTTTTGGGCTCTGCAAAAGGATGGGCTGGTGCTTTTCTCTACAATAAAAAGGCAAGGAAAAGTTTAGAAGATTTTTTTAAACGTAAAAACACCTTGTCTCTTGGAGTNTGTAACGGCTGTCAACTTTTTATTGAACTTGGATTAATAACTCCTGATGACTCANAANTTCCTAAAATGATGATAAATGATTCTGGGAAATTTGAATGTGTTTTTACCTCAGTTAAAATTGAAAAATCTTCATCTATTATGCTCAGGGGTATGGAAGGATCAGTCCTTGGAATTTGGGCTGCTCATGGAGAAGGAAAATTTCATTTGCCTTTNAAAGAGAAAAAATATCAGATTCCTGCTAAATATTATTATGGATCATATCCATCCAATCCAAATGGCTCTGATTATAATTCTGCTATGTTATGTAGTCAGAATGGGAGGCATCTAGTGATGATGCCTCATTTGGAAAGATCTACTTTTCCATGGAACTGGGCACATTATCCAAAAGATAGACAGGACAAAGCTTCTCCTTGGGTAATGGCCTTCGAAAATGCATTTTCTTGGTTATCAAAGCGTTAGAATCTTTTAATAATAATCTAATTTTCTTACTTTTAAACTGCTAGATATTTTTATGAAAAAACTACCTACTNGAATTTTTGATTTTTTAACTTATCAATTAGAAAATGCCCCACTAGANAATGCTTTAACAACTAAATACAATGGGAAATGGGAATCTTATTCAACATCTAAATTCTCAAGTCTAGCAAATCAAATAAGTTCTGCTTTTTTAAAATTAAAAATTAAAGCAAATGACAAGATTGCTATGATTTCAACGAATAATAGAAATGAATGGAGTGTAGTNGATATGGGAATTGCTCAAATTGGAGTAGTAAATGTTCCTNTGTACCCTACTATTACTTCAAAAGATTATGAGTATACACTTAATCATTCAGAAAGCAAGTACTGTTTTGTCTCTGACAAAATAGTTTATGATAAAATAATGGCTNTCAAAAACAATCTNAAAGNCTTAAANGATATTTATAGTTTTGATAAAATTCNTGGNTGTAAGCATTGGTCAGAATTACTNAGTCTAGGAGAAAAAAATTTAGATAAAAATATTTTATCTAGAAGTAAGGAAAATGTCAATCCTAGTGATTTGGCAACTATTATTTACACCTCAGGAACTACTGGTACTCCAAAAGGTGTGATGCTCAGTCATGAAAATATTGTATCAAATGTTATTTCAAGTACCATAAGNTTGCCATTAAAAAATGGAACATCAACTACTCTTAGTTTTTTGCCTTTATGTCACATATATGAAAGAGTGATTTTATATATATACATATACAATTCAATAAAAGTTTATTTTGCAGAATCATTAGAAACAATTGGCGAAAACCTTAAAGAANTTAAACCTAATGCAATGACTGCAGTACCTAGACTTTTAGAAAAAGTATATGACAAAATTTACTCTAAAGGNCAAGAACTTAAAGGCATAAAGAAAAAGCTTTTCTACTGGGCAGTGAACTTAGGGCTTAAGTACGAGCCTTATGGAAAAAATGGTTTTTGGTATGAATTTAAATTGAAAATTGCAAGAAAACTAGTGTTTTCAAAATGGAAAGAAGCATTAGGGGGAAATTTAACACACATCTCCTCAGGAAGTGCTCCACTCCAACCTCGTATTGCTAGAATCTTTTCAGCTGCTGGTATGACTGTAGCTGAAGGTTATGGTCTTACAGAAACTTCTCCTGTTATCTCTGTAAACTACTTAGAAGAAAATGGTCT
>NZZH01000042.1 GCA_002702405.1 Flavobacteriaceae bacterium | reverse complement strand
TAAAAGTTAAATTATTTGTTTTGTTTAAGTAAATTTAATAAAAATTGAATACGACGTATTTTTTTTTTAATAAATTTTAATAACTATTTCCTCTGACCTCATCACTTAAAAAATTAGAATATTTCCATTACGGAGTCATAAGTACACTTTTTTTTATTGTTATTCTACCTTTAATTGATCAAAAAATAATAAATTTTTTAGGAGGGTTTTCAATACTAACAGTTGGGATACTTCATGGAGCAAATGATTTAAAAATAATATCAAAAAGGTTTAAAACCCAAGTAGGAAATCTTTATATAAAGTCTTTATTCACCTACATTTTTGTTGTTTTAATTGGAGCAGCATTTTTTTTTATTGCTCCATCATTATCTCTGCTGATCTTTATTTTATTTAGTAGTTATCACTTCGGTGAACAACACTGGTCTGATGATGTTAAACAAAATATTATGGGTTTGTTTTTTTATTTATCATATGGAGCATTGGTTTTCTTTTTGATTTTTTCTACACAACATTTAGAAGTATCACAAGTCATGCAAAAAATAAGCGGGAAGGATGATTTTCTTCATTTTTTTAATTTACCACAAAGTTTTGATGGATTCATAAATTCATATCTAGCTTTTGAATTTTTTATTGGAATAACTATTGCCTTGCTTGTTCTTTTTATTTTGAATTTAATTTACAATGGATTAATTTCTAAATATTTATTTAGAGAATTAATTCTGTTGCTATTCTTATTCATTTTATTTTATTTGAGCACATTATTATTTGCCTTTGCTTTCTATTTCGTTGTTTGGCATAGCATCCCTTCACTTAAGGACCAATTAAATTACTTGCATGGTGAAATTAATTTAAAATCAATTATGAAATATCTTAAACATTCCTTATTATATTGGTTTATATCTATTTTCTCTTTGTTTATGATTTATAAATATGTTGATTTTGAGTCAACTTATTTTATGTCATTATTTTTTTCCTTTCTTGCTGCTATTTCATTTCCCCATGTTATTGTAGTGGGGATGATGAAAAGTCAATAAATAAAGTGTTAAAAGATTTGTTGAGAGTTTCATAATAAATATAAAGACATTAAATTTGACGAATATTAGCAGCTCACTATATGTTTGATAATCTAAGTAAAAAACTTGACAAAGCTTTTCAATTATTAAAAGGACAAGGTCAAATAACTGAGATAAATGTTGCAGAAACCCTTAAAGAGGTTAGAAGGGCACTTTTAGAAGCTGATGTAAATTTTAAAACTGCTAAAGATTTTACCAATAAAATAAAAGATAAAGCAATTGGGCAAAAAGTTTTGACCAGTTTAAAACCTGGACAATTACTTATAAAAATTGTCAAAGATGAACTTACCCAATTAATGGGGTCAAATACCCAAGAAATAGATTTATCTTCAAATCCATCGATAATTTTGATGTCAGGACTTCAAGGATCTGGGAAGACTACTTTTTGTGCTAAGCTAGCGCTTCATCTCAAAAATAAAGGTAAAAATCCTCTTCTTGCCGCCTGTGATGTATATCGCCCAGCTGCAATAGATCAATTATCAATAATCGCAGAGCAAGTTGATGTGCCTATTTACAGTGACCCTGATTTAAAAGATCCAGTTGAAATTGCTAAAAGAGCTCTTTCTCAGGCAAAAAAAAATAAAAANAATGTTTTGATAGTAGATACAGCTGGTAGACTTGCAATTGATGAATTATTGATGAAGGAGATTTATAATATTCATAAGGCTATAAAACCTAATGAAACCCTTTTTGTTGTTGATTCTATGACTGGTCAGGACGCTGTAAATACAGCTAAAGCATTTAATGATGTTCTTGATTATCAAGGAGTTGTATTAACCAAACTTGATGGTGATACCAGAGGAGGTGCAGCTCTTTCAATAAAATCTGTTGTAAATAAACCGATCAAATTTATAAGCACAGGAGAAAAAATGGAGGCAATTGATGTTTTTCATCCCGATAGGATGGCTGATAGAATTTTGGGAATGGGAGATGTAATATCNTTGGTTGAAAGAGCTCAGCAGCAATTTGATGAAGAAGAAGCAAGAAAGATTAATAAAAAAATAGCAAAAAATCAATTTGGTTTTGATGATTTCCTTAGNCAGATTCAACAGATTAAAAAAATGGGAAATATTANAGATTTAGTAGGTATGATTCCTGGAGCGGGTAAAATGATTAATGAAGTTGACATTGATGAAGATGCCTTTAAAAAAATTGAGGTAATTATTGGATCTATGACACCAAAAGAACGCTCAAATCCATCAATCATTGATAATAATAGAAAAAATAGAATTGCTAATGGATCAGGTAGAGGGNCGGAAGAAGTAAATGAATTATTAAAGAAGTTTAACCAAATGAGTAAGATGATGAAAATGATGCAAGGAGGCAAAGGTAAACAGATGATGCAAATGTTTAAAGGAACTAGTTAANAAATGAGGATTTTAGACGGAAAAAAAATATCNCAAGACATAAAAAATGAACTTAAAAACTTAGTTTCTAATAGNCTTGCTAAAGGACTNAAAAAACCTCATTTAGCTGCNATAATTGTTGGTAATGATGGAGCAAGTTTGACTTATGTTGGNAGTAAAGTTAAAGCATGNGANTATGTAGGTTATGATTCTACTCTAATTCAACTTGAAGAATCAATTACTGAAGAATTTTTACTTGAACAAATTAATAAANTGAACAGTAATAACTNAGTTGATGGTTTCATAGTNCAACTTCCACTTCCTAAAGGAATAGANGAACAAAAAATTTTATTAGCTATAAATCCTGATAAAGACGTTGATGGTTTTCATCCTACAAATTTTGGCAGAATGAGTCTAGAGATGGAATCATTTATTCCCGCAACCCCATATGGAATTATNGAGCTTCTTGATAGATATGAAATAGAAACATCGGGCAAAAATTGTGTTGTAATTGGAAGAAGTAATATTGTTGGTCGTCCTATAAGTATTTTACTAAGCCAAAAATCTAAAAAAGGTAATGCCACAGTTACTTTAGCTCATAGTAAAACAAATAATTTAAAATCAATAACTAGAAGTGCAGACATAATTATTTCTGCTCTTGGAATTCCTGAGTTTCTAAAATCTGACATGGTAAAAAAAGGTGTAGTTATAATAGATGTTGGTATAACAAGAGTTCATAGTGAGACTAGTCCAAAAGGTTACATTATAAAAGGAGATGTTGATTATAAAAATGTATTAGAAAAATCTAGCGCAATAACACCTGTTCCTGGGGGTGTTGGGCCAATGACAATTTCAATGCTTTTAAAAAATACTTTCCTTGCATGCCAAAGGAAAGATTAAACTTTCTCATACTCGTTATAAATTCTTAAAATTAAAAGTCCAAACAGTATACTTGAGATTATTAAAGCAACATTTGTAAGTCCAGTTGTTCCAAATGACAATCTTATAAGGATCGTAGATATAATAAACCCTGTATTTCGTATCAATTGACTATATCTTTCTGTATATCTAAAAGATATTAAAAGTATAAATGCATCAGCCAAAATTAGAAGGGTAAAAAATTCGTTATAAAAGATAGAATTTATATCTATAAATTCACTTGAAGATATTGAATATGAAAATAAAGTAGTTAATATCCAATTTAAAAATGAATGAGTAAACATTATAATTAATATTGGCAGCAGTGAGAGGCTAATTATTTTTTTTGAAATTATAAACTTTTTGATAACTGGAGAAACTTTTTGTTTGACTCTTCTGCCAGCAATTTCATCAAATTTATAAATCAAGAAATATAAAATTAGAACACCCAAGAGATTATATGTTAAATTTAAATTTTCTTGGCTTTTAAACCAGTTTATATCCAAATCAATTTTAGAAATATCTCCAAATATTCTTCTTATTAGAATCAATGAAATGATTTGAAATTGTTTTGAAACTGATGTTGTGAAAGATCTTGGAAGGAAATATATAAGTAAATATATTTCATACATCAAGATTATAGAAAAAGGAGTGTAAACTGCTGATATAGGATTCTTTAATAGTTCGTTGTTGGAAAATTCATATAAGTCATAATTATAAACATAAGTTAGACCTAGATGAACTACAAAACCGATTATGGCAAGTTTTAGTGTTAGTTTCTCTATTTTGTTTCTGTTCTTTTCGGAAAAAACTTTATCAAATAGTGTCTCTGTAATATTTAAAATCTTCATTCCTTTTCAAATAATTGATTAATATTTTTGAATGACTTAAATTCAATTGCATTTCCAGAAGGATCATAGAAAAACATTGTCATTTGTTCTCCTGGTAATCCTTTAAACCTAATATGAGGTTCAATAACAAATTCTACTCCTTTATCAATTAGTCTTTTTGAAAATTTATTGAATTGATTCCAAGGTAAAACTACTCCAAAATGAGGAATAGGAACTGATTTTCCATCAACTTCATTATGATGTTTTTTTGCAGTGTGGGACTTATCGTGATGTAAAACAAGTTGATGTCCAAAAAGGTTATAGTCAGTCCAATCTTTACTTTTTCTGCCAGGCTTACAACCTAAGAAACTTTCGTAAAACAACATTGCTTTTTTTAGATTTCTTACAGGTATTGCAAGGTGAAAAGGTGAAATATCCTTCATATTCAAAGATATATTTTTTTGGTAAATTTTACTGACTTTATCTTTTATCTTTGCAACATGAAATTAAATCCTTCAAACACTTTATTATCTAAGGGCTTAGAACTTCCAATAATGGATCAATTTTATACTATTCAGGGAGAGGGATATCACAAAGGTACAGCTGCCTTTTTTATTCGTGTAGGAGGATGTGATATTGGATGTCATTGGTGTGATGTGAAAGAAAGTTGGGATTATCAATCTCATACCATAAAAGATATAGATGAAATTATCTTTGAAGCAGTTAAGTATTCGAAATTGGTTGTAATAACTGGAGGAGAACCACTAATGTGGAATATGAAGCCAATTACATATAAATTGAAAAAATTATCAATTAGAACTCATATTGAGACCTCGGGAGCATACCCTGTTTCAGGTACATGGGATTGGTTTTGTTTATCTCCAAAAAAAAATAAATTACCCACAAATGAAGCTTATAAAAAAGCAGATGAATTAAAAATCATAGTTTATAATAAAAGTGATTTAACTTTTGCAGAAAATCAATCTAAGAAAGTAAATAAAAATTGTAAACTTTTTTTACAACCTGAATGGGGTAAGAAAAATAAAATGATACCGATAATAGTTGATTATGTCATGAAAAATCCAAAATGGAAAATTTCATTACAGACTCATAAATATATTGGAGTGGAATAATCTTAAGGATATAATAAATATTTTTTTCTGATTTTTTTAAATTCGTCTAACTTTAACTTCCAACTCATCCTTATTTCTTTTTCAGACAAGCCATTAATGATTTGCTCCTTTAGATTTTTAGTTCCAGATATTTTATTAAACCCCTCCAGAAAGAAATTTTCTTTTATTTGAAACTTGGAGTATGAATCTATTAGCCATTTAATTTCAATTTGATCAGGCCTTTCAACTTTTCGCAGATCTAAACCATAACAAATTTCATTTTTTAGTTTAGGATTTTTTGCGCCAAAATTAGGTCTCGGAGTAAAACTAAATATACCCCTCGGAAATTCTGGACTTCCATAGACTTGAAATTGCATTTCTGTTCCTCTGCCTATACTTACCAAAGTTTGTTCAAGTAGACAGAGAGATGGATATAGTGCAACCGATTGAGGATTTGGAAGATTTGGAGATGGTCTTATTTTTAAGTTATAAGACGTTTTGTGGGTATAATTTTCTATTTGAATTACATTTAAATCGCATCTTTTACCTTTATTGAGCCAGCCCTCACCATTTATCATTTTCGCATATTCTCCTATTGTCATTCCATAAACTATAGGCACAGGATGCATTCCAACAAAACTTTTATTTTCAAGATCTAAGACTGGACCGTCAACATAATGAATATTAGGATTTGGTCTATCTAGTAAAATAAGTGGAATATTTTTCTCGGAACAGGCTTCCATTATGAAGTGTAGAGTTGACAAGTATGTATAAAATCTTGCGCCTACATCTTGTAAATCAAAAACCATAATAGATATACCATTTAAATCTTCATCAGAAGGTTTTTTCTTTTTACCGTATAAAGAAATTATTGGAAGCTTTGTCTTACGGTCAAAATTATTTGTAAAAACTTCACCAGCGTCAAGTTCCCCTCTAAATCCATGTTCAGGAGCAAATACTTTTTTTATATTTATTTTTAGAGATACAAGTGAATCTACAAGATGAGTTTTAGAATTTACCATACTAGCTTGATGGGCAACAACACCGACTTTTTTGTCTTTTAATAAAGGAAGATATTTTTCTACTTGNTCTGCGCCAACAATTATTCTTTTTTGAGAAACAGTTATGCTATGATGTAAGCATAAAAGAAAAAATAAAAATGTAATTTTGAAATTAATCATTCAAATGCAAATTTAATTTGAATTTACCATTATTTATAGCAACGCGGATGCAAAAAACGGGACATTATAAAAGTAGTGTTTCAGGACGAATAATTAAAATTGCTATAATTACAATTGCTATCTCGATGGGAATGATTCTTATTTCAGTTTCTTCAGGTAAGGGTCTTCAGATGGAAATAAAGAAAAAAACAACNGCTTTTAATGGACATCTTCAAATAGTGCCTTTTGAAAATAATCANTCAGAGATTTCAATAAGTCCGATAATTGATTCAATTGAAATAAAAAAGAAGATAGAGAAAAGACCTGAAGTTATTCATATCCATGGAACTGCTACTAAAGCCTCTATTATTAAAAATCAAGATAATTTTGAAGGTGTTTTTTATAAAGGTGTTGATATTGATTATAGATGGGAATATTTAGAAAATTTTTTAGATGAAGGAACAATCCCTAACATTTCCNATCAAATTTCCAACGAAGTAATAATCTCAAAAGAGATCTCCGATAGAATTAAAATTGAGTTAGGCAGCTATATTGATGCTTATTTTTATGAAAACATTAACCAAAATTATCCAAATATCAGAAAGTTAAAAGTTGTTGGGTTTTTTTCAACAGGATTTCCTGAAATTGATAAATCTTTTATAATTGGAGACATTAAAAATATTAAGTCTATTAATAAGTGGGAAGAAAATCATATTGGTAATTATGAGGTTTTTTTAAGTGATATAAACTTTATAGATAAGATAGGAAATATAATATATAATGATTTGCCATCTAATTTAGATGTTGTGGGATTACCTCAAAAATACCCAGATATTTTTCAATGGATATCACTTTTCGACTTCAATATTTTCATAATTTTTATCATAATGATAATAGTTGGAATAGTCAATACTTCATCAGCTATACTTATTTTGATATTAGAAAGATCAAAAATGATTGGACTNTTAAAATCAATTGGATCAAACAATTTATTGATTCAAAAAGTTTTNATCTGGAATGGNATTTCAATTATAGGTTATGGCCTTTTTTGGGGGAATTTAATTGGACTTAGTTTTTATTTTAGTCAGTATTATTTTAAATGGATTAAGCTCGANCCAAAAATTTACTATGCTGATTANGTTCCTGTATATTTAAATTTTAGTGATGTTATATTTTTTAATCTTTTGTTTTTAATAATTAGTGGAGNTTTACTTTGTTTGCCNATAATAATTATTGGTAGGATTAGTCCAGCAAAAGTTCTTCGCTTTAATTAATTTTGTAAAAAATTGNGATTTAACAATTAATATATTTAGAAAATTTTAGTTTATGNATTACGCATCAAATATTTTAGAAACAATAGGNAAAACNCCTNTNGTTAAGTTAAATANNATAACNNCTNANATNCCATNNNTTGTTTTAGCTAAAATTGAAAGCTTTAATCCTGGAAATTCAATAAAGGATAGAATTGCGGTTAAAATGATTGAAGACGCTGAAAAACAGGGTAAACTATCAAAAGGAGGCATAATTGTTGAGGGAACATCTGGCAATACAGGAATGGGACTGGCATTAGCTTCAATTGTGAAGGGATATAAACTTATTTGTGTTTCAAATGATAAACAATCTAAGGAGAAGTTTGATGTTTTAAGAGCAATGGGAGCTGAAGTAATAGTTTGCCCCTCAGATGTTGATCCAGAAGATAGTAGATCTTATTACAGTGTCTCAAAAAGAATAGCAAAGGAAACTCCAAAATCTTGGTTTGTTGGACAATATGATAATCTTTCAAATAGTCTTGCTCATTATGAGGAAACAGGTCCTGAAATATGGAATCAAACAGATGGAAAAGTTACCCATTTTGTAGTTGGCGTTGGAACTGGAGGGACAATATCAGGTGTCGCAAAATTTCTCAAAGAAAAAAATCCAAAAATAAAAATTTGGGGTATAGACACATATGGTTCAGTATTTAAAAAATATCATGAAACAGGTATTTTTGATAAAAATGAAATCTATCCATATACTACTGAAGGTATTGGTGAAGATATAATACCCAAAAATGTTGCATTTGACTTAATTGATCATTTTGAAAAAGTTAATGACAAAGATGCAGCAATCTATACTAGGAAGCTAGCTAAAGAGGAAGGTATTTTTGCTGGTAATTCATGCGGTGCTGCGATTAAAGGACTATTGCAGCTTAAAGAAAATTTAACTAAAAGAGATGTAGTTGTTATTTTATTACACGATTCTGGAAGTAGATATATTGGCAAAATTTATAATGATGATTGGATGATTAAAAAGGGATATATTAAAAAATAGCAGAACATAGTTATTGAATTATTTTCCCCTCTTCATCATATCTGACTTTTTCTAGAATTATTTCCCCGTTTTTATATTTTGAGGTTTCTTTTAATTGACCATTGGAGTAGTAATCTTCCCACAAACCATGTTTTTTTCCATATTGATCTAGTTCAAATTTTTTTTGAATTTGTCCATTGGAAAAAAAGTATGTACTCTGACCAGTCATAATGCCTCTTTCAAATTGATTAGATTCTTTCAACAGCCCATTAGGCCAATAATAACTCCTTTCTCCTGTTAGCAGTCCATTTGAATAAGTAAGTATTTCTTTTGCTGAGCCATCTTCATAAAAGGATTTTGAAATTCCCTCTAACTTCCCGCTTAAATAAAATTTTTCAAGTTTAAGGTTTCCAGAGATGTAATATTCACGAAAAGATCCCGAGAGAATCCCATTTTTAACCTCATATTCTTTTAGTATAGCATCTGAGTCATTTCTTTCAAAAATTAGACCTGTTATTGGTTTTTCCCTATACAAATAAGTAACACCTCTGGTGTTCTTATTGATTTCAATTTCTGAAACATTAAAATCATTTGAGGATCTTTTGCAGTTAATAAATAAAATAATAATAAACGAAAAATATGTGATTTGAAGAATTTTCAAATTAGAAGATTTAAGCAATTTTTTTTTTAAATATTATAGTTTTTTTTTGATAAAAATAGAGAATTAAAATTTCACCATAGTTTTTTGTTTTAATTTAAGTATAATAAATCCTATAAATTTTCGTTATTTTGTTAATAAACAGAGTAATAGTTGGGTAATTTCAAAGTTTTTTTTAAACTACTTATAAAAGTAGTCTGTCTCTTTATTTTATGTGGAGGTATTAACCTTAATGCGCAAGATATTGGTGTTACTAATATTATTATAAATGAGGGTACAATTGATTCTAGCGCTGCTTCAAAAACTTATAATCTTTGCTCAACTGAAACTGTTACCTTAAATATTGTTATTAAAAACTTTGCAGCTACTACTGAAAATATTGGCAACTATAATGTTTTTCT
>NZZH01000041.1 GCA_002702405.1 Flavobacteriaceae bacterium | reverse complement strand
CTAGAAAATTAATTGAAAAAAAAGAACCTGGAAGGATGGTTAATATTTCTTCTTTGGCGGCATTTAATACCACACCTAATTCTGCTGCAGTTTTGTATTCAACTACAAAATCAGCAATAGTAAGAATGACTGAAGCTCTCGCAGTTGAATGGGCAAAGCACCACATTAATGTGAACGCTATAGCTCCGGGTATGTTTTCTTCAGAGATGTTAGACGGAATGCTAGAGAGAATAGGGGATGTGAGTCAAACCCTTCCAAGAAAGAGAATATGTACTCCAGAGCAAATGGACTCAACATTGCTCTTTTTAGTATCTCCGTCTTCGGAATGCGTTACCGGCACCTGTATAAAAATAGACGACGGTCAGACCTCTAGGTAAATAAAATGACCACTAAAGGCAATCTTTATACTAGTTATAAAGAAGGTTTTAAGAAAAACCTCGAGGGCTTATTCCTCTATGACGATAAAGATTTAAATATTACCTACAGAGAATTAGACTCTGAAACAGCCAGGCTAGCCAATGGGCTGAAAGGACTTGGATTGTCAGAAGGGGACCGAGTTACCGTCCAAGTAGATAAATGTATTGAAATGGTCTACTTATATCTTGCTTGCGTTAGATCTAATATTATATTTCATCCCCTTAATCCAGCTTATAAGGAAAGGGAACTCAGTTATTTCTTAGACGATGCCAAGCCTTCGTTATTTATTTCTAACGAAGAAACTATCTCAAGAATTAATGATTTAGGCCTTGGACACAGTATCAATCATTTATTTGTATTGAATGAGGATGGAAGCGGTAATTTTTCAGACATTTCTTCTACTGAAGATAGCTTTATTACAGTTGATTGCTCTGAAAATGACATTGCTGCCTTGCTTTATTCTTCAGGAACTACGGGCAAACCAAAAGGGATTATGCTTTCTCATGGCAACATATCCTCAAATGTACAAAGTCTAGTAAAAGCTTGGGGTTTTCAAGAATCCGACTGTTTATTACACGCATTGCCCATTTATCATGTGCACGGTCTATTCGTGGCTTTAGGTTGTGCATTGATGACAGGCTCGAAATTGAAATGGCTTGAGTCTTTTGAGGTAGATTCCATTCTGAAATCTTTACCTGAGTGCACAGTTATGATGGGAGTTCCAACTTATTACACTAGGCTTTTAACACGAGACGCTCTAGATCCTGAATTAACAAACCAAATAAGATTATTTATTTCTGGTTCAGCACCTTTATTGGAAGAAACCTTTAACGAATTTTACAAAAGAACAAATCATCAAATCCTAGAAAGGTATGGAATGACTGAAACCAACATTAACACTTCTAACCCTTTAAAAGGTGAAAGGAAACCGGGAACTGTTGGCCTGCCTCTTCAGGATGTACAGGTAAAAATTGTTGATGAAAATAATGTTATTCTTCCTGAAGGTGAGATTGGGAATATTCAAATCAAGGGACCCAATGTTTTTAAAGGATACTGGGAAATGCCGGACAAAACTAAAGAGGATTTTTCAGAAGATAAATTTTTTAATACAGGGGATAAAGGTTTAATTGATGAAGATGGATATTTGAGTATCGTAGGCCGCTCTAAAGACATGATTATTTCTGGTGGTTTAAATATCTATCCCAAAGAAATTGAGTCAATAATAGATAAAATAGATGGAGTGCTGGAATCAGCAGTCATTGGTATTAGTGACGAAGACCTAGGAGAGAAGGTTGTTGCAATTATAGTTTCTGAAGAAGGAGCATTGCTTAATAAAAAAGAAATAATTGCAGAAATTAAGGGTCAATTAGCAGGATTTAAGGCACCAAAAGAAGTGAAGCTAGTTGAGCAACTTCCCAGAAATGCTATGGGAAAAGTTCAGAAGAATATACTTAGAGACACCTTTAATTAAAAGAAATCGATACTTAAAAAAAATCGTCTATAATGCTTCGTTCTAATTTAGCGAGATTGGTATAGTGGTATTACGCAACCTTGCCAAGGTTGAGAGACGAGTTCAATTCTCGTATCTCGCTCCAATCCTAAAGATGGAAATATAAGAAAGTGGAAGATCTTCAAAAAAAGTATCTTAATACTTGGGCAATAGGAAACGTCGGAGGAGCAGCTACTGAAGCCTTTTTAGGCATGTTTCTTCTATATTTTTATAATCAAGTCCTTGGTTTAGACCCTTTTTTATGCGGATTAGGTATAGCTTTATCTTTATTTGTAGACGCTTTTACAGATCCAATGATTGGTGGCATGTCTGACAGAACAACTTCTAAGTATGGCAGACGTATTCCTTTCATGGCACTGGGATTAATCGGTTTTAGTTTAGGAGTTTTTCTTTTGTTTAATGTTCAATTAGGAAATAGTCAATTTGCTCTATTTTTACAATTATTGTTATTTATCATAGTTACTCGAATAAGCAGCACTATGTTTTTTATACCTAGAGCTTCTTTAGGGATAGAGATGATAAAGGGCTATGAACAAAGGAATTTATTGCATGCTAGGAATAACAATTTTGGAATCCTAGGAACTGTAATTTTTTACTCTACCATTGCAATAATTTTTGGAAATAATTGGAATCAAGAAAGTGGTTATAAAGCCGTTTCACTTATTGTTGTTACTTTATTTCTAATTACTAGTGTAGTTTCTGTTTTCAAGCTTAGGAATGTTGAATCAGAGTTTGAAAAAACAACTGTAAAGGAAGAAACAAAAAACACAGGAGTAATTAAAGGCATTACGGCATTATGGAAGAATAATTCATGGCGTAATCTAATCATAGGAACATCATTATTCGGAATAGTGGGCTCTTTATCTGGCGTATTTAGTATTTATTTAATTAATTACTTTTGGCAATGGCAACCTAATGAATTTACCTTGATTTTGGGCTTAAGTATTCCGGGTGCAATGATAGCTGGTCTTAGTGCTAATAAATTATTACAAGATAAGGATAAAAAAAGATCTGTCATCGCTTTGACAGTTTTGATGATAACAGTGGGCCCTTCATTAACTGTATTAAGAATAATTGATATAAAGTTTCAGACCAACATCCTACCTGAGGTTGGCTTGGGCATATTTAGTGCTCTATTTTTCTTGATAGCTATTCAATCAGCATTCATGGCAGGTGTTCGTGTTATAAATGGTATTGTGTTTAGTTCAATGTTTTCTGATGTTGTTGAAGATCATCAGAAAACAACTCATTCAAGATCAGAGGGATTGATAATTTCTGTTAATGGGCTATCCGGGAAGGTGCTTGGAGGTTTTGGTGTACTTCTTTCTGGTCTACTTTTATCATTAGCGGGTTTTGGAGAAGACGGCTCTATTGAAGAAAAAAGAGAGGCTGTAACTAATTTAGCTATTTTCTCAACTTCTTTGCTTTATATCATTGCTCCAGTTTCTTTGTATTTCATTTCTAAGTACGAAATTAATAAAACGATACATGAAGAGAATTTGACTAATTTGGGATATGACACTGGTAGGATGGAGACCTAAATGAGAGCATCTCAATTGATTTTTCCTATTCAAGCTCTTAGTCTGTGACGATGGAAATTCTAATAGCCCTCTTATTATTGGTTTTAGTCGTATTGGTTTCGATAAGTCTTTATATAATCACTAACGATTCAAAGGGAGGTGATAGAAATCAAAACTCGTTCTCACTAATTGATAAGGCAATAGAAATTCAGCAGTCATCAATTAATGAGATTTCTAGAGACTTGCAGTCATTCCAAGATCCTATCAATAAGTTAAACAGATATTTGTCAGGAGGAACTCTAGCTGGAAAGTTTGGTGAATGGTCACTAGAAGCAATCATAAAAGATATTTTTAGTCCTAAGCATTATGAAAGTAATTATGAAGTGGTGACTGGCTCTGGCAAAAGAGTGGAATTTGTTATTAGATTACCTGAAGGCTTGTTATTACCAATTGATGCCAAGTTTCCTTCTGCGTTATTTGATAACTACATTAAAGCAACTGAAACTGGCGATGAAAAATTAGAAAAAAAAGCAAAAGAAGATATTCGAAGGCATGTTGTAAATGATGCAGAGGATATAAAGAATAAATATGTCCAAGAAGGTACAACAATAGATCTAGGTGTAATGTATATCCCAAGTGAATCGTTGATGCAGTTAATAGATACTCTTGATAGCCTTAGAGAGGATCTTTTTAGGGATAAAAGAATTTTAATTATGGGACCAAATTCTCTTGCCGCTTATCTAATAAGTATTCATATGGGATTTAGAACATTAGCTTTGAATGAAAGGGCTGGTGATATCATGGAGGAGTTTGGAAAACTTAAAAAAGAGTTTGAGAAATTTAATAGTTCCACTGATGACCTTTTAAAAAAGGCTGATGCTATGCTCAAAGCTGTAAATGAACATGCCACTAGAGAAAGACAAATGGGGCGTGCTATTAAAAATATGGATAAATTAGATTCTTAGTCATGAGTTCTGATGTCATTTGATTCTGTACAAGATCAAATAGTTGAACTTCTTAGTGATAATGAAGAGCAGCAGTTTATATTTTTAACAGGTGCGGCAGGAACTGGCAAAACAACACTACTTGAAAGGGTTAAAAATCAATTGTCTTGCAAAAAGATTGTAGTTGCTCCTACTGGAATAGCGGCCTTAAACATTGGAGGCACAACAATTAATTCTGCTTTTAGGATTGGTTTTGAAACTATACCAATGATTACTAAGTCCAAAGACCCCAGGTTTGCTAAATTATTAAAAAATCTAGAGCTATTAATTATAGATGAAGTCTCGATGGTAAGAGCACCAATGCTAGATGCTATTTCACAGTCTTTACAAATTTATAAAAAATCTACAGAACCGTTTGGTGGTATCCATGTTCTGGCTTGCGGAGATTTGTTCCAACTTCCTCCTGTGGTCAAGCAACATGAAGAAAGGGAAATATATGACAAGTACGACTCTATCTATTTCTTCGATGCTCTAAGTTTTAAGGAGGTTAAAAATGTTAAATACTTCCAATTAGATAAATCTTTCAGACAAGAAGAAGATGAAGGCTTCTATGAACTCTTAAACAATATAAGAATAGGAAGCGATTTAGAAAAGACAATAAACAAGATTAATTCTCAATGCTTTGATCCAACATTAGAATCCGATGCATACATGACACTAACTTCTAGAAAGAACAGAGCTGAAGAGTTGAATAACCATAAACTGACTTATTTAGATAGCCCTGAAGAAATAATTAAGTCAAAAGAATTTGGAGACTTAAATGAAAATGATTTACCAGCACCTAGAGAGTTAAAGATCAAGCAAGGCGCAAGTGTTATGTTTATTAAGAATGACTCTGAAGGACGATGGGTTAATGGAACATTAGGAACAGTTACAGAGTGTTTAGATAAAAAAAAGAAATGTATAAAGGTAAAAATAAATAGTAAAACTCATAAAGTTGAAAGAGAAGAATGGAATAAGGTTAAATTCACTTATGATGATGATTCAGACGAAGTCTTAGAAGAAGTTGTATCTTCTTTTAAGCAATTTCCAATCAAATTAGGTTGGGCTGTTACCATACACAAGTCTCAAGGCCTAACTCTTGATAGCTGTTCAGTAGATCTGGGAACAGGTGCCTTTGCGACAGGACAAGCTTATGTCGCTTTAAGTAGATGTAGAAACTTAAATTCTTTACACTTACAAAGAGAATTAAAAATCTCAGATGCTTTGGTTGATCCAGATATACAAGAATTTCATGAAAAACATTTTGAAAACTAATATAAAAAAAATCACGGTTCTCTTATTTGCTCTATTTATTTCTAGCTTGCATATAGCTGATACTAGTCCTCATATTGTTACGGGAGAAGAATTTTCATATACGCTACTTCAAGAAAAACCTAGCAAAAAAAATTCTAGAAAAGAAGTTAAGAAGTTTTTATTGGAAGACGAAGCAGTAGCTTTGTTACAAGCATATTTAAAGGTTGATACGATTAGCCCTCCAGGAAATGAATCAAGAGCCGTAGATTTTCTAGCGAAAATATTTGATAAGGAAGGTATATCTTATGAATCTGCAGAGAGTGCTCCTGGAAGAGGCAATATTTGGGCCAGGTTAGAAGGCGGAGACAAACCCGCTCTTATATTGTTACATCATTCAGATGTTGTTCCTGCTAATGAAGAGTATTGGGATTTCGAGCCCTTATCTGGTGAAATAGTTGACGGCTACATACAGGGTAGAGGAGCTTTAGATATGAAAGGGTTAGGTATATCTCATCTAGCTAACTTTCTTAAACTTCATAGATCAAATAAAGAATTAAATAGGGATATCATTTTTATAGCTGCTGCTGATGAAGAGTCGGGTGGCAAATATGGAATGGGGTGGCTAGTTGAAAATAAACCAGAAGCCTTTGAAGGTGCTGCTTTGTTATTAAACGAAGGTGGTAGTGGTTTTAGATCTAAGGAAGGGATTGGTTTCAGTATAGAAGTAACGCAGAAGATACCTGTTTGGTTAAGACTTAATTCAGTTGATCAACCCGGTCATGGCTCGTCCCCAAGAACCACAAGTTCCGTTTCAAGAATAGTAGAGGCTTTGAATATTATATGGAATAGTCCTTTCGAACCTAGAATCATACCTGAAGTTGATAGAGTATTTTTAGATAGGTCTGAAGCTTTAGAAGAACCTTTTAGAAGTAAATATAAAGATATTAAGAATATGATCCAAGATCCATCTTTTATGAAGAAGCTTCAAGAATTTTCGCCTTCTTCTCATGCACTAACTCGCAATACTTGTTCGTTAACCAGAATGAATGGAGGAATAAAAATAAACGTAGTTCCCCCTACGGCATGGGCCGAGATAGATTGTAGAATATTACCCGATAATAAACCTGAAGAATTTATTGAACAAATAGAAGATCTTATAAAGGATACTGGAGTTGAAGTTGAGCCCCTCATGTTAGGCTTTCCAGGCTCATCTCCTACAAATTCAGAACTCTATTTAGCAATTGAGGACTTTATAAGTACCAACTACCCTAACTCAAAACTTTCACCCTCTGTAAGTACAGGATTTACTGATAGTAGATTTTCTAGAGGCATAGGAATAGCAAGCTATGGTTTTAATACTTATATTTATGAAGGCAATGAAAGCTCAGGTATCCATGGTAACAATGAGCGTATACATGAAGACCGTTACAGGCAAAGTGTAAGNGATTTAAGTCTTATTCTTGAGAAAGTTATATANGANTAAACNGGNTCAATTGGGGTAGGGCAAGGANCTTCTTCTTGAATTAACTCAGAANCGTGTAAGCAGATATCTTCTCTATACATCTCAGAGTAAATCTGTATTCCCGTAGGCAACCCATTATCGACACCCATAGGCAAAGCAACCGACGGAAGACCTAAACAGTTTGCTGGAGCAATGAACATGAAGCTCTCTCGTAGTACTTCGTCACCAAGATTAGGGTCTAAATCAGTATCAATAGGCCATTGTAGATTACACCATGTTGGTCCTATGCAAACTGTATAATCTGTTAAGAATGCAGACCACAATCTTCTTAGCCTTCTTCTCTCTAATAGAGCTTGATCAAGAGGCATATCGATCCAGTTAGATTCATTGGTTCTTTTTAAATAAGCTGCTGTTTCTGGTTTAAATATTTCTTCAGGCACAACTTCAATTACGCCTTGACTTAAAATGGCACTCCAAATTTCATAAACTCTCTCAACTTCGGGTGCTTCAATTTCTTCAACTTGCCAACCTTTTGATGACAATATTTCACCTGCTTTGTCTATTTCTCTTTTCGTTGATTCGAGGAGATTTACATCGCTTACTTGTTTGATTAAAGCAGCTTTAGGTTTGTCGGGAAAATTTCCTACTAGTGGTACGTCAACGGACTGAGGGTCATCAATATGTCTACCTGCCATAACTGATAGTCCTAATCTTAAATCTTTAACAGATCTAGCCATAGGCCCGTCAGTTAAAAATGAACCTGCAATACCAATATCTTCGAAAGGAGCTATTGTTCTAACAAAAGGAATTCTACCTATCGAGGGTTTAAGAGCAGTAATGCCACAACAATAAGCAGGATTGCGCAAGGAACCACCTATGTCATTACCTATTCCAAATGGACTCATTCCCGTTGCAATGGCAGCTCCTTCACCGCCACTTGAACCTCCAGGTGTTTTTTCTTTGTTCCAAGGGTTAAATGTCCTTCCTCTTAATGGATTATCAGTATCTAGACGTAATCCCATTTCTGGTAAATTGGTTCTGCCAATTGGTATCGCGCCTGCTCCTAACATTCTATCCACTAATGGGGTATTTTTGGGTGGCATAGACTCGGCAAGGACAGGAAGACCGTTAGTTGTAGGAGTGCCAACAAAATCTATATTTTCTTTAATGGTAATTGGTACGCCATGGAAAGGTCTATTTCTTTCTTCATCACTTGCGTTATCAGCCTTTTCTGCCAACTCAGTAGCAGACTCTTCCAGAGTCAAGGTAATAGCGTTTATTTCAGGATTTACTTCTTCAATCCTTTTCAGATGAGCTTCAACAACTTCTTTGCTTGAAACCTTTTTAGATTTTATAAGATCTGCTAATTCAGTAGCGCTTTTCTGGTTCAGTTCATGCATAAGACTACTTCTAGAGTATATTTATTTTCTCTGCCACAACCCTCTCAAGATAAGGGGAAGGTTTAAATTCAGGTCCAAGTTCTTTTTCAGCCTGTTGAAGCCAAGCTAAAACTTTGTCGTAACCCACTAAGTTCCCATAGAACATAGGTCCGCCTTCATAGACTGGCCAACCGTAACCATTGGTCCAAACTATATCAATATCGCTTGCTCTTATGGCCATGCCTTCTTCTAAAATTTTGAAACCTTCGTTTATCATTGGGTACAAGCAGCGCTCAAGAATTTCTTCTTTGCTTATATCTCTCATTTGAATTTGACGCTCTTCTCCAAATTTCTTTATTAGTGCTTCTACTTCAGGGTCAGGTGATTTGTTTCTGTTTTCATCGTAGACATAAAACCCTTTTCCTGATTTTTGTCCCAATCTTCCAGCTTCACACAAAACATCCCTTAGAGTTTCTCCATTTGAAGTTTCTTTGTTCCAA
>NZZH01000040.1 GCA_002702405.1 Flavobacteriaceae bacterium | reverse complement strand
CTAAAAATCCTGCAAATGTACCCATCTCCCAAATTTTTCTAAAGACTCTAGAGGTGGTCTCTTCAATAGAGAAAAATACATTAGCTCCAATATTAAAAATAACGCAATCAATGGGACCAGATTTTGCTACTTTAGAAAATAAACTTATGACCTGCTCTTCTTCTCTTGCATCGGTAGGTATTGCTGTTGCAGAACCTCCAGATTCTTTTATTCCATCGCAAAGTGAATATAATTCTTCAGAATGTCTTTCTCTTCTGACTACAAAAACATGATGACCCTTTTTTGCAAACTTTCTAGCTAGGCTGGAGCCTAAACCTGGCCCTGTACCGATAATAATTACTGATCCTTTCAAAACTATTCCAAAAATTAAAATTATGTCTAAGATTATATTAATCTAGTTAGTACAAAATGGTGAAAATAAAATTTGTCTACGATATTGCTAGCCCTAATGGCTATTTATGTCATAAAGTTATTCCTGATTTTGAAGCAAAACATTCAGTAAAATTTGATTACTTCATTTGCTTGCTTGGTGGCATTCATAAATTAAGCAATAATACGCCTCCTATGATTGCCTATGCAGAAATACCAAATAAAAATTCTTACTTTGGTAAAGAAATAGAGCGATTCGTGAAATTTCATAAAATTGAAGGTTTTCAAATGAATCCTCATTTTCCAGTCAATACTCTAACCATGCAACGAGGTGCGCTTGTTGCAGAAGAAAAAGGCATTCTCATGGATTATGTCGATGTTATGGCAAAAGGTATGTGGGAAGAGCAGATCAATTTAGGTGATAAAGATATATTGATTGATTACCTAAATAAAAATGGTTTAGATGGTTCAGATATCATCCAAAAGACTTCTGATGATGCAATTAAACAAAAACTTATCAAAAACACAGAAGAAGCTGTCGCCATGGGTGTTTTTGGTGTTCCTACTTTCTTTATTGGTGAACAGATTTTTTGGGGTAAAGAAGCCTTAAGAGAAATGCCTGATTACCTTTAATCGATAGAAAGTATTGTTTCAGCTATTAATTCTGGTTGATTTTCTTGAGAAAAATGACCTGCTTCAATTCTTCGATGATTCATTCCTTTAGCACCAGCAATTTTTTCAATAATATATTTATCTTGTTCTCTAAATGAGAAGTCATATTCTCCAAAAATTGCGATAGTTGGTTTATCAAAATTTTTTAGAACTTCCCAAGCCTCAATATTTTCTTGAACTTGAGGGTGTTCATTAGTTATAGGAACTAGAGTAGGAAATACTCTTGGTCCAGCCTTAAAAGATTCATCTGGAAATGGTGCGTTGTAAGCAGCCATCTCTGCTTCATCAAGTTTTTTCATGCTGCCCTGATAGACAATTTTTCCTGAATCAAAATTTTCTACAGTTTGACTAAAATTAAGCCATTGATTGAACCCTTCTGTTGCCCCAATTCCAACTGGTAATCCTGAATTTGAAACTACTAAGCCAGAAAATTTTTCTGGATTGGCAGCCAGTATTCTTAAGCCTATAAGGCCGCCCCAATCTTGAGCAAATAGAATCATATTGGATAAGTTTAGATGCTCTACTAATTGAGTTGTCCAATTAATATGATTGGCATACGAATAATCGGATCTCTCTGCTAGTTTATCTGACTTACCAAAGCCAATTAAATCAGGTGCTATGACTCTTTTACCTGCTTGAGCAAGAATTGGAATGATATGCCTATAAAGATAAGACCAGCTTGGCTCTCCATGTAAAAGTAAAACCACTTCATCTGATGAAGGGTTTTCATCGACATAATGCATTCTTAGTGCTTCACCTTCATACTGCACATCAAAATAGTGTGGTTCAAAATTATAATCTTTAAGATTTTCAAATCTTGGCTCTGGAGTTCTTAAAATTTTCATATGTCCATTCTAGTAAAATAGTTTATGCCTTTCCTGCTATTTAATGCTTTTTCATACATTAATTTCGCAATTTCAATAGCGTTAACATTTTTGAATTTTGCTAACGGGCCTAATAATAAATTTCCAGTGATATTAGTCATGGCTTCAAATATTTTTACATCCAATCCATTTGGTTTTTCTCTTTCACCTAATAAATGACTAGGTTGAATTATATTTAGTGTTTGAAAATTTAGATTTTTTAATTGTTCTTCCATTAAGCCCTTTATCTTCAAATAATAATTAAAGGAGCTTTCAGTTGCGCCAACAGCCGAAACTACCGAAACATTTTTGATGCCTACTTTTTCTGCTTTGATTGCTAGATTGCAAACATATTCATAATCAACTTTATAAAACTGTTTTTTTACTTCTTTCTGCATTATGAAAAGGTCAGCAAGTGTGACTGGAAAGCCAAGACATATGAATAAATGATCTGCATTAGGAATATCATAATCATTATCAAAATCCACTAAAGTCTGCTGAACATTTTTAGGGAAACTGAAATTTCTTCTAGTTAAAGCGATCACTTCATTATTTGTGGAAATATAACTTATTAAACTTTTTCCAATGAGACCTGTTGAACCTGCTACAACGAACTTCATATAGTTATATATATAAGGATAATAGTTTTTTTCAATTATATGATTAAGTTTAGTAAAGAAGATCTATCAAGAATAATAGAAATGGCATGGGAGGACAGAACACCCTTTGAAGCCATTAAAAAAGAATTTGAATTAAATCAATCGCAAGTTAGAAAAATTATGGAAAAAGAATTAAATTCAGGGTCATTTTTGGTATGGAAAAAAAGAGTACGTGGCAGAAAAACAAAGCACGCATCCTTAAGAAACTTTAAAGTTGGTCGGCATCAATCCTATGATAATAATAAGATCAAGTCCAAATGACTCTATGCTAATTTTTCTTTGCAACGAATAATAAAATACTCATTACAGCTACTTCGACCAATATCTTATCTGTTGATAAAGCAGCACCGTGAGCAAGGTATGCAATTATTCGTGATAGAGCTGCAAAACCAACTAAAGCTGCTGGTGTATACAACCAATACGGTTTTTTTGTATAAGCGCCAATCAAAGAAAAAATACCAACGACCAAAAAAAAGCTAGCTAAGTCACCAATTTGTGTACTCAAGCCATGGCCTGTTAATAGTGGCATACCCAAACTTGATGCAATATTTTCCGGACTAATAAGCCACAAAAGCCCATTAAATAAAAAAAGAAAGCCTATTGCGTAAGTAAGTATGTTCAAAAACCTATCCATAAGTCTTATCCTCTTAAATATTTAAAATGCAGTCAAATTGATTGTTGAAATCAAGTTCCTCTTGATTCCAAATCCTCAAGCTTTTTTTCAATTTTATCCAGTTTGGCAAGTATTTGGTGAAAAAAATTCCTTGCTTCTGTAGGACACTTTTCAAAAAAATGCTCACTCAATTTCATTAAGTCTTCGTCTTTCATATTTTTATTTTAACGTTTCTTGAGCTATTTTTTTAAGTTGGTAGGGATGGAGGGAGTCGAACCCCCACGCCTTTCGGCACTGGAACCTAAATCCAGCGTGTCTGCCAGTTCCACCACATCCCCGGTAGATTGCATATTCTATATGACAAAGGCTAGGATTAAACCCAAAATAGCAAAAATAATCCACATTATTGCTTCATTCTGATCCTCTTTTTTATATGCCATATAGCTTAAAACCCAGAAAATAATTGGTGAAAGCAATAAAAATGCTTTGCCAATTAATAATATTCCGGGCACTAAACAAACTATGAGAAAAACTTTAAAAAAAGTTTCATTTAGTAAGTTATTCAATGTTACTTCCAGTTGGACTTAATGCATTTAAATCAGACTCTATATCTTCTAGCTCTCTTGATAAATTATTTAATCTATTGAGTACTTCGGTTATTTTTTGATTATTTTGTATTCTATATTGATCTATAGCTCCTAAAGTTTCTTCATTATCTTCTAAAATTTTTTTCTGCTTATTTAACTCATTGGTAAGCAGTGTTATTTTGAGCTGAAGATCTTCAGCTAATTGTATCTTTTCATTTAAAGACCCTAATTTATCATCCACTCCTGTTATTTGAGATTTTAAATTTTTAATGCTTTTTTCATTAGAATTGAGCTGGTTCTCTTGATTCTTAAAATTTTCGAGATACCCCTTACGATGTCCCCATAATTTTCTTACTTCTTTATCTAGAAAAGAAATCTGGTCTGTCACAGTATCCATATTCTGTGCCGAGTCTTCATTAGTAATCGACAATTTACTTTCTATGTTCTGAACTTTCCCTGCAATTACTTCAACTGCTTCACTGCTCTTATTTTTTTGATCCTCAATATAGAAGTACATTCCTAATAGAGATGCTACAACAAGAACTAATATCAAGGCACTGAACATAAACTGTCCATCACCTTTTGATTTCCTTCTTGGTGGAATTCTCGTACTTTCACTCATAATCAATCATTAGATTTTGCCATAAAAACTATAAATCTACCTGGTATTTTAAAACAAAAATTTTAGAAGTGGTGAAACATGAATTAGACTCATTTTATGAATTACGATAACAAAGCAAAAATTATGCAAAGAGCCTTTGAACTTATTCGCGATGGAATAAAGAACAGATCCTCTATGTTTCATACCTTAACAATGAGCACATTACATAATAAAGAGATTTATTCCAGAGTCATGGTGCTTAGAGATTTCAATGCTTCTAAAAGATTTTTAAGATTTCATTCAGATTACCGATCACAAAAAGTACAAGCAATAAAAGATAATCCCATCACTAGCTTAATTGGTTATGATCCAGAAAGTAAAACACAAATTCGGATGGTAGGTACATCAAAGGTTAACTATAAAAATAAACAGTCTAAAAAAGCTTGGGAAGAGTCTCAAGCTATATCAAAAAAGTGTTATTCAGTTAAAGATGGTTCTAGTCATTTAACTAATAATCCTGAATCTTATGATTTCCACATCAAGGATGTAAACCTTGAAGATGGTTACAAAAACTTCTCTACCATAGTCTTTACTTTTTCTTCGCTAGAATTTCTTTATTTACAGAGATCTGGACACCGAAGATGCAAGTTTGAATGGGATAAAAGAGGGGGAATTAAATCTTACTGGCTTATACCCTAAGAATTTACAATTTCGTTAATAAGACTTTCAACATATTTGACAATCTCTTCTTCAGAAAGCTTAAGATCTTTATCGACATATTTAGTTGGTCTTAATCCTGTCCACAGTGGCTCTTCATTGCTAGTAGAATAAAGAGTAACTCTTAAATAGGATTGTTCTTGATGATAATAATCTTCAAAGAAAGGGTCATAAGCATAGCCCCCTCTGTAGTAAGATCTAGTTCTTCTAAAGCTACTTCTTGAACCTTTGTACCCATCACTGACATCAATAGATATTTTTACAATAAAATCAGGTGACTTATCATTCATAGATAGCCCAAGACCTGATAGCTGTTCAATAAATTCTCTTTTTAATCCAGACCTAGTAAATGGGCTTACTTTAGTGTCTTCCATGCCTACAACTTTTACATTAAAGCTGCTGTAATCAGATAAATTGAAGGTGCTCAGCTTTTCTACGCTTACAGGATTAGAACTACAACCAATCACTGCAGTTAAAGTTAATAAAGCTAAAATTTTTCTAAACATACTTTCTTTCTGACTTAAAATATATAATATTAGTTCCCTAAAACTCAAGCATATGAATGACAAAATTATTGAAAAAAAACAAAATACTTCCTTAGGCTTTGAAGCGCAAAGATATATGCTTGGTGAATATAATTCTGAGCACATTCATCTTAAAAATGATTCCAAAGAATTAGTCTTTATGGTGATGTTTAGAACGATTCCAGAAGATTCTTCAGGTGTAGCTCATATACTCGAACATACCACCCTATGCGGTTCTGAAAATTTTAAAGTTAGAGATCCATTTTTTATGATGCTAAGAAGATCAATGAGTACATTCATGAACGCATTCACTTCAAGTGACTGGACAGCATACCCATTTGCAACCCAAAGCAAAAAAGATTTTTTTAATCTACTAGATGTTTATTTAGATGCTGCATACTTCCCTTTGCTTGAAGAAGAAGATTTTAAACAAGAAGGACACAGACTAGAGTTTGCTAAATTTGATAAAAGTAGTAGTGATCTTGAATACAAAGGTGTGGTATTTAATGAAATGAAAGGCTCGATGAGCAACATTTCTAATACAACATGGCAAGCTTTAACAAAAAGCTTATTTCCAGATATCACTTATAAGAACAATAGTGGCGGCGAACCGGAAGATATCACTAATTTGACACATGAGTATTTAAAAGATTTTCATAAAAAGTTCTATCACCCATCAAATGCTACATATTTCACTTGGGGAGACCTGGATGCTAAAGAAATACAAAAATTTATTGATAAAAAATTAACTAAAAAATTTAAGAAAATTGAAGAAAACAAGATAGAGATTGTTTCTAAGCAAAAAAGCTTTTCAGAGCCAGTAAACGTAAACGAGTTTTTTAATCCTGTATCAAAAGAACAAACAGGTTATCAAAATTATTGTGCATGGACATTGGGTGAAAGCTTCAATATTGACCAACTACTAGACGCACATTTAATTTCTTTGCTGCTTTTAAGTAATTCAGCTTCTCCTTTATATAAGGTGCTAGAGTCAAATGATCTAGGAAAATCGCCAGCACAAATATTAGGTCTTGAAGACAGTATGAGACATTTAGTTTTTATATGCGGAATTGAGGGTACAGAACCTAAATCACAGCTAAAATTTAATGAATTAGTAGATAAAACTTTCAAAAATATTGTTAAAGATGGTTTTTCTGAGGCTCAGATAGATGCTGCTTTATACCAGCTTGAAATGGGGAAAAGAGAAATTTCCTCTGGCTCCCTTCCTTATGGACTTCAAATTCTTCTATCAATGGCGCCTGGATCTCTATATAAATCTGATCCTCTGGTCTTAGCAAGTGTAGATGAAGCTTTGACTAGATTGAAAGAAAGAGTAAAGGATAAGGGCTATCTAAATAAATTAGTTGATGACTTATTTGTTTCTAATAATCATAGGGTCAATCTTGAAATGGTTCCGGACTTAGAACTCATTAATAAGAAAGAGGCCGAATTGAAGAAAATACTCGATAGCATAAAATCTTCTATGAGCAGCAAAGAAAAATTAGATCTTATTAACGACTCTAAGAAGCTTGCAGATAGACAGAATGCTATTCCAGATAAAAATGTATTACCAAAGTTGGAGCTCACTGATGTCCCAAAAAGCACAAGCTATCCTAAAACCAAAAAACTTAAAACTTTTGGTTATAGTCCTACATTTTATGAGCAACATACAAATGGCTTAACCTATAATGCAGTTACAAAAGATCTAAATATATCTTCTGGCGAGGAACTAGGGCATCTTATGGCTCTTACTGCATTATTTGGTAAAGTTGGGGTCGAAAAAAGAGATTATTTCCAACTCCAAGAAGAGATTTCTCGAATTACTGGAGGCATAAATACCTCAAACCACTTTTACTATGATGAAAATAATCAAATAAAAGGAAAAATCTCTCTATCTTCAAAATTTTTGCCGGAGAATACAGTTGAAGCAACTGAATTAATCTTTGAAATTCTTAATGAGACAAAACTTGATGATGAAAAAAGAGTTAAAGAGTTAATGTTTCAAAACTTCATGGGTTTCCAACAATCTATTGTTGAAAATGGCCATAGATTTGCAATGCTAGGAGCATCATCTTCACATAGTGAATTATCTTTTGTGCAGGAAGCTATTGGAGGCCTAAGTGCAATAAATAGGTTTGTTCCTTTTATCTCAAATCAAGATGATCAGATAAAAGATCAAATGCAAAAAATGCAAAAAATGCTTCAAAAAACTAAATCAGATAAAAATGAACTACTTTTTATTTCTAATATTAAGTTAACAAATGAACAGATTGATGGAATTAGATCTTTGGATTTTAAAAAAGATGGTAGTTCTTCAATTAATGTAGAGTTTAGTAAAACTTTTAATAAAGTTGCTTTACCTATAAATACACAAGTAAATTTTTCTGCAATGTCATTTGATTCTCCGATCTATGATCCTAAAGACTCACCAAAATTTGTCCTCCTTTCTAGTCTTTTAAGAAATGAGTACTTGCATAAAAGAGTTAGAGAGCAAGGTGGAGCTTACGGTGGTGGAGCAACATATGATCCATTTTCAGGAACATTTAAAATGTTCTCTTATAGAGATCCTAGGTTTATCGAAACATTAGAAGATTTTGATAATTCATTAACATGGGCTTCTCTTGGTAGTTTTGATGATGATATGATTCTTGAAAGTAAATTGTCTGTGCTATCGGATATAGATAAACCTTCTTCTCCAGCTGGCGAAGCTTTCAAAGATTACCGTTTAAATTCAGAGAACCGTTCACAAAAGAATAGACAGACTTATAGAAATAATATATTTAATGTAAGCAAAGAAGACATAGTTGAGGCTGCAGAACATCTTAAAAATAAGCCAAGAAGCATTTTTTCTATTATTAATCCAAATTTAGAAAAAACTGCTCAACAAGAAGATTTCTTGATCAAAAGAATTTAGAAAATATCCCAGAAAGATTTCTTTTCTTTTAAAGGGCAACTCTTGAGTTGTCGCTCATATCTGACTGAATTATATTTAACTTTTTTTGCGACATCGACTAACCACTCTTTATCACGATAAGACTTTCTTTTATAGCCGCCATAACCTTCATGATAAGCAATATAAAGTTTATCAACTTCATACGATTTTATTCTGACTGACTTTGCTTTTGATAAATACCAGCCAATAAAATCTACAGAATCTGAAAAATTGTTTCTTCTTGCTCTGCCTCTGTTAGTTTCTGTTCTATATTCTTCCCAAGTTCCCTCGACAGCCTGAGCATACCCTCTAGCACTTGATGCCCTTTTCCAAGGAATAAAACCTAATAATTTATTTCTTTCTGGAGCTGCATCTGGATTAAAAGAAGATTCTTGTCTGATAATAGCCATTACTGTACTTGGCTCTGCATCCCATCTTTTTTGTGCTTCTAAAAGATCTTGTTCCCATTTAGGATTTTCATCAAGAATGTCACATATATCATCTTGATTACTAGGTATCTTTGCTGAACAACTAGCAAGAACAAGTAAGGAAAAAATTAGCAGATTATTTCTGTTCATAACTTAAAAAATTTTTTAATTTTATCTTCTGTTACTAATTCTATTCCAAGTTCCATTGCTTTTTTATATTTTGAGCCTGGATTTTCACCTAAAATTACAAAATCTGTATTAGGGCTAACACCAGATGATGGAATCCCACCCTTCTCTTTTATGATATCTTTGATTTCTTCTCTGCTGAACTCATTGAATGAACCTGTTATAACTATTCTTTTTCCATCTAAATGGCTTAATTCACTGACAACAAAATCATTTATATTGAGTTCTTGAAGGAGATTATCAATTCCAACTGGATCAGATTCAAAGAATTCCAAAATATTTCTTGCCACCACGTCCCCAATACTATCAATCTGCATTAAATCTTCATGCTTTGCTAATCTTAAGGTATCAAAACTTTTGAAGTGTCGAGCTAAAGCTGATGCTGTTGATTCCCCTACCTCAGGCATCCCTAGTGCATTAATAAATGTTTCTAATTCAGGAGATCTTGTACTTTCTATACTATCGAATAGGTTATCAATAGACTTTTCTCCAAAGCCTTCTAGGGATTTTAGTTCAGTTTCAAATTTTCGTAATTTATATAAGTCGGCTACTTCTTGTACATAACCCAAATCTATAAGGTGTTGAATAATTTTTGTGCCGAGCCCATCTATATTCATTGCCTTTCTTGAAACAAAGTGCTCAAAATATCCCAATAATTGGGCAGGACACTTCATTCCAGCATCACAGCGCAAGAATGGACCTTCCTCTTTTAGAGGGTTACCACATGATGGACAAAATTCTGGAATATTGACTACTTTTTCAGAGCCATCTCTAACTTCAGTATTAACTTTGGTTATTTGAGGTATTACATCGCCAGCTCTTTTCACTAAAACAGTATCATTTACTTTGATACCGAGTCTCTTCACTTCATCTAAGTTATGTAGAGTGACATTTGAGATATTTGCACCAGATATTAAAACTGGTTCAATGGTAGCGTAGGGTGTTACTATACCCGTACGACCTACAGAAAATAAAACATCAGTAACTTTTGAGTATTTTTCAGAGGCTGGAAATTTCCAAGCTATTGCCCACCTGGGTGCCTTTGAAACAAAACCTAATTTATTTTGTTGATTGAAATCATTAACCTTGATAACTGCGCCATCAATCTCATAACTTAATGAATCTCTTGAGCCAAGTATTTGGTCTACTGACTCTCTTGCATGCTCTTTGTTTCCAAAAGATACTAATTTATTGACTGGAAAGTCATTTATCTCTAAAAACTTCAAAAATTCTTTCTGAGACTGAATATTGAAGTCAAGAGAATGGCCGCCCAAACCATAAAAAAAGACATCTAGAGGTCTTTGCTTTACAGTTACTAAGTCTAGATTTCTTAAAGTTCCAGCAGCAGCGTTTCTTGGGCTAACAAATTTTTTACTGCCATCTATTTCTAACTGCTCATTTATTTTTTCGAAATCGTTTAGTCGAAAAAATATTTCTCCTCTTATTTCAATATTTTGAGGAGCACCTTGTTCTATTTTACGGGGAATCTTATGAATTGTCTTAATGTTCTCAGTTACTACTTCCCCAGTTATTCCATCTCCTCTTGTAACAGCTCGCACTAAATTACCATTTTCATAAGTTAGTGAAATACCTATTCCATCAAACTTTGGCTCTACTGAATATATGATTTCCTCATTAATAATTCGTTTATTAATTCTTTCTTCAAATTTTTTAAATTCCTCATAATTAAAGACATTACTTAGAGAGAGCATAGGTTTTAAATGATCATGTTTTTCAAAATTTTTAGATGGTTTAGATCCGACTTTTGATGTTGGAGAACTATCAATTAAACCTAATTTTTTCTCTAGTTTTTTTAATCTAGCATAGAGGGCATCAAATTCTTGGTCTGTTATTTCAGGGTTATCTTCTGTGTGGTAGAGCTTATTATGTCTATCTATTTCTTCACGAAGTTTTTTTATTTCATCATTAATTGGCATAAGATCCTGACTTCAAATCAATGGCATTAGCATTTTCTTTATAGTTTCCTATTGTCTGGTCCGTAATTTTATTGAAACTTTCATCCAGTAACTTCATATCGAAAGATCTTTCCAAGTTTTTTCCTAAATCGATCATCTGCTCAAATGTTTTTGCAACATCTTTTTGTCCTTTAAGATGAAGGCCTATAGCTATTAAAGAAATGTCTTTGTTCTCATCAAATGTTCCAGGCTCCTCCATATTAAGGACTTTAAATCCTGGTATATTTTTATTTCCTGAAGACACAAAATAACCGTCTTTAAGCGTAAGTCCATTTGAAAACATTTTTGTTTTTAATAAATCAAAATTTGGCCGAGCATCAATCTTAGACTGCAGATAAAGGATCATAAACTTGTCTTCATTTTCATCAGGTAAGTTTAATTCTGCTTGTTGGGGAACTCTTATCTCGTTTACTTCATCACTATTTTTTTTATTTACGGACCCATTAATATTATTTGAATCATTATTTTTATTAAGAATCTTGGAAAATCTAATGACAGTACCATTTTGTGATTTTGCAACCCAGAATAAAATAGCAATAATTAAAGTGGCTATGCCAATTAATAAAAATATATAGCCATAAGAGCTCAAGATTGCGCTAACTCCATAGCCTGTTCCACATCGACAGATACAACTTTTGAGACTCCAAGATCTCTCATAGTAACTCCAAGTAAATGAGAACTTTTTTCCATTGAAATCTTATTATGAGTTACAAAGATAAACTGAACCTTCTCTGACATTTCATTGACAAGACTTATAAATCTTGCAGTGTTGTCATCATCAAGAGGTGCATCCACCTCATCTAATAAACAAAATGGTGCAGGATTGATAGAAAATAGAGAAAAGACAAGAGCTAACGCTGTCAATGCTTTTTCACCACCTGACAGTTGAGATAATTTTGTATTTTTCTTTCCCGGCAATCTAGCCATTAATATCAAGCCTGAATCTTCAGATTTATCTAATAAATCTAATTTACAAAAACCGCCGCCAAAAAGTTTAGGAAACATCTCTTCTAAGTATTTATTTACTGAATTTAAACAATTATGAAAAGATTTATTTGACTCCATATCGATTTTTCTAATTGCTTCATCTAATTTATTTAAGGATGTCTCTAGTTCTTCTATTTGGCCAGATAAAGTTTCTTTACGTTCTTTTTCTGCTTCTAGTGTTTCTGGAGCTGCAAAATTAATTGGCCCAAGATTCATTATTCTCTTTTGTAATTTCTCTAAATCTTGAACGATTGATTCTCTTTCGCCTTCTAAATCTTTAACTTCTGAATAAGCATCTAATCTTTCTTGTTTCTCTTTTATATCTATTTCAATTGTTCTTTTGCTAACTTCTTTTTCATTTCTTTGTTGTACTATTCTTTCTTTTTCAGACTCTAATTTTGTAATTTCTGCTTCTATAGTTCTCATTTCTTCATTTGCTTTATCTTGATTTGATCTTAGTTCGATGACTTTTAACTCTTGGCTCTTTCTTGTTTCAACTAAACCTGAAAGTTCGCTTTTTTCTTTAGCAAGATTTTTCTTCATGGATTCTATGTCTTTAGTAATTTGATCATTTCGTGATGCAAACTGGCCACGCAAAGCATTTATTGTCTCTACTGCTTCTCCACTTTCGCCTAGACCATATTGGTAGCCTTTCTTCCAGAATTCTTTTAATGACTTTTCAATTAAACTTGAATCTTTCTTACTTATATCAGATTCAACGCTTTCTAAGATGTTTTTGGAGTCACTGACGATGCCTTCCATGACTTTCTCATCAATTTTGCTTAAATCTGACTTCGCTGAGTCTAATTCTTTTGATAAATCTTCAAGATTAACTAGATTCTTTTGTTCTTCTTTTGATAATTCCTCTATACGGCTTGCTACAGTTCTTTCTTTTTCTTCTATTAAAGATATTTTTGCTCCTGATTCAAAGAATCCTCTTTGTTCTTCTTCAAGATCTTTTAGACTTTCCATTAGCTGAGTCTTATTGACATCTCTTTTAGCAACTAGAGCCAATCTATCACCATCTATTTTCTCGAGATCTTTATCAATTGATTTATTTTCTTTTTCTGACTGATTCATAAGTTTCATTAGCTCACTCATATCGTCAGAAAGTATAAATTTTTGATATTGCTTTTCCTTGTCTCTTAATTTTTTATATTTTGATGTTAAGTTTGCTTCAGCATTTAATCTTCTAATTGATCTTTTGACTTCATCTTCTAAATCCTTAAGTCTTGAAATATTCTCGGACGTTCTTCTTATTCTTGATTCTGTTTCTCTCTTTCTCTCTTTGTACTTTGAGATTCCTGCTGCTTCTTCAACATAGCTTCTAAGCTCTTCTGGTTTGGCTCCTACTAAACTAGATATAATGCCCTGCTCTATAATTGCGTAACTATTTCCTCCTAAACCAGTGCCAAGAAAAAGATCCTGAACGTCCCTTCTTCTTGCAGAAGCATTGTTAATAAAGTAGTTTGATTGTCCATCACGACCCATCTCTCTTTTTACACTTACTTCATCAAATTCAAGATATTCCCCACCTAAAAAATTTTCAGAATTATCAAAAAATAGCTCAACTGAACAATGGCTAACAGGCTTTCTGGTGTCAGAACCATTAAAAATTACATCTTGAAGACTTTCGCTTCTAAGGCTTTTAGGTGAGAGCTCTCCTTTCACCCATTTTATGGCATCAATGATGTTGGATTTTCCACATCCATTAGGGCCAACAATGCCACACATGATTCCTGGAAAATCAATCTGGATTGGGTCAACAAAACTTTTGAACCCTGCTATTTTTAAGCTTTTAAGTCTCATTTAGATTTTCTAATAGTATAGGTGGTTACAAGCAATATGGATATAACTAAAACTACTAAAGGGATAAGAAAAATTGACCTATTATCTTCAATATTTGTATCGAGCAATATGTAATCTCCATATCTATCTTGCATGAAATCAAAAATTTCTTGATCTGAATAACCTTGATTAATTAAAGAAGCAATTTCTTGCTTTAGGTCACTAGATATTGGAGCATTAGAGCTGGACAAATTCCCATATGAGCACATAGGACATCTAATATTATCTGCAAGATATTCAAGCCTTTCTAACTCTTCTTTATCTAAATCTTCATATAGAGCATCTGCCTGCATCAAAAAGCAAAAAAATAATAAAGATTTAAAAATATTTCTCAAATTTTTCATTCCAAATATTTATATCAATTACACCAATCCTATGAGCGACAATCTCTCCATCAATAATTAAAAATGTTTCTGGGGGGCCTATTACTCCCAACTTTAAAGAAAAGTCTCCATCTAAATCAAGAATGGAAAAATCATATGGATCGCCTAATTCTTCAAGATAGTCTTTAGTGGCAGAAACCTGTTCTTTATGACTAATCCCCACCATTTTCACATCCTTTGAGTCTGCAATTTCAATTAGAAATGGGTGTTCAACCCTACATGGAAGACAATAACTTGCATAAACATTTAATATTACTTTCCCTGATAATAGGGAATCTTCACTTACCTTTATTCCGTCAATTGTATAAAGCTGCCTATCTAATATAAGGGGCTTGCCTTCTTGATTTTTGACTGGCTGTACATAATCCTTTTGAAGGGAGATAGCAAAAAAACTAAATAGACTTAGCAGTAAAAGTAAAAAAATAATTAAAAATGCTCTAGTAGTCATGCCTTCTAACTGTCCCGTAAAGAATTGATAAAAGCAGTAAACATGATGACATCCAAATCATCATAATTCCATACTTAATAGAGTATCTTACTACCCATGATCCATCTGGTTTTAAGTCTCCCAAAACTACTAAATAGTCTTTTGTTATATATGGAGCAATTCCTGTTTCTGAAGTTATTACGCCTCCAACTTTATATCTACGCTTTTCTGCAACGATATTAAAATATTTACCTTTATCTTCGACTTCAAAATTTGCTACAACACTATTAAAGTTTTGACTTTGAATAACATCTGCGGACTTAAAAATTAAATTTGTGCCCATGAATTCAACTTCATCATTGGGTTTAATTTTGAAATCAATATTTTTAGAAAATTCATGATTTAAGAGGATTGAAAAAGTAAGTGATGCAACAGCTAGATGACCTAATACCTTATGAATCTTCAATGACTTCTTTTTACTTAAAAAATCGAAAATAGCTTTGAAAATTAGGATGGCTAAAAATATTCCTGATAGAAATAAGCCCATGCTAAAAGAATTCATAATAAGAACAGCAATAGTCGCGACAGCTAAAATTATAAATAATTTTAATTTATCCATAGATAAGATCTTTGGAAATTGCTCTGCTGTGAATAGGATAATTAATGCGAATACAGCAGGAGTAATCAATTCAGAAAAATAGTTTGGGCCAACGCTGAACTTTTCATTGTAAACAACCTCATAGTAGATGGGGTATAAAGTTCCTAGAAAAACTATAAGCAGTATCGTCATTAAGATTATGTTATTGAGGACGAGCAAATAATTTCTGGACATAAATCTTGGCCACTTGCTATGCAAAAAGTTACTTCTCCAAAAAAATAATCCCAATGAAACTAATGAGAACAATGCAAATAAGCTAAGCAAAAAGACTCCACGTGAAGGATCGGATGCGAAGGAATGAACACTATTTAAAATGCCTGATCTGACTATAAATGAACCTAGAATAGAAAGTAAAAATGTTAATATGCCTAAAAACACCATCCAGGATAGAAATACTTTATTTCTGCTGAAGGTTAAAGAGTGTGTAAATGCTGTACCTGCTAGCCAAGGCATTAAAGCAACATTTTCAACTGGATCCCAAAACCAATACCCACCCCAACCTAATTCATAGTAAGCCCACATTGATCCCAGTAGAATGCCTAGAGATAAAGTAAACCATGCTATACCAGCCCAAAGCTTTATTATTTTAAAAAGCTCTTTATCAAAATTAGTAAATATGCCTGCAATAACAAAACTAAATGTAATTGCATAAAAAACATAGCCAGTGAAAAGCATAGGAGGATGTATTACTAATAATGGGTCTTGCAATAATGGGTTCAGATCAGATCCATTCAGCGGAGAAACCTCAAAAATCATAAATGGATTAGACGTTAAGACTAGAAAAATTAAATAGAAAAAAAGTATAAAAGCTAAAACAGAATTTGAAAGTGACAGATATCTACTTTCTTTCATAAAAATATTATTTAAAGCTGCACAAAGCGAAAGCAATAATACCATCAGAAAAAAAGATCCCTCATGTGCTGCCCAAAAAGCTGATATTTTGTAAAAAATAGGTAGCAAGACATTGGAATTTTGCCAAACATATACAAATGAGAAGTTGTTACTTAAAAATTGGTAAGAAAGATATAAAGAACCAATGAGTAGAGTCCAAAAATTAGCGTAAATTAAATTTTTTATTAAATCATGTGATTTTCTTTTTAGAGAAAAAGTAAAAATTAGAATGCATAAGAATGCTGAAAACCAAAGAATTGAACTCCCAAATAAATCTGCAGAGGTATTAATCTTGCACCTCTATTTTTATTGGCATATAAGTTTCATCATGCTTGGCTAGAATTTCATCAGCAATAAAGACTTTCTTTTCTTTGTCTAGATACCCTGAGGCAACAACGCCACTATTTTCTTTGAATAGATTAGGTAAGATGCCTATATAAACTACCTCAATCTCTTTATTAAAATCTGTAACTGTAAATTTAATTTCTAATGATTCAGACTGCTTCAAGCTTTCTTTCTTTACCATTCCTCCAAGCTTAAAGCTCTTATCTATATTATATTCTCCTGACTCTACTTGAGTTGGCGTTAAATAAAGATCAATATTTGTTTCTAAAGCTCTGAGAATTGAATAGAGAATCAGTGTTAGCGATATTAAAAGTGAAACAATAATAAAAATTTTGTTTAATCTATTTTTTCTAATCATTTAAATCTTCCTGGCAGTCTTTTAATTTCTTTGAATACCTCATATGTGAAAGAGAATAAAGAAATAAAATAGCTAAAATAGACAAGATATATGTAAAGATGACAGTAGATAGACTATCCATTAAGCACCTCTTTAATCATTTTTGTATTACTGCTTCGATTTAGTATTTCAAATTGAATATTTCTGCCAAAAATAGCAAAAGATATAAATAAAAGAGCTATCAACATTATGGGAAGCGCATAAAGCATCTCTGAGTCAATTGAACTGCCACTTGTAGTTATGCTTGCACTTTGATGTAAGGTATTCCACCAATCTACTGAGAATTTAATAATAGGAATATTAATTGCACCTATTATTGCAAGGATACTTACAATCTGATCTGCAGTCTGATGAGAGCTGAATGAAGACCGTAAAGCAATTAAACCAATATACTGGATAAATAAAATAAAGGTTGATGTTATTCTTGCATCCCAGACCCAATAGGTACCCCAAGTGGGCTTACCCCAAATTGATCCAGTCATTAAAACTANGGCTGTAAATACTAAACCTATGCTAATAGCAGAATTAAGAAATATAGCAGAGATCTTTGTTCTCCAGACCAAATAAATAAAACCACTAACCGCCATAAATATATAAATAAGTTCAGATAGAATAGCTGANGGCACATGGATAAATAAAATTCTATAGATCTCTTTTTGCTCAGCGTCTGCTGGCAATATATATATTGCTAAATATGAAGCTAAAAGAAATCCAATTAGCCCAATAATTAGCGATGGAAATATTGCCTTGTCAAAAAATCTGAAAACTTTATTAAGGACTAAATATTTTGCTACATATTGATACATATCACCTACTCTGTATTCTTAAAACCTGTAAAATTGTGTAAAAGATAAAGGAAGATGCGAACACAAAATACGCAAATAAAAACCAAAAATTTGGTTCAAGTTGACCATCAACAAAGATTCCTTTAACTAGAATAATAAATGGTATTAAAAGCGGAATAATCAATAAGGCATTAAGTGAATTATTCCTTTTTAAAGATATTGCACTGCCAAGATTGAAGAAAAAATAAAGAGTGCTTAGCATAATCACATAAATACCAAAAAGTTCTATAGATATCTCATGTCCTTGGAATATTAGTGAAATTGCAGCAATTGGCATAAATACAAAAAATACATTAATTATCCACTTGGCTAAAAGGTATAAAATAATATCTGAAATACCGCTTTCAGATAATTTCTGTTCTAAATAACCATTTGCATGATCATCCTTAAATGTATTTTCTGAGATAATAAATATTGTTATGAATGATGCAATGAATGAACTGGCATAGTTAAGACTATTATCTAGATCTAATACTAAGAAAATTACAAAAATAATTCCAAAAATTGAAATTGGTAAATAAATATTTTTAGGGATCAAAAAAAATAATTTTAATTCTCTTTGTAAAGCTTTATTCATTCTACTGNNCTCAAAATAATTTTTTTACTTTCAGGAANTTCTTCTTGATGATTNGNCATTATNACNGTCCCATTTTTTTCNATNTGNTCACTGATAATATNCTTNAGNTCTTCTATTGCNTTACTATCGAGNCCTGCAAATGGNTCATCCATNATCCAAATATTTTTTCNTGAGCTAATTAATCTTATTAATGCTACTTTTCTTTTTTCCCCATATGACAGATTNAAAATTTTNTGATTTTTTAANTGTGATANNTNAAATTTTTTNAAAAGACCCTTCTCAACNTNCATTCCAAGAATTTCAAAATTTTGTCTCAANGTNATTTCTTCTATNAGNCCATTTTTGTGGCCAAGATAAGAAACNTGNTNCAANGTCATANTNNCTGAATCAATATTTTNACAATTAATTANTCCNGTNATTATTTTNAGNAGNGTTGTTTTTCCAGATCCATTTTTACCTCTTANCTCAANTATTTCACCAGAGTTAATNNCTTCTGAAACATCAGAAAATATNAGTTTTCCATCTATTTGANNNGATATNTNTTTAAGACTGTATAAATTCATGGAATTACCTTAGTATTTTATCAAGAGAAATGATTTAAAGGGGGACTAATGAGAGTACTTTCAATATTTTTACTATGTGGCTATATTTTTGCCAATCCTTATTTTCCAGATGATACTTGGGAAACTAAAAATCATGATGAAGTTGGTTTAGACAAATTAAAAGTAGAAGAGCTATTTGATCTAACTTTTTCAGATGATGCAACAATGAGTGCCGTTCTTATAAAAGATGGGTACATCATAAAAGAACAATATGCCGAGGGCTATAACGAGGATTCTTACGGCACTTCATGGTCGACCGCTAAAAGTTTTTATGCTGCACTTGTTGGAATATCTCTGGATAATGGAGAAATTGATAGCTTAGACGATCCAGTAGCAAAATATGTGCCTGCATATGATGAGGGAAAAAAGAAGGACATTACTATTAGACAAGTTTTGAATATGACTAGTGGTTTAGAGTTTCCAAGCCATGAGCATGAAATGATGTTTTTTGAACCTGATCATCTTGCATATACATATGAAGTTGGCGTCGAAAACAATCCGGGTGAAGTGTTCCAATATAACAATGTTAATTCAATGTTAATGGGCGAAATACTTAAAGGTGCGACAGGTAAAACTGCAAAACAATTAATTGAAGAGAGGTTATTTAGCAAAATTGGTTTAAAAAATTACACTGCATGGGAAGATAGCGCAGGCAATACTCTTACTTATTGTTGTTTAGATATGTCTGCTAGAGATTATTCAAGATTTGGAATCTTGTTTTCAAGAAATGGCAACTGGAATGGTGAACAAGTCATTTCAAAAAATTATGTTGATGAATCTTTAAAGCTTTATTGGGGCTCTACGCCTAGTATGGGATGGGCTCATAGCGATACAAGAGGGTATAGTCTTCAATGGTGGATTTCTAAATATGATGATCAAGCAAAAATTTATAATACAAGTGGCAAATTTGGACAGTTTGTATTCCTCGACAAAGAAAGAGATATTATTTTTACTAGAATTACAAAATATAGGCCAGTTAAAGGTGATGTTCAGGATTGGGGCCCGTTAGGTTACTTACGTTTCTTGGGTAGTGTTGATAGAGCTATTAATTTTTCAAGATTTTTAATATGGATTGGCCTAATAGACATTGATGGTGGTAGTGTTGTCATCCCTTATACAGAAGCAGACGGAGAGTCAAAAGAATTCTATGAGAATTATGTAAAGATTGTGGAAAGAATTGCTGATCTAGAGAAAGATGATGGCTAGATTTTTACTGGCCTTATCATTATCTTTAAGTATTGCTTCAGAAGAGAACCTAAATGAAGAAGTTCTTAAGCAATTAGTTGAGTTGATCGAATCTGATAATGCTACTCAAAGCTTTCTGATATCCAATAATAACAAGGTAGTACATGAGTACTATGCGGAGGGTTATTCAGGTGATGATTTTGCAACATCTTGGTCAATATCAAAAACATTTTATGCTGCTCTTTTTGGAGTAGCTATAGAAAAAGGGTTGATTGCATATGAAGATCTTCAAAAACCTATAAGTTTTTTTATTCCAGAATTGATTGAGGATTCCAAATCACAACTGACCCTATATAACTTATTAGCGATGCGCTCTGGGCTTGAGATTACTGAATATCAAAATGAAGAAATGTTCTTTTCAATGAACAATTTAGAATTTGCAATGAATGTTGATCCAGTCATGCCTCAAGGTGTGACCTATGAATATAACAATGTTAATACAATGCTGTTAAACCCTATTATCAAAAATATTTTTAATGACGAACCTCACAATGTTCTAATTAAAGAGATATTTAATCCTTTAGGCATTGAAAAGCATGGTTTATGGAGTGATTCTGCAGGAAATGACATGACTTATTATGGGATAGATTTAATGCCAAAAGACTTCTTAAAGTTTGCAAATTTATTTATGAACAATGGAAGATTAAATGGAATTCAAATTATCAATGAAGAATTTCTAAAAGAATCTATAAAGCCACTTTCTCAAGGAACTGGAGAATGGTTTGGGCTACATTGGAGTGTAAGAAAATTTAATCAAGAAAAAACTTTAGTTGGTCTTGAAGTGACTGATGGGCAGTTTATGTTTTTTATTCCTGAAGATGGAATATCTACCGTCAGATTCACTAAATATTTTCATAATTATGAAAAGGGCCATCAAGTAGAGTTTGGTATTTTAGAATATTTATTATGGATGCCCTATTCATGGGTTAAATATATTACGACCTTAGTTGCCACTGAAACTGAGCCAGGCCAAATGCCTGAGGATGACCCTAGCATTAATTTTCCAGACACTAAATCACTTGGTGTATCAGAGTTAAATTGCCCTTTTACTACTCCAGATGCATGTCCAGGTGTAAGCAAAATACAGGATTTAATTTTTGGGCTTAGTGATCCTAGTCCCAATTAAGAACTACTTTTCCAGCTTTTCCTTCATTCAATAATTGAAATGCTTTTTCAAAATCAGTGTAATGAAAAGAATGAGTGATCACATTTTTTACATCTAGCCCAGAATCGATGAGAGCTAGTCCTTTGTACCAGGTTTCAAACATTTCTCTACCATAAATAGCTTTTAAGTTTAGAGCTTTAAAGATTATTTTAGATAGATCCAAGTTAATTGGATCAGATGGCAATCCCAGTAGAGCTATATTTCCTCCCATAAGCATAGAATCAATCATTTGATCTAGGGCAGCTTCTGAACCGGACATCTCTAATCCGATATCAAAACCTTCCTTTAGGCCCATATCTTTCATTTTATCTTCAATATTTTCTTTTGATGGATTAAGTGTCTCAACATTGCATACAGTTTTTGCAAGCGATAATCTATCATCATTAATATCAGTTATTAGAACTTTTCTAGCCCCAACATGAAGAGCAATAGCTGCAGACATAATACCTATTGGTCCTGCTCCTGTTATCAAAACATCTTCCCCAACAAGGTCAAAAGATAAAGTAGCATGAATAGCATTGCCAAAAGGATCTAGTATCGCTCCCATTTCATTATCTACAGAATCTGGAAGTTGCACTACATTTCTTGATGGAATTGAAACGAATTCAGCAAAAGCACCGTCTCTATCAACACCTAAATTTACAGTATCCGGATCAAGATGTAATTTACCTGCTCGAGCATTTCTACTTACCTGTCCAACCATATGTGATTCTGCTGAAACTCTATCTCCTATTGTTAATCCCTCAACAGCACTACCAATTTCTATAATTTTCCCCATAAACTCATGACCAACGGTCATTGGAGGTTTAATCGTTTTACTTGCCCAATTATCCCAATTCCAAATATGCAAATCAGTCCCACATATAGCTGTTGTCTTAACTTTAATTAGCACTTCATCAGATTTTATTTTAGGCGTCTTTACTTCTTGCAATTTGAGTCCGACTTCTGATTTTTCTTTAACTAATGCTTTCATATGACTTTCAATTCCTTTCCAACTTTATCGAATATTTTAATGGCTTCGTCAAGCTGTTGTTTTGTATGTTCACTTGTAATTTGTAATCTGATTCTAGCTTCACCTTTAGGTACAACAGGATAAAAGAAGCCAATTGCATATAAACCATCTTCAAGAAGCTTCTTTGACATTTCTTGTGCAATCTTAGCTTCTCCTAACATTACTGGAGTTATAGGATGCATATCACCCTTAATTGTAAAGCCTAAAGATTTTATGGAGTCTCTAAAATAAGTTGTATTTTCTTTAATTCTTTTTCTTCTTTCTGGCTGATCCTGAACAATCTCTAAAGCTTTTAAAGATGCAGAGACTATAGATGGAGATAATGCATTAGAAAATAAATAGGGTCTAGATCTTTGCTTTAGAAGCTTAATTACATTTTCTTTTGCACATATAAAACCACCAGATGCACCGCCAAGAGCTTTTCCAAGCGTACCACTAAGAATATCTACTTTACCTTCTAAGCCAAAATGTTCAGCTGTGCCTTTGCCCTTTTCACCAACAAATCCAGTGGCATGACAATCATCAAGCATTACTAATGCATCGTATTTTTCAGCTAGCTCAACAATCTTATCCAATTTAGCGTATGTTCCATCCATTGAAAAAACACCATCGCTAACAATAACTTTGTGTTTTGCTGAGTCAGCATCTGCTTGTTTCAAACATTTTTCAAGATCATCCATATCACTATGTTGATATCTATATCTTTTTGCCTTGCAAAGTCTTATGCCATCGATTATTGAAGCATGGTTGAGAGAATCACTAATTATTGCATCATCAGGACCAAAAAGTGGCTCGAAAAGACCGCCATTTGCATCAAAACATGCTACATAAAGTATGCAATCATCAAAACCTAAAAAAGAGCTTAGCTTTTGTTCAAGTGTTCTATGTAAATCATTAGTTCCGCATATAAACCTGACCGATGCCATACCAAAACCATCTTGCTCGATGGAAGCAGCAGCTGCATCCTTTATTTCCTTATTATTTGCCAAACCAAGATAATCATTGGCACAGAAATTCATAACTTCTTTGCCGTCTTTGAGTTTAATTGCTGTTTGTTGAGGGGATTTTATAAACCTCTCATTTTTATATAGATCATCACTTAATATTTGCTCGATCTCATGATCAATATGATTGTAGAAACTTTTACTCACAATCAGATTATAATAGAATCCACAATTATCTTATGCATAAAAGAACAAAAATAATCTCTACTGTAGGCCCTTCAACTAATTCCTCAACTTTATTAAAGAAACTTTATGACAAAGGAATGAATGTTATACGAATAAATATGTCCCATACATCAATAATGGATATGAGAAAAATTATTAATGAAATTAAGGCATTAAATAAAAAAATTACTTCTTCTGTCGGTGTAATGATTGATACCCAAGGACCAGAAATTAGAACTGCAAACTTTGGCAAAGACATTGAACTCACTAAAGGAGATGAGATTTTACTTGTTTCTAAGAGTCAAAAAAAGAAGAATCAACTTATTGTTGATAATCTTTCACATATCAAAGGTCTGAAAGTTGGTGGGAAAATTTCTCTCGATAATGGTCAAATAGATTTGAAAATAACATCAATTTCAAAGCAAGGTATTAAATGCTTGGTTCTAGATAGTGGAATAATATCAGAAAAGAAACATGTTAATTTCCCTGGTGCAAGAATTAAATTACCAACACTGACAGACAAAGATAAAGCAGATTTAAATGAAGCATTAAATGTCGGTATCGATTTTATAGCACTATCCTTTTGCAGATCTGCAAAAGATTTAAAAGAATTAAATAAATTTTTAAGTAAAAATAATTGTCAGCCTGAAATATTTGCAAAGGTTGAAGATCAAGAGGGTGTAAAAAACATAAGAGAGATAACAAAAAATAGTGATGGTCTGATGATAGCAAGAGGTGACCTTGGTATTGAGACAGATATGACTAATCTGCCTTATGTGCAAAGAAATATGGTAAAAATAGCTTCTGAATTAGGAAAAAAATCCATTGTTGCCACACAGTTACTTGAATCAATGATAAATAAACCGCATCCGACAAGAGCTGAAGTATCAGATGTTACTAATGCTGTTTATGAGGGTGCAGATGCATTGATGCTATCTGGGGAAACAAGTATTGGGAAACATCCAATTAAGTGCGTACAGTACTTAAGAGATATTTCTCTAAATGCTGAAAGATCTGAGACACTTCATTTTGAAAGCAACCTAAAACATGAAAGTGATTGGCATACTTTAGCTGCAACATCAGTAAAACTTGCAAAAAAAATAGATGCTGATGCAATTGTTGTTTTGACAAGAAGTGGCTTTACTGCCGAATTAATATCAAGTGCAAGACCTAGGGTCCCAGTTTTTGCATTTACAAATAATAGAGCTACACAGAATAAACTTTCAATCTCATCATCAATAGAAAATATTTTTTTAAATTTTAGTAAAGATCATGAAAAGACAATTAAAAATGCTTTCCAAGTATTGAAAGGTGCATATAAGTTCAAAACTAAAAATAAACTTATCGTTATTTCAGGAGTCTTTTCTGATATTTTTGCTGATGCTATACAAATTAGATTTCTAAAATAATGGAATTTAAGAATTTGCCTCAATCTAGTCCTTTTTTAAACTTTCAAGATTATTATTTGAAAGCAGAAGAACATGGTGAAAAATTTATTGAGGCTGGATGCATAAGCTCTGTTGATAATGAGAATAAGCCTCATTCTCGTTTTGTTAATTTTAAATATTTTTTTGAAGATAACCTTATTTTTTTTAGTAGCTATAAAAGTAAAAAGGCAGATAATTTTTCTGCCAACAATAATATATGTGTAAATTTTTGGTGGCCTTCTATAGAAACACAAGTAAGAATTGAAGGGACTATTTCAAAATGTGAAGAAAAATTTTCAGATGAACACTTTTTTGGCCGAGATGCAGGTAAAAATATTGCTGCTATGGTTTCAAACCAGTCCGAAGAAATCGAGTCTTATGAACTACTTAAAGAAAAATATGAAGTAATCAGACAAAAGGTTGATTCGGGTGAAATAGAAGAAAAAAGGCCAGACAATTGGGGTGGATATCAAATTAAGGTAGATTATTTTGAATTTTGGGAAGCTAATGAAGCAAGACTCAATTACAGAGAATGCTATAAAAAAGAATCTGCAGCATGGAAAAAATTCTTTCTTCAGTCTTGAGCTAATTCTAGCTCTACCAATAACTCTGGGTTGATTCTATTGCCATTGAGATAGACCACCCAATGTAAGTGTGGCCCTGTTACTCTTCCTGTCGAACCTACAAAAGCAAATTCTTGACCTTGATCTACTATATCGCCAACCTCTACCTTAAAACTATCTAAATGACTGAAAGAAGTGAACAGCCCTCCTCCATGATCGATTATTACGATATTGCCACTGTAAAAATGGCTCTCAGCTAGAACAACTTTGCCTCTCTTCGGTGCAACTATTGGAGTTCCAACTGCTCCTCTAATATCTAATCCCATATGAGGTGAACGAGGATTACCATTTATAAATCTTCTCTTACCAAAACGGCTAGTAATTACTGCATTAACAGGCGTAATGAATTTAAAATCTTGATCAAATTGATCTGAACTTCTTTTTATAATGCTTAGTACTTTTAAATATTCACCAGAAGCTCTTTCACGATCTTCAATGCTGGGATTAACAAGAGATTCATTATCAATTTCAATTCTAGATTCTCCATAATCGCTGTAATTGATCAATATGGCTCTACCTTTAACATTAATTTCAGTATCTTCATCTACATAAGGTAATCCATACACTAGAAATCTTGCATTATCCTGAGTGATTAAATAGCCAGAATCTAGATTATCTGTAGGTATTAGAACGTAGCCAGCCGATTGGCCTTGAATTATTTCAACAGGAGTCTCTATCTGACCAACACTTTTACATGAAGCCAGGAGCAAAATAGAAAATGAGGCTAAGAATCCACGCATTCAATATCATATCTGTTATATATATTATCTATTACTTCGCCTTCTAAAAATAAAATGTTATCTAGATCTGCTCTGCCGCCTACATTTCCTTCTTTAACGTATCTAATAATTTCTTTGTTAACAGGAATGCCAATTTCTTTTTGTTTATCCCAATCAATGTCAAAGTAGAGGTATAAATAAACTTGCCACTCATCGACATTAAGCTCTTCTGAAGCAATCATGAGTTCACAACGTATTTGTGAAAAAGAAAAAAATTCAAAATCTTCAGGCCCTAATGTAGAAAGAATTTTGTCTATCTGAGCCGATCGAGGTTCACTACAACCAATTAAAAGTACTGCAAAAAAAGCTGTAAATATAATTTTAATTTTTTTTGTATAAAGCATATCAATAAATCCAATTTATAAAATTTATACTAGCATAGATATAATTTTAGATTGGCGGAGAGAGAGGGATTCGAACCCTCGATACAGTTGCCCGTATAACACCTTAGCAGGGTGCCGCTTTCGACCACTCAGCCACCTCTCCGGACAGT
>NZZH01000039.1 GCA_002702405.1 Flavobacteriaceae bacterium | reverse complement strand
CTTCTAGTTCTTACTCCCTTCTTAGCTTGTGAGATAGAATCAGAATACAGCAAGCTCTTAAAAAAAGAACTTAAGTCAGGTAAATCATTTAATGACTTAGTTTTAGGATTAAAAATAGGGCAAACAAAAGATGATTTTTTTGAAATATGCGCTGATTTAAATAAGAAAAAACTAATTACTTCTGGAGCCAGAAATCTTTATCCAGAATATATTTTATATCCTAAAGATTCGGTTGAAAATGGAAAAAAAATTAGAATGTCATTTATGGGTATATTTGATAATGATAGGATTATGAAAGGCATGGATATTAGATTTAATTACTATTCATGGATAGCATGGAGAGAAGAATATAATTCAGATAACTTAATTAATGAAATAAAAGATACTTTACAATTATGGTATCCTGGAAATAATTTTATTGAAATTGATTTACAATTAGACTCTAAGAATAATCTTGCATACGTTAAAGTAGATGGAAACAGGCAGATAACAATGTATAAAATAGATGGAAGAGATGTTGCCGTGATAATTGAGGATGTATCTGAAAAAATTAATTAAAAATTAAATGCAAAGTCTATATAAATTTTTCTTTATTACTCTAGTTTTTTTATTCTCCTGTGAAAATTCTAGCCCTCTTTTTGAGTTAAAAAATAATGAAGAAATAGGTATTACTTTTTCTAATAATCTAAAGTTTGATCAAAATTTTAACGTTTATCTCTATAGAAACTTTTATAATGGTGGAGGGGTTTCTTTAGGTGATATTAATAATGATGGCCTGATAGATTTATATCTCACTTCTAATCAAAAAGAAAATAAATTATTTCTTAACATTGGGAATTTTAAATTTAAAGACATTACCGAATCTGCTGGTGTTGGAGGAGAAAAAGCATGGTCAACAGGAGTGACTATGGCAGACATAAATTCTGATGGTTTTTTAGATATATATGTCTGTAATTCAGGGGACATAAAAGGGGACAACAAACAAAATGAATTATTTATAAATAATGGAGATTTATCTTTCACAGAATCAGCAGAGCAATATAATTTAGACGATAGAGGATATTCAACTCATGCAAGTTTTTTTGATTATGATAAAGATGGAGATCTTGATGCTTATATGCTTAATAATTCNTACCAATCAATCGCTTCTTTTAAGCTGACAAGAAATGAAAGGCCNAATAGAGATCTTCTTGGAGGCGATAAATTAATGGAGAATAGAGATGGAAAATTTTTCGATGTAAGTNAAAAGGCTAACATTTATGGCAGTATAATAGGTTTTGGTTTGGGAGTTACTGTTGGCGATGTAAATAATGATGGCTGGGAAGATATTTTTGTTTGCAATGATTTCTTTGAAAGGGATTATCTGTATATCAATCAAAAGGATGGTACTTTCAGTGAAGAACTTACCTCNCAAATGAAATCCATNAGTGGTGCTTCAATGGGAGCTGATCTTGCNGATATTGATAANAATGGAACNAATGATATATTTGTGACAGAGATGCTTCCCTCTGACTATAAAAGACTCAAAACAGTTACAACATTTGANGATTGGAACAAGTATCAGTATGTTTTAAAAAATGGTTACCATCACCAGTTTACAAGAAATGTACTACATCTTAACAATAATAATAACACTTTTAGTGAAATTGGAAGATTCTCAGGAGTGGCAGCTTCTGACTGGAGTTGGGGTGCATTATTCTTTGATATGGATAATGATGGACTTAAAGATCTATTTATTGCTAATGGAATATACAGAGACCTAACAAATCAAGACTATCTTCAATACATTTCAAATAAAGAAGTAGTCAAATCTATTGTTGCAAATAATCAGGTTGATTACAAAAGACTAATTGAAATAATTCCCTCAGAGGCAGTTCCTAACCACTCTTATAAAAATCTTGGCAAAACTAAATTTGAAAATTACACTAATTCTGGTCTTAATCTTTCTAGTTTTTCTAATGGTGCTGCTTATGGTGACATTGATAATGATGGAGATCTGGATTTGGTAGTAAGCAATGTCAATATGCCTGTTTTTGTTTTTGAAAACAAACTAGATAAACAAGAAAATAACTATATAAAGTTTGACCTAGAAGGAATCAACAAAAACAAAAATGCAATAGGAACAAAAATATATGTCAATACTGAAAATGAAACATATATACAAGAGATCCAGCCTGTAAGGGGATTTCAATCATCAGTTGATGTGAGACCNAATTTTGGAGTTGGATCTTCAAAAGAAGTAGACCTAGAAATTCTTTGGCCTTACGGCGGTAAAACAGTAATGAAAAAAGTAAAAGTTAACCAAACCATTAAATTAAAAGAATCTGACGCTGTTTATAAAGAGAATAATTATGATGATGAGAAAAATCAAACTTTACTTTTTGAAAAAACAGAAATGAAAAATGCATATATCCACAAGGAAAACAGGTTTGTAGATTTTGATAAAGAGCGTCTTACATATCATATGTGCAGTACTGAAGGNCCAAAACTTGCAAAAGGAGATATTAACGGAGATGGTTTATCTGATTTTGTAATATCGGCTTCAAAAGGATATAATCCCCAAATCTTTATAGCTGAGAATGACAACTTTANNAAAAAAGTATTTGATCAATCTTTTTTTGAAAAATACAAAGAAGCTGAAAACTCTGAAATTATTCTGTTTGATGTAGACAATGATAAGGATTTAGACCTTTACCTTGCCAGTGGAGGTGTCGAAGTTGCAAGTTATTCTCAACAGCTTTTTGATCGCCTTTTTATCAATGACGGCAAAGGCAATTTTTCAGATTCAAACCAAAAACTTCCTGATTCTGAAAATAATATAAGTACTGGTGCAGTTGCTAATGCTGATATAGATGGTGATGGAGATTTAGACTTATTTGTTGGTGAAAGAATTAAAATTGGACAATATGGATTGCCAGGGTCAGGATTCATATTAATTAATGATGGCATGGGCAATTTTACCAATGAGACTAATCTTAGAGCTCCTGATTTAATTAATTTAGGAATGATTACTGATGCTTCTTTTATTGATATTGATTCTGATAAGGACAAGGATTTAATCGTAATTGGAGAATACATGGGCTTGAGAGTATTTGAAAATAAAAATGGTGTTTTTAATCCNGTATCTAATTCNCTNNAAAATGAAAAAGGATGGTGGAATACTATCCATTCTGAAGACATAAANAATGATGGGATGATCGATCTAATTGTTGGAAATCATGGATTAAATTCAAGGTTTAAAGCAAGTAATGAAAATCCTATTAGACTTTTCTTTAATGATTTTGACAGAAATGGTTTTGGGGAAGGAATTATATCTTTTAGAGCTGANGACGGTAAATATTACCCATATGCTCTCAGACATGATTTAATTGATCAAATAAAAAGTTTAAAGAAAAAATTTCCTGATTATGAATCATTTAAAGATGCAGATATCTCAAAAATTTTTACTGAAAAAGAAATGCAAGGAGTTTTAATTTTTGATGCTACTAATCTGGAGACGTCAATCTTCATTAATAAAGGAAATTTTGAATTTGAAAAAATTTCTTTGCCTCAAGAGGTTCAATTTAGTCCCGTATATGCAATCAATACATCTGACTTTGATAATGATGGTGATAAAGATATAGTGATGGGAGGAAATTTATTCAATGTTAAACCTGAAGTTGGTATTTATGATGCCTCTTATGGAATTTATCTTGAGAACATTGATGGAAAAAGTTTTAATTTTCATCCCAGTGGCAAAGGTTTCTTTTTAAAGGGAGAGATTCGAGATATATTAATGATAAATGATAACAAAATGCTAGTTACAAGAAATAAAGATAGTCTTACTATATATAATTTTGGCTCTGAATGATAAATAACAATATTATATTTTTTTCATTATTTGTTTTTTTCTTTTTTGGATGTTCCCCCAAGGAGAAAATATTTGAATCAACAATACCATTTCGGTCTCTAAATTCTGATCAAACAGGAATAGATTTTTCTAATTCACTAGAATATAAAACTAAATTAAATATCATTGAGTACCTCTATTATTATAATGGAGGGGGCGTTTCTGTAGGAGACATAAATAATGATGGATTAGAAGATATTTATTTTTCTGCAAATCTTTTACCTGATCGTCTCTATTTAAACCAGGGAAATTTAAAATTTAAGGATATAACTGTCGAAGCTGGTCTAAGCATTGAAAACAGCTGGTCAAATGGGGTTAACTTTGAGGACGTAAATTTAGATGGATTTCTTGATATATATGTAACAAAGGTAAGTCCCATAAGTCCAAAAAAATCTCATAATTTACTTTACATAAATAATGGAAATTTAACCTTTACAGAAAGATCTTCTGAATTTGGACTTGATTTTTCAGGATTTTCTACCCAGGCTACATTTTTAGATTATGATCGTGACGGTGACTTAGATGTTTATTTGCTTAATCATGCCATTCATACTGTCAGAAGTTATGGAACATCTGAAAAAAGAGTTGAGTCAGATAGTCTTTCAGGAGACAAATTTTATGAAAATAAGCTTAATGAAATTGAAGGCAGATTTGTTGAAGTTACAAGAAAAGTCAATATTTATGATAGTCCCTTGGGATATGGTCTTGCTATTACCGTCTCAGATATAAATGATGATGGATGGCTTGATATATATGTTGGCAATGACTTTCACGAGAATGATTACATCTATATAAACAATAAAGACAAAACATTTAGCGAATCAATTAAAAAATCAATTTATCATTCAACACATTTTACCATGGGCATAGATGTGGCTGATTTAAACTCAGATGGACATCAAGACATTTTCACTACAGATATGATGCCTTATGATCCAAAAATATTTTTGAAATCTGGTGGAGAGGATGAAGATCAGGTTAGTAGAATAAAAAAAGAGTTTGGCTTTGAACCTCAACTTGCTCGAAATCACTTCCACCTAAACAGAGGAGATGGATCTTTTTCAGAAATAGCTCTTCTAACAAAAACATATGCTACCGACTGGAGCTGGGGAGTTTTATTACAAGACTTTGATGCTGATGGACTAAATGATATTTTCATCACAAATGGTATAGCAAAAAGACCTAATGATCTAGATTACATTAATTATCTCAGCAATGTTGACTTTACCAAGTATAACAATTCTAGACAAGATGAAATAAAGAAAAAACTCATTGATGAAATGCCAACTCTTAAAATTCCAAATATTTTATTTAGAAATCTGGGGAATCTTGAATTTGAAAACATAGATAAATCATTTGTTGGTAAACCTTCATACAGCAACGGAGCTGCTTATGCTGATTTAGATAACGACGGTGATTTAGACATTGTACTTAATAATCTAAACTCTCCCTCAACTATTCTTGAAAACCTTTCAGAAAACAAAAACAATCATATTTCAATAACTCTTAAAGGAGATAAAAACTATCCTATAACAAGGGGATCAAAGATTGAGATCTTTTCTGCAGAGAAAAAATGGGTAAGAGAAAACATAGTGACCCGTGGCTTTCAATCATCCTCCTCTCACAAAGTTTATTTTGGACTTGGTAAAATAGGTCAAATAGATTCGATTGTAGTTAGATGGCCCGATGGTCTTTTTCAAACTGAAAAAAATGTTACATTAAATCAAGAACTAGTTATTAATAAAAAAAATGAGAGTAAAACACCAAAAATTTTTGATGAAAAATCTTCAGAATTTTCTTTAAAAATTCTTCCATTTAAACACAAAGAAAATGGTTTTTATGACTATGAAAGAGAGCGTTTAATTCCTGAAAGGCTTTCTTATGAAGGGCCTGCAGGTGTTGTGGCCGATTTTAATAATGACGGAATTGAAGATATTTTCATTGGTGGAGCCCGTTATCAAAGTTCAAAAATATTTCTTGGTTTAAAAGATCTAAATTTTAAGCCCCTGGAAATCCCCGATTTTAATAGAGATAGTAAATACGAAGATGTTGATGCGGCAACAATTGATATTGATAATGATGGTGATTTAGATTTATATGTTGTCAGTGGCGGTAGTGACCTTCAAGAACTTGATGAAAATCTAATGGATAGAATATATATAAATAATGGGAAAGGAACTTTTTCAAGATTACCAATTTCACTCCCTCAAACAAATGGGTCCTCTGTCTCAGTAAATGACTATAACAATGATGGCTATGAAGATCTTTTTATAGGAAGTAGATCAATTCCAGGATCCTACGGGCTAAGTCCGTATAGTTTCATACTTAAAAACAATAAAAAAAATTCTTTTGAAATTATAATGAAACAGAGATTTGGAATGATTACTGATAGTCAATGGGCTGACGTTAATGGAGATTCAAATGCTGATCTTATAATTGTTGGTGACTGGATGCCTATTAGAATTTTATTAAACAAAGGAACCGACAATTTTGTTAATGCAACTGATCAATATGGTCTTTTAAATACAAATGGATTATGGAATACCGTTTTGGTTGATGACTTTAATTTTGATGGGAAGATTGATATTTTAGCAGGAAATGCAGGATCAAATTTTAAGTGGAAACCAGATAAGGAAAAGCCTGTTAGAATATACTTAGATGATTATGATGAAAACCTTCAATTAGATCCAATAATTTTTTATGATTTTTTTGGAGCATACGTCCCCTTTGCTTCAAAGGATAAACTTGACAAACAATTGCCTTATTTGAAAAAGAAATTTCCTAATTACATCAATTTTTCTAAAGTTAATGACATAAAGAGTCTAACAGGAAAATCTGAAGACAAAATCCTTGAAACTAATAGTCTCTATGAATTAAGATCAACCTTATTTATTAATAATGGAGAAAAATTCATTGGCAAACCCCTCCCCAAAGAAGCCCAATTTAGCTCTATAGAAGACTTCTTTTTTTTAAAAGACAATATTGCCAAACTACTTTATGTAGGAAACTATCATCAGTACGTAACTGAATTAGGAGTCTCTTCCGCAAATCCAGGAGGAATTTTAAGTGATTGGGATTCAAGTATAGAAAATTTCAATGAGTCAAAATTTCTTCCTCTGCCAATGTCAATAAACGCTAGGAAAATTCTACCTGTTGGAGAGAATAATTTTTTTGTTTTAACAAACGACGATTATATTTATATCCTTTCGAAGGATTAATATAGGTTCAGAATTTTTTTAAAATTTACTTTTTTTTTAAATTTATTAAGTTATTGTAAGTATTTATGAGAGTTTTAATATTTCCGGTCTTAGCTGTTTTATTTTTTTCATGTTCATTAAATGTACCTGAAGAAGTTACATATGAGTATGCGACTTTACCGGAAAAAATTGATTTTAATTATCATGTAAAACCGATTCTTTCTGATAGATGTTTTGCTTGTCATGGCCCTGATGAAAAAACAAGAATGGCTGGTCTAAGATTAGATGATGAAAAAATAGCTTTTTCAAAATTATCTAGTGGTCAAACAGCCATTTCCCCTGGAAGCACTAATGGGAGTGCAGTTGCTCATAGGATTTTGTCAGACGATCCAGAAGTTATGATGCCAACTCCTGATTCTAAACTCACTCTAAACTCAAAAGAAAAAGCCATAATACTAAAATGGATTGAACAAGGAGCAGAATGGAAAGAGCATTGGTCATTTTTGCCAGTTGAAAAAGTGAATATCCCTACCCTAAANAATGTAAATGAAAGAATGAAAAATGAAATCGATCATTTCATTTTCAACAGATTAACAGAAAAAAATCTTGAATTCTCTGATATTGCTAAAAAAGAAAAATTACTCCGAAGGGTCTATTTTGATCTTACTGGCTTGCCACCAAGCATTGAAGAAATTGATGCTTTCATTGCTAATAATGATCCAAATGCTTATTCTAAAATTGTGGATAAGCTATTAAGTAGCAATGAAAATGCAGAACGCTTAACAATGGATTGGCTTGANCTTTCAAGATATGCTGATTCTCATGGATTACATGCTGATGGGATAAGAACCATGTGGCCATGGAGAGATTGGGTTATAAATGCATTTAAAGAAAATATGCCTTATNATGAATTTGTTTCTGTNCAANTATCAGGAGANCTGAGGAAAGATGCTTCNATAGATGAAAAATTAGCAACTGCATTCAANAGAAATTCTCCAATGACTGCNGAAGGAGGNGTNATTGATGAAGAATGGAGATTAAATTATGTTTTTGACAGAACTGAAACANTAGGAACTGCTTTTCTAGGACTTACTATGATGTGNGCAAAATGTCATGATCATAAATTTGACCCTGTTTCACAAAAAGATTATTTTCAACTTTCTGCTTTTTTTAATCAAACAAGAGAACTAGGGATGACAGGAGATGACGGTGATTTTGGNCCACTTCTANTATTGCCTGATGAATCAACTGAAAAAGAGATTTCAAACATTGAAAAAAGAATAAATGAAAAGGAATCAAAATTAGCTTTAACAAAAAATGAGCTTTCAGAGTTTTATGATTATTCTAACCAGCTTTCAGATTATAAATCGTACTCCCTAATCAATAAATCAATAATTCAAAAGGCAAGTCTTGAAAAAATTAGGGCATATACTAAAAAGAGTCCTGATGTAACCAACATTGTTCAAGGATCATTTGCAAGATCATCAAAATTCATCATAGATAACAATTTAAATATTACCTGTAATATCAAACCTGGAATTGAGAAAGGTATTGATGGAAATGCATTTAGGATGGGTGTTGGTGGGGCTCAATTCTATCTTGAATCAATTCCTAATTTTGAATGGACTGATCCCTTTTCAGCTTCTGTTTGGATTAATACTGAGAAAAGNAAAAAAGGTTTTGGNCAAACAATAATGGGAACTACTGGTGGTAAAAATAATTATTGGAGAGGCTGGGATTTGTACCTTGATGATGAAAACTATATAAATTTTAGACTAGTNAGTTCTTTACCGGGTAATCAAGTTCATATAAAATCAAAAGACTCNATTCTNAAAAACAAATGGAATCATTTATCATTCTCATATAACGGTTCAGGAAAGGCCGAAGGTGTAAATCTCTATCTTAATGGATCAGTAATTGAAAATAAAACCTTAGTTGATAATCTATATAAAACTATTAAACCTGTTTCCAGTAGTGGAATAAAAGAAGAAAGAAGATCTCTTATGGTAGGAGTTTCATATGATGGGTCAAGTGGAGATAATAAATTTTTTAAGGGATTAATAGATGATCTTATTGTCTATAAAAAACCTTTAACTAGTTATGAAATTGGGCTTGTTTACAATCAATATGATCCTGATGAAAAAATAAATTCTACCGATTTAGACAAAAAAGATCATATCATCAATTATGACCTTAAAGTAAGTAAACTAAAAAAGGAACTTAAAAGTTTAAAAAATCAATGGCTAAATAAGGTGTCTGATGTCATGGAGGTAATGGTAATGGAAGATATGGTTAATAAAAGAAAATCATTTCTGTATGAAAGAGGACTTTATACAATGCCTAGTTATGAGGTTAATGCTGATGTCCCGTCAAAACTACCAGAAATGTCTTCTGATTTACCAAAAAATAGAATAGGTCTTTCTAAATGGTTGTTTGATAAAAAAAATCCTCTTACTTCCAGAGTGACTGTTAATAGATATTGGCAAATGATATTTGGAAGAGGTATAGTTCAAACTCCTGATGATTTTGGAGTTCAAGGTTCTTTACCCTCTCATCCAGAACTTCTTGATTTTCTTTCTAATTACCTAATTGAAAATAATTGGGACATTAAAGCTCTTTTACGATTAATGGTTAATTCACATACATATATGCAAAGCTCCGTGCCAAATTCCAAATTTGTTGAAATTGATCCTGATAATATTTTCCTTTCTAGAAGTAATAGTTATAGACTACCAGCAGAAATGATTCGTGATAATGCACTTGCAACAAGTGGTTTGTTAGTTAAACATNTTGGTGGTAAAAGCGTTAAACCNTANCAGCCCNAAGGNTTATGGAAAGAAAAATCAAATTTTTCAATAAAATTNATGAATTACAAAGAATCATCTGGNGANAGNCTNTATAGNAGAAGTATGTATACATTTATAAGAAGAACNTCTCCNCCTCCATCAATGNCGACTTTTGATGCTCCCACAAGAGAGGTTTGTACNGTTAAAAGAGANATAACTAATACNCCTTTGCAAGCNCTGGTNTTATTAAATGATCCTCAGTTTTTTGAAGCTTCNAGAATTTTAGCTGAACGCATTCAAAAAGAGGCTCCAAATTCANTTGATGAGTCTATCTCATTAGGTTTTAGAATTTGCACNTCAAGAGAACCAAAGAAGAAAGAGTTGGATNTACTCAAAGANCTTTATTTTCAACAACTTGATAAGTTCAGAAAAAATCCTAAACTTGCATATGAAATATTTAGAAGTGGAGAGAAGCCNAGAGACAGAAGTTTAAACAGATATAAAACAGCTGCTATGGTAATGGTAGCAAATACACTTTTAAATCATGATGAGGTTTATATGAAAAGATAACTATAAAAATATGAATTGTAACGATCACCATCATAANGAAAAATACACTCGAAGGGACTTTTTGACAAGGACTTCNCTTGGTCTAGGAGCATTAACCCTAGGTTCTCTAATTAATCCAGCGCCTGTTTTTGGCAGCTTCTCAAATAGTATAAATCAAAGTCCTAAGCTTCCCCATTTCCCTGCCAAGGCAAAAAGAATAATTTATCTTTTCCAAAGTGGAGCCCCATCTCAATTAGATCTTTTTGACCATAAACCTTTATTGAAAAAATTAAATGGTCAAGAACTTCCTGAGAGTATAAGGGGTGGCCAAAGACTCACAGGTATGACTGCAGGTCAAGCAAGCTTTCCTTTGGTGTCATCAATATTTAATTTTAAACAACATGGGGAAAGTGGTGCATGGATGAGCGATCTTATGCCTCATACATCGAAAATAGTTGATGAATTGTGTTTTATAAAATCTATGTATACTGAAGAAATTAATCACGACCCTGCAGTAACATTTATTCAAAGCGGTTCTAATTTACCAGGCAGACCTTCAATGGGATCTTGGATTAGCTATGGATTAGGATCAGACAATAAGAATCTTCCTGAATTTGTTGTTTTAGTAACAAAAGATAAACAAGGACAGCCCCTTTATGCAAGGTCTTGGGGTAACGGTTTTTTACCTTCTAAATATCAAGGAGTTCAATTTAGATCTGGTAAAGATGCGGTGCTTTATCTAGAAAACCCCCCCGGAGTAACTGGTGATATAAGAAAAGAACAAATTGATTATCTTAAAAAGCTTGAAAATGAAAATTATGAGGATATTGGAGATCCTGAAATTTTGTCAAGGATGTCTCAATATGAAATGGCATATAGAATGCAAACATCCGTTCCTGAAGTAATGGATGTCTCTAATGAGCCAGACTACATTTTTGATATGTATGGCGAAGAGAGTAAAAACCCTGGTACATTTGCTGCCAACTGCCTTTTAGCTAGAAAATTAGTTGAAAAAGATGTTAAATTTATTCAACTTTATCATCAGGGTTGGGATCAACATGGAAGTCTTAATAAAGATATTAAAATACAATGCAAGGATACAGATCAGCCAACTGCTGCTCTAATCAAGGACTTAAAACAAAGAGGGTTACTAGAAGATACTCTTATAATTTGGGGAGGAGAGTTTGGTAGAACAAATTATACCCAAGGATTAATTACTGATCCTGGATATGGTAGGGATCATCACCCTAAATGTTTTACCATATTTATGGCTGGTGCTGGAATTAAAAAAGGAATTACTATAGGTGCAACTGATGAGTTCGGATATAATTTGGCAGAAAGACCTGTCCATATACATGACTTTCAAGCAACAGTGATGCACCTTCTTGGTATCGATCATGAGAGATTGACTTTTAAACATCAAGGAAGGAGATATCGATTAACAGATGTGCACGGTCACGTTGTCAAAGAAATTTTATCATGAAAAAAACAAAATTAAATTCTAGAAGAAACTTTATAAAAAAATCTGCTCTGTTAGGAATTGGAGCAGGTATTCCGATTAAATCATTTTCTATTGGAAAAAATTTGAAGCAAAATAATGAAATCATTGGCCATGGAGATTTTAAATATAAAGTAGATAAAAAGTGGGGAGTTCAAAATGCTAATGATTTCCCTGTAAATCATTGTCATGAAATGGTAATGGATAATAAAAATAGAATTTTTATGACCACTACGCATCCTAAAAACAATGTATTGATCTATAACCAGTCAGGAAAAATTGAAGGATCATGGAGTATAGGATATTCTTCAGCCCATGGCTTAACTATTGTAGATGAAGGCGGTGAAGAGTTTTTGTATATCACTGATCCTGATAAACACATGGTTTGTAAAACTGATCTGAAAGGGAGAAAAATTTTAGAATTAGATTATCCAAAAGAAATAAAAGAATATAATTCAGCTGAAGATTTTAAACCCACAGAAACAACTGTAGCTCCCAATGGAGATATTTTTATTGCAGATGGTTATGGAAAAGATTTCATAATTAAATATGATTCAAAAGGTAATTACATAAAACACTTTGGTGGTCGGGGTGATAAATCAAACCAATTTGATTGCTGTCATGGNATTACACTTGATACAAGAGAAAAAAATAATCCTTCTCTGTTAATTTCATCTAGGACTAAGAATGAATTTAAGAGATTTGATTTAAATGGAAAACATATCGAAACTATTCCTCTGCCTGGATGTTGGATTTGTCGTCCTGTTATTAAGGGAAATAACCTATTCTTTGCAGTAATCATAACAGAAAGTTGGTGGAATTATGATGGNATGCTGGCCATTTTAGATCACAANAATAAAATTATTTCATTACCTGGAGGAAATGTGCCGAAATATAACGATGGAGTTTTGGAGAAACCAATTTATGATCAGAAGACTTTTTTAAATCCTCACGATGTGTGTATAGATAACGACGATAGTATATATATACCTCAATGGAATTCTGGAAAAACTTATCCAGTTAAACTAATTAGAACCTAAAACATAAATGATTGTATTAGATATTTCCTCTTTCTTTGGAAGACTTCACCCCTTGTTAGTTCACCTTCCAATAGGATTTTTAATACTATCTATACTAATTGAGACATATTCTAATATCTTTAAAAATCAAATCAATAATAGAATTATATCTTTTAGTTGGTTTTTAGGTTTTATATCCTCTGCTTTTAGTGCACTTTTTGGTTGGCTTCTTGCTGAAACTGGACTTTACATTGAAGAAAACCTATACCTCCATAAGTTATTCGGTTTTATATTAGTTGGGATGTGCTTCCTGGCATGGATTATCCGTCTATCTTTTTTTAAAGATTTTATTCCTAAAAATTTTAAATCATTTTCAAACTTTGTAATTATAGTAATTTTATTTATAACTGGACATAACGGAGGCAATATAACACATGGAGAAAATTACTTGTTTGAATATGCCCCTGAAGAAATTAAAAATCGATTTGTTGAAGATAAAAATTTACTTGCTGAAATTTCAATTAGCTTAGATTCAATTGAACTATATTCGAATATTATTGAACCTATTCTTATCAATAAATGTATTTCTTGTCATAATAATGAAATAAAAAGAGGAAATCTAGATTTATCTTCTTTACCTCTACTAACCAAAGGAGGAAATGCAGGGTCGCCAATTGATAAAATTAATCCTCGAAATAGTTTATTTTTTAAAAGAATAAGTCTACCCGTTGATAACATAAAATTTATGCCCCCGGATGGACCAATAGTTTCTTATGATGAAATAAATACCATTTTATGGTGGATTAAAAATTCTGATAAATCAAATGATGTTCTTTCATCAATTGAAATACCAGATGAAATTAAAATTTCATTAAATAAAATCTACAATATAGATTTCTCAGATAAACAATGGTTNGAAANAATCTCTGTTCAAGAATTGGATGAATCTAAATTGATAAATATTGACAAATCNGTTTTTCAAGTAAAGTTCATTTCAAGCAACAAAAAATTTGTTTCTGTTAAATACTTAAAAAATAATTTGTCTNAAGTTGAATTTGATCAACTTGAAGCTATAAAAAATCATATTGCTTATCTATTTATAAAGGACTCTAATCTTTCTGATAAATCTTTATTAAATTTTTTAAATCTAAAAAATCTAGTAAGTCTTGACATACAAAAAAATTCAATAAGTGATGAAGGGGTTAAAACTTTACAAAAATTAGAAAATCTTGAGGTTTTAAATTTATACGGAACAAAAATTTCCAAAAATTCTTTAGAAATTATTGAAAGCTTTAAAAACTTAAAAAGGGTATANGTCTGGGATACAAAAATTTCTAAAAANGATTTAGAAANTTTTAATAGGNANAATNCTTCAATTGAATTGGTTGGAGGAATTTAGGAAATGAAAGAGATGTTCCTTTTTAATCCTTTATATTTTGTCCTTTTTACTGCACTGTTTTTAAAAATTACCTCAAAAGTTTCTTCAGTGAGTTCCTCCCATTCNTTTTTCCCCATTTTCATCATTTCTTGATTTGGATTAAAAAGTGGTTCATTGTGTTTACGTGAAAAACGATTCCAAGGACAAACATCTTGACAAACATCACAGCCAAAAGCCCAATTATCCATTTTGCCATTAAACTCAGATGGGATTTCATCTTTTAATTCAATTGTTAAGTATGAAATACACTTACTTGCATCAATCTCATAAGGTTTAACCAGTGCTCCTGTGGGACATGAATCAATACATGCGGTACAACTTCCGCAATGATCTGTAACAGGAGTGTCATATTCAAATTCTAAATCAACAATTATTTCTGCTAAAAAATAAAATGAGCCTACCTTTTGACTAATTAAATTTGTGTTCTTCCCAATCCATCCTAGACCACTTTTTGCAGCCCATGCTTTTTCCATGATAGGAGCTGAATCAATAAATACTCGACCATTAATATCACCAAATTTGTTTTGTAGTTCCTTAAATAAAATTTTTAATTTTTCCTTTATAACCTTATGATAGTCATTGCCATAAGCATATTTAGAAATCTTTGGTGCATCCTTGTCCTTTTGAAGGTTATCATTAAAATAATTATAAGACAAGGAAATAACACTTTTAGCATCTGGCACTAGTTTCCTTGGATCTAATCTCATATCAAAATGATTTTCCATATATTTCATTTTCCCATGCTTGCCATCATTTAACCAATTTTCAAGTTTGGTTGCCTCTTCTTCTAAAAAAACAGCTTTTGAAATTCCACAAGATAAAAACCCTAAGTTATTGGCTTTTCTTTTAAGAAATCTTGTTGGATCTTCTCTCATTTTATAATTAAAAAAGGTCTCTTTGATTATTTTTTAAAATCCCGAGATGTTTATATGCTAGATCTGTAACCTCTCTCCCTCTTGGAGTCCTTATAATAAATCCTTGTTGTATCAAAAAAGGTTCATAAACTTCCTCAATTGTTTCAACACTTTCTGATAAAGCAGTTGCTATAGTTGAGATCCCAACTGGGCCACCCTTAAATTTTTCAATTACAGTGGTTAAAATTTTATTATCCATTTCATCTAATCCATAACTGTCAACATTTAATGCTTTTAAAGCAATTTTAGTTATTCCCAAATCTACATTTCCATCCCCTTTAATTTGAGCAAAATCTCTAACTCTTCTCAATAATCCATTAGCTATTCTTGGAGTACCTCTACTCCTACCTGAAATTTCAATAGCAGCTTCTTGAGAAACTAAAATATTTAAAATTTCAGCACTCCTTTCAATTATTGTACTCAGTAGTTCGGTGGAGTAATATTCTAAACGATTACTAATTCCAAATCTAGCCCTCATTGGAGCAGTAAGAAGACCTGACCTAGTTGTAGCTCCAATCAAAGTAAATGGGTTTAATTTTATTTGAACAGAACGAGCATTTGGTCCTGTTTCAATCATTATATCAATCTTATAATCTTCCATTGCAGAATAAAGATATTCCTCTACAATAGGACTTAAACGATGAATTTCATCAATGAATAAAATATCCCGGGGTTTTAAATTTGTTAACAATCCAGCTAAATCTCCTGGTTTGTCTAGAACTGGACCAGATGTTAATTTAATATCTGATTTTAATTCATTAGCTAATATATAGGCCAATGTTGTCTTACCAAGTCCAGGTGGACCATGAAATAAAGTATGATCTAATGCCTCATCTCTTTGATTTGCAGCTTCAACAAAAATCTTTAAATTTTCTAAAATAGATTCTTGTCCTGCAAAATCATTAAAACTTGTTGGCCTTAATGCTCTATCAAATTCCTTGTCCTCCGGAGGCAAATTATCTAAAGTAGGATCTAAATTCTCATTCATTTAAAACAAAGATAAATGATTAAATGAATAGCGGATAGAGAATTAAATTGTAATTAATGNTGCAACTCTTTTTCGCCTTTTTTTAACGGAATATTTTGTGGAACAAAATCTTCCTTATATCCAGGTTTCGAATAATCATATGCCCATCTATGAACGTGAGGTATTTCCCCTTCCCAATTTCCATGGAAATGTTTAATAGGCGCAGTCCATTCCAATGTATTAGATTTCCATGGATTTTGTTCAGTTGGTTTACCATGAAACATGCTATAAATAAAGTTATAAAGAAAAACTAATTGTGCTAACCCTGCGGTTAGTGCAAAAATAGTAATGGTTACATTTATATCTGATAAATCATCAAAATACGGAAATGCAGTATTAGTATAATATCTTCTAGGTAATCCTGCCATTCCAATAAAATGCATTGGGAAAAAAATACCATAAGCACAGACTACCGTAACCCAAAAATGAAAATATCCCATGTTCTTGTTCATCATACGACCAAACATTTTTGGAAACCAATGGTAAACTCCAGCAAATAAACCATATAGGGCAGAAATTCCCATAACAAGATGAAAATGGGCAACAACAAAATAAGTATCATGCACATTAATATCCAATGTGCTATCTCCAAGAATAACCCCAGTTAAGCCTCCAGAAATAAAAGTAGAAACCAGTGCAATTGAAAATAACATTGCGGGATTGAGTTGGAGATTTCCCTTCCATAAAGTAGCAATGTAATTAAAAGCCTTGACTGCAGAAGGAATTGCAATTAATAAAGTTGTAAAGGTAAAAACAGATCCTAAAAAAGGATTCATTCCTGCAATAAACATATGATGTCCCCATACAATTGTTGAAAGAAAGGCAATTGCAAGAATAGAGGCAACCATAGCTCTATATCCAAAAATTGGTTTTCTTGAGCTAGTTGCTAGAACTTCAGATGTTATTCCAAGAGCTGGTAATAGAACAATATAAACCTCTGGGTGACCTAAGAACCAAAATAGATGTTCAAACAAAACAGGCGATCCCCCTTGATAATGAAGAACCTCCCCTTGAATAAAGATATCTGAAAGAAAAAAAGATGTCCCAAAGCTTCGATCCATTATTAATAATAAAGCAGCTGATAGAAGAACTGGAAAAGAGACAACGCCAATAATTGCAGTAATAAAAAATGCCCAAATTGTTAATGGTAGTCGAGTCATAGTCATTCCTTTTGTTCTGAGATTAAGAACCGTAACAATATAATTTAGAGCTGCTAAAAGAGAAGAAGCTATAAATATTGCCATAGAAACCAACCATAAAGTCATTCCTAACCCTGATCCAGGCATGGATTGAGGTAATGCGCTAAGGGGTGGATAAACAGTCCATCCAGCAGCAGCAGGTCCTGCTTCTACAAAAAGGGATGCCAACATTACAACACTTGATAAAAAGAANAACCAATANGATATCATATTTAAAAAGCCTGATGCCATATCTCTNGCTCCTATCTGAAGAGGAATTAATAAATTACTAAAGGTTCCACTTAATCCAGCAGTTAAGACAAAAAANACCATNATAGTNCCATGAATTGTTACTAAGGCTAGATAAACATTTGGATCCATTACCCCTTCAGGTGCCCAGTCTCCAAGAAGTAATTCCATTATCCAAAAAGGCTCCTCTGGCCATGCTAATTGTAATCGGAAGACTAATGACATTGCAATTCCAATAATNCCCATAAATAAACCTGTAATTAAATATTGTTTACATATCATTTTATGGTCTTGGCTNAAAATATACTTTGTTATAAAAGTTTCTTTATGATGATGCTCGTGATGTTCTGAATNGGATGACATATTCTTATATATTTTTATTNAATTTTTATTGTATTATTTGNGCAAAGGTTTCTTTTTCACCNTACCATTTTTCAAATTCTTCNGGAGTCTCNACTANNATTTTCATCTGCATATTGTAATGGGATGCCCCACAAATTTTATTACAAATTAAAACATAATCAAAAANGTAAGGNTCCANAGGTTCTTCTCCTANTTTTGCTAGTTCTTTACTTTTTTCTGATCTNATTTTATTTATTTTATCAACTTTTGAAATTACTTCGGGGTCATTACGCATCTCCTCTGTAGTTTTAATAGGCTTAAATTTAAACTCCGTAATCATTCCAGGAACACAGTTCATTTGAGCTCGAAAATGCGGCATGTATGCTGAATGTAAAACATCCTGTGATCTCATTTTAAAAATTACATCTCTGTCAACAGGAAGGTGAAGTTCTTGAACAACAACATCATCGTATCCATTAGGATCAGTATAATCAATGCCTACTAAATTTCTTCCATCAAAATCTTGAAGAAAACGAACATTTGCATCTCCGAGNACACCATCGTCTCCTGCATACCTTGCCTTCCAGTTAAATTGCTGAGCATATAATTCAACAACAAGAGCATCCTCATTTTCTTCAAACATCATAATTTTACTCCATGTGTATAAGCCATATAAAATTATTCCAGCCAAAACAATAGCAGGGATGATAGTCCAGGCTATTTCTAGTTTCATGTTGTCGGGATAAAAAAGTGCTTTTTGCCCCTCTCTTCCATGATATTTATAAGCGAAATAATGAAGTAAGGCTTGAGTAATTGTTTGGACAAAAAAGATAACTGCAAAACTAATCCACATAAGATTATCATAAATATAACCATGCTCAGATGAGGACTCAGGAAGCAAAACATCTCCCCAACTCCAAAAAGAGTAAAAAGTCAGGATGTAAATAAAAAATAGAAATGCTAACATGAGTTTCCCGTTAAAACGATTATCCTTATCTCCTGCTATCTCAGAGCTTTCAATACGGGGTTGAGACATTTGAAATATTTTTGCTACTTGCCATATAGAAATAGCTGCCAAAATCAAAATTGTCAATGTTAGTAGGCTTGTGGATAAAAGAATCTGATCTGTCATTTAAAAATAATTAAATTAATAATGATACCTTTTACTTTCTTCTATAAATGGGTCCCCTACTGGATAAAGTGGAGCTTTTGAAATTTCTCTAAAAACAACGTATATAAATAATCCTGCAAAAAACATAAATGCACTTATCTCAGAAATGCCAATAAACCATTTATCACCTACAGCTGAAGGCATTATCATATTAAATACATCAATATAATGACCAATTATGATAATAATCCCTGTCATTACAATAAAATAATTCACACGCTTATAATCACTATTCATCAAAATTAATAATGGTAGAATAAAATTCAATGCAAGCATACTAAAAAAAGGTAAATTATAATCTTCTATTCTGGTAATGAAATAAGTAACCTCCTCTGGAATATTTGAGTACCAAATTAACATGAACTGAGAAAACCATAGGTAAGTCCAAAAAATACTAATCCCAAACATAAATTTTCCTAAATCATGGATATGACTATCATTTACTAGATCTAAATATCCTTTAGATTTGAGATAAATTGCTGTAAGAGCAATGACAGTAATTCCAGAAACAAACATACTTGCAAAGACATACCAACCAAAAAGAGTACTAAACCAGTGTGGATCAATTGACATTATCCAATCCCAAGACATCATAGATTCAGTAACAATGAAGAAAACTAAAAATGCTGCAGAAATCCTAAAATTTTTCTTGTGATATGAAATATCCTTTGCTTTATCTTGAGCCAAAGAAAATTTTCTAGAAAAGTACCTATATGCACACCATCCAAGAATATAAAAACCAGCTCTTAAAAGAAAAAATGGAGTGTTTAAATATCCTGTTTTTGCTTTAATTATCTCATCATGAGCAACAACTTTTGAATCCATCCATATAAATAAATGATTCATGTGAAGTCCTGAAAGAACAAGAATTAAAAAAACAATTAAACATCCTGGCAATAAGTAGGCAGTAATTCCCTCCATAACTCTATATAGAACTGGGGACCAACCAGCTTGAGAAGCCCTTTGAATTGCATAAAAAGCTAAAGTACCAAGTGAAATCATCATAAAAAATAAAGCAGCAACATAAAGTGCTGCCCAGGGTTTATTTTGAAGTTTATGCAATAAATGCTCGCTATGATCATTATGTTCAGATAAAGATTCTTTTTCATTATGATAAGAAGCGCTAGAATTATCTCCTTGATTTGAAACTTTTTCAGAATGTCCNTCNCCATNATGACTATCAGAAATCATNGCTTGTGCCTCTTCCAAATTTGAAGGAGCTGACAAAAANCCATAAGNAANTCCAATAATTCCAAGAATCATTAAAATTCCNGAAAAATTCCTAACTCTATTTGAAAATTTATAATTAGCCATTACAAATTATTATTTAATTAATTCTTTACGAAGCTCCATAGCATAATGAGAAACTTGCCATCTTTCTTTGATGTTTAATTGACCAGAATGAGAGCCCATAGCATTTCTGCCATAAATTAAAACATGATAGATGCTACCTAAGGTTATATCCCTGTCAGCATAACTAGGTACACCTAAAAATTTTTCTCTTTTCATTAAAATACCTTGACCATCTCCTTTATTTCCATGACACAANGCNCAATAAATNCCNTAAAGCTCTTTCCCAATAATTCTATCTTCTTCACTAAATTCTATAGGAGATAGAAGATCTCTCTTGGCATTTTCATATCCTTCGTTACTGTTTGGGTATTCATATAACATCATTCCTCTTGGGATAGTTCCTTTGACAGGTTCCTGAGCCTCTATACCATTATTAAATGCGTCAGATTCAGAATAGGTAGTGTAGCCTATAGGCTCATACATATCAGGAAAATATTGATAATTTGGAGCTGAAGAGTCAAAACAGGACTGAACAGCCAAAAACAAAAATGTATAAACAATATATAATATTTCCTTTCTCACTTTATATTATTTTTCTCTTTTAAAATAATTTCAATAGCTCCCGTCTTTTTTAAAACCTTCTTTAATTCACTCTCGCTTTTATAATTATCAATCTGAATTAAAAACTTATCATCTGTTGTTGATGGAATTGGGTTTTCAGCTTTTTTAAATGGCCACAATCTACTTCTTAAGTAAAAAGTAATTACCATCAAATGAGCAGCAAAATAAACAGTTAATTCAAACATTATTGGAACAAAAGCAGGCATATTCTCAACATAGGAAAAACTGGGTTTTCCTCCAATATTTTGTGGCCAATCTTGAATCATCATATAATCCATCATAAGGATAGAAACAGTAAGACCAAGACATCCATATATAAAAGAAGTTATTGCAATTCGAGTATCTGATAACCCCATTGCTTTTTCTAAACCATGAACAGGAAAAGGAGTGAAAACTTCTTCAATAACATATTTTTTTGAACGTAACTCCTTCACTGCGTTTAATAAAACATCATCATCATCATAAATCGCATGTATGGTCTTATTTTTATTTTCCATCTCTAANTTTTTTAAATTTTTCTCCAGATGATTTTAATATAGTTTTNACCTCAGCCTGNGCAATTACAGGNAAATATTTAGCATAAAGTAAAAATAATACAAAGAAAAAACCTATGGTCCCCATAAAAATTCCAATATCAACAAAAGTGGGAGAAAACATAGTCCAGGATGAAGGNAAATAATCTCTATGAAGGGAGGTAACAATAATTACAAACCTTTCAAACCACATTCCAATATTAACAACAATAGATATAACAAATGAAAACATAATACTAGTTCTTAATTTTTTNAACCACATAAATTGAGGAGAAAAAACATTACAAGACATCATCGCCCAATAAGCCCACCAATATGGTCCTGTTGCACGATTCAAAAAAGCATATTGTTCATATTCAACTCCAGAATACCAGGCTATAAATAGTTCTGTTATATAGGCAACCCCAACAATAGATCCNGTTATCATTATTACAATATTCATNAGTTCAATATGCTGCACTGTGATATAGTCCTCTAAATTAGAGACCTTCCTCATAACAATAAGGAGGGTTTGAACCATAGCAAAACCAGAAAAAATAGCACCGGCAACAAAATAGGGAGGGAAAATNGTTGTATGCCACCCTGGAATGACAGATGTAGCAAAGTCAAATGATACAATTGTATGAACAGATAAAACAAGAGGAGTAGCTAAACCAGCAAGCACTAAAGAGACTTCTTCAAAACGTTGCCAATCTTTAGCTCTNCCACTCCAGCCAAAACTTAATAAACTGTATATTTTCTTTTGAAAAGGTTTTACTGCTCTNTCCCTAATCATTGCAAAATCTGGCAATAAACCAGTCCACCAAAAGACTAATGAAACTGACAAATAAGTTGAGATTGCAAAAACATCCCATAAAAGAGGTGAATTAAAATTAACCCATAAAGANCCAAAGGTATTTGGAATAGGAAGCATCCANTAAGCAAGCCATGGCCTNCCCATATGAATTATTGGAAACAGNCCTGCTTGNATAACTGAAAAAATAGTCATCGCTTCAGCNGATCTATTTATTCCCATTCTCCACTTTTGTCTAAACAAAAGAAGTACAGCTGAAATAAGAGTTCCTGCATGACCTATTCCTACCCACCAAACAAAATTAGTAATATCCCATGCCCATCCTACCGTTTTATTTAATCCCCAAACGCCAACACCTGTTGAAATAGTATATACAATTANACCTAATCCCCATAGGAAAACAGNTAANGAAATTCCAAAAACTATCCACCACTGTCGATTTGGTTTAGATTCAACAGGATGAGCAACATCAANAGTGACATCATGATAAGATTTNTCTCCTGTNACTAGGGGCTTTCTTATTGGTGCTTCATAATGTGANGCCATANACTTTTTCTTTTATGAAATATCTTTGTTTCTAATTTTTGTCTGATAAACAACGTTGGGTTTTGTTCCAACACTCTCAAGTAAATGATATGAACGATCATCTTCCTTAAGTTTTTTAATTTTACTATCAGAGTCATTAATATCACCAAATACAATTGCATTACTGCCACATACCTGTGAGCAAGCAGTTTGAAATTCACCATCAATGATTTTTCGACCTTCAAGTTTAGCATCTAAAATTGTCTTCTGAGTCATCTGAATACACATTGAACATTTTTCCATTACTCCTCGAGATCTTACAACAACATCTGGATTAAGAACCATTCTTCCCAAATCATCATTCATGTTGTAATCAAATTCATCATTTTTATTATACCTAAACCAATTAAATCTTCGAACCTTGTAAGGGCAATTATTAGCGCAATATCTTGTCCCTACACAACGATTATATGCCATATGATTTTGTCCTTGACGACCATGTGAAGTAGCAGCCACAGGACATACTGTCTCGCAGGGAGCATGATTACAATGCTGACACATAATTGGTTGGAAAGAAACCTCTGGATTTTCATTTGCATTTTCCATTTCATCCATTACAGTCAAGGTTTCTCCTAAACCAGAAATTGAGTCTACTGCTTCATTATCTGATTCAAAACTTTGTTCAGAAGAATAATATCTGTCTATTCTAAGCCAATG
>NZZH01000019.1 GCA_002702405.1 Flavobacteriaceae bacterium | reverse complement strand
AAATGGAAAAATTATTCAGTCTGGAACACATAAAAATTTAATTCATAAAAATGGCTATTATAGAAACCTGAATGAAAAGCAAAAAGACGAAAAGCAAAATTAATTTGCTTTGCTTAATATTTTTTTTCATTTTTGATTACTATAACTTAAAAAAAACTTTAAATGCAAAATAAAAATGAGGTAGGACATGAAGAGATTTTCTCAAAAGTACTAAGAGCTGGAAGGAGAACCTACTTTTTTGATGTTCGTGAGACAAAAGCTGGAGATTACTACCTAACCTTAACAGAAAGTAAAAAGTTTCTGAATGATGACGGAACTTTTTTTTATAAAAAACATAAAGTTTACCTATACAAAGAAGACTTCAATGAATTTAAAAGTTTTTTAGAAGAAACTACCAATTTTATAATTGATAAAAAGGGTGAAGAAGTTATTAGTGAAATACATCAGAAAGATTTTGATTCTTCAAAAAAAACTGATTCTGTTCCTTCTAGATTATTTAATGAGGATGAAGTTGAAGATATAGAAGAAGAAGAGGAAGAAGAAAAAAAGGAAATAAAGAAGAGGCCTAAAAAAGAAGCAGAGAAGAAGACTAAAAAGGAAACAAAGAAAAAGGTTAAAAAGGAAACAGAGAAAAAGGCTAAAAAGGAAAAAAAATAGTTGTTTTTAAAACATACATAAAATCTTACTACTATTATCTAAAGCAATTTACCACAAAATTGAGGTTCCATTAGATATAAGTTCCTTATTACGTATTAACATTATGGTATTTTTGGAAACTACTCCTAAAATTAGGCACTGACTTTTAAATCTGGCTATTATTTTATAACGTAGATTTACTATAGATATAATTTTTTTCCTACTAAGTCTTCTTTAAAGTAATTAACGGTAATCTGAGCCGAACTATTATAGAATCCTAGTAAGTCAAAATCAATTGTTTTTATACAAGAATCTTTTCTTGCTGCAATCAATTCCTCTGCTTTAATAATTATTCTTACTTTTATGTCAATATCATTAAAATCTTTTATTTCTTTCACCCTTTAATATCTTTCAAAAAAATCGTGTAATTTAAGAAAAAAAATATGTCATTAACCCCCTCTTCAATGCTAGATCTTGGAACCAAAATTCCATACTTTAATCTATTTAATACAATAGACAATTCTTTTCATGACATAAATTCAATGGTTGGAAAAAACGGTACTTTAATTGTTTTTATATGTAATCACTGTCCTTATGTAATTCATATAATTGATAAAATGATTGAAATATCTACCTACTATAATAAAAAAAGATTAAATAGTATTTTTATTTCAAGTAATAATGTTGAGACTCATCCTCAAGATGGCCCTTTGGCCATGAAAAAATATGCGGCTGAAAAAAAACTTAATATTCCCTACCTATATGATGAAAGCCAAGAGATAGCTCATAAGTTTAAAGCAGCTTGCACACCAGACTTTTATTTTTTTGATTCAAATCAAAGATTAGTTTATAGAGGACGCTTTGATGATGCTAGACCTGGAAATGAAAAACCAATAACTGGAAACGAATTAAGAAATGCAATAGAAAACTCGCTAAGTGGTAAAACACCTCTAAAAAAACAAATGCCAAGTTTAGGTTGTAATATTAAGTGGAAGGAAGAAAATGAACCAGAATATTATAAAAATTTATAGTATTAGGAATTAAATAATTCAAATTCTTTAGCTGCATCCCACTTTTTAGCTTTATCGCCGATCCTTTCAATTTTAATTGATTCNATTAAATCTCCTTGAGATATTTTATTAACAACATCTTGACCTTNGATCACATGTCCAAAAACAGTATGCTTTNCATCTAACCAGCTTGTTTNTGTNTGCGTAATAAAAAATTGACTGCCATTAGTTCCAGGNCCAGNATTTGCCATAGANATAACTCCTGGTTTATCATGTCTTAATTCAGGATNAATTTCATCTTTAAACTTATAACCNGGNCCTCCAAATCCAGTTCCTTCTGGACATCCNCCTTGAATCATGAANTCAGGTATAACCCTATGGAANATTAATCCATNATAATATGGTTCNCCNATAGNTTTTTTTTCGTTTTTTATATTACCCTCNCTAAGGCCTACAAAATTTGCAACAGTNCCTGATNCCATCTCAAAAGAAAGNTTCAANAAAATNNAACCTTTTGAAGTATTAATTNTGGCATAAATTCCATTTTCCATATTNTNTTTTTTCAAATTTATGATATTTAGTTATAATTAATTTGCAATATCACTAATAAATTTTATTCTNTAAAGTCTAATNTCTTCTTCTTCATAAAACTCTTCNAACTCAANAATTGCATTATCGATATTGGNNCTNTCAGCCTCCATGAAATAATCATTTAATTCNTCAATTTGNTCTTCATCTAATATTTCATTAATCCAATAATCAATNTTTAACTTTGTGCCTGAAAAAACTATTGTTTCCATTTCNGAAATNAAACTCTTCATATCCATTCCCTTTGCAGATGCAATNTCTTCAAGNGAAAGTTTTCTNTCTATGTTTTGAATCAAATATAATTTTATAGAAGATTTAACTCCTTTNGATTTAACAATTAAATCATCTGGGCGAACAATATTGTTNTCCTCTACATATTCCTTTATTANTTCAGAAAAAAGTTTTCCATATCTAACAACCTTTCCNTCACCTACTCCATTAATTCCAGATATTTCATTTTNTGATATAGGATATTTTAAACACATATCTTGAAGNGATGATTCTTGAAAAACAGTATANGGTGGAATGTTATTTTTGTTAGCAATTTTNTTTCTNANATGAATTAATAACTTCATAAGCTNTTTATCAAANTNNTTTGTTCTTTCTTTNATANTAANTATTTCACTTTCTTNATAAACATGATCTGAGGTCATCATAAATGAANTTGGNGACTNTAAAAANTCTCTTCCTTTATCAGNAANCTTTANAANACCATAAGATTCAACTTCTTTTTTAANATAACCTNAAACTAATGATTGTCTTAATAATGCCATCCAATGATTTGAANNCTTTNGATTTCCTTTTCCNAAAAAATNAGATAGATGTGNTTTATGGGAAATGATAATTGCATTTTTTTCACCTACAATTGTTTTTATTANTTCCTTTGCCTTNTACTTCTCTTTAGTATTNATTACGGTTTCTAATAAAATTNTCAAATCATCTTTTGCCTCAATTTTATNCTTTGGNAANCTNANATTATCATCCATATTACCNCCTGGATCTAATTCNGGATTGAATTCTTCTCCAAAATAGTGTAAAAGAAATTTTCTTCGAGAAATAGATGTTTCAGCATANGCAACCATTTCATTNAGTANNGCATNTCCTACATCTTGTTCTGCAATTGGTTTCCCAGACATAAATTTTTCTAATTTTTCTATGTCCTTGTAGGAATAAAAAGCTAAACAATGTCCCTCTCCTCCATCCCTTCCTGCACGTCCAGTCTCTTGATAATAACTCTCAATACTCTTAGGGATATCATGATGAATAACAAATCTCACATCTGGTTTATCAATACCCATTCCAAAAGCAATAGTTGCAACAATTACATNACATTGATCNTTTANAAACATNTCTTGATTNTTAACTCTTACNTTTGANTCTAACCCTGCNTGATAGGGTAAAGCATTAATTTCATTTATTTGTAAAATTTCTGCTATTTCNTCAACTTTTTTCCTTGATAAACAATAAACTATCCCNGCTTTACCATCATTTTTTTTNATAAATTTTATAATATCAAAAACCACTTGTTNTGTTTTNTTTTTAACTTCATAATAAAGATTTGGTCTATTAAATGAGGATTTATAAANAGATGCAGTATTCATTTTTAGATTCTTAATAATATCNTCTTGGACCTTNGGAGTTGCAGTTGCAGTTAAAGCAATAATTGGNATTTTTTTACCAATNTTTTCAATAATTGATCTAAGATTTCTGTACTCAGGGCGAAAATCATGTCCCCATTCTGAGATACAATGAGCTTCATCAACTGCAAGGAAAGAAATATTTATTTTTTTAAAAAAATCTATTATTTCATTTTTAGCTAAAGATTCTGGTGCTACATAAAGTAATTTAGTTAACCCATTTAATAAATCATCTTTAACATTTTTTGTTTCAGTTTTACTTAGTGATGAATTAAGAACATGAGCTATATGATTTTTTTCTGAAACTCCTCTAACAAGGTCAACTTGATTTTTCATTAACGCTATCAGAGGAGAAACTACTAATGCTGTACCTTTATTAATTAATGCTGGGAGTTGATAACAAATTGATTTTCCTCCTCCCGTAGGCATAACAACAAATGTATCTTTCTTGCTAAGTAGACTTTTTATTGCCTCTTCTTGCAAACCCTTAAAATCAGGAAAACCAAAAAAATTTTTTAGTGATTCTTTTAAATCTTTCACTCAAATAAACTGAAAGGATTAATTTCTAAATTTGTCTAAATTTGTAATTGATATCTATAAGATATGACAACAAAAATAGATACACAAAAAAATTGAGCGATAATTAAAAAAACTGCTCAAAATACATTAGAGCTGGAAGGAAGAGCAGTAATTGATGATGATCAAATTATTGGAATAATAACAGATGGATATATTAGAAGAATGCTTGAAAAAAATAAAAAATTCAATGATCTTCTAGCTAAAGATATAATGACATCTAATCTAATTATTACAAGTAGTGAAACCCTCGCAGTAGATGCTCTAAGAATTATGGAAGAAAAAAAAATTGGTCAATTAATCATAGTCAATTCAAATAAACAATATATCGGTATAATTCACATTTTAGACCTTATAAAAGAAGGCATAAGTATATGAAAAACCCAAATGAAATGTCTTTTTTAGATCACCTTGAAGAATTAAGATGGCATTTAATCCGTTCCTGTCTATCTATTTTTTTATGTGGAATAATAGCGTTTTTTTTTAAAGACTTTATTTTTGACACTTTAATATTTGGTCCAAAAAAAATTGATTTTGTTACTTACAGGTTTTTTTGTGACCTTTCAAAAAATATCTGGGACAGTAATATTTTTTGCATCACTGAATTGCCATTTAGAATTCAAAGTAGAACTGTTGCTGGGCAATTTTCAGCACACCTATGGACTTCTATTTTAGCTGGTTTTATAATTGCTTTCCCATATGTAATATATGAGTTCTGGAAATTTGTCAGTCCTGGACTCCATAAAAATGAGAAAAAAAATGCGCGATGGTTTATTTTTTCGTCATCTATTTTGTTTTTTACGGGAATACTTTTTGGATATTACGTAGTTACTCCTCTTTCTGTAAATTTTTTAGGAAGTTATAGCGTTAGTAATGAAATTTTTAATGATTTTGATTTAAGTAGCTATATTGGACTTGTAAGAGCTTCAGTTCTAGCCTCTGGATTAATTTTTGAATTGCCAATACTAATATATTTTCTAACAAAAGTGGGGATGGTAACACCTGTTTTTCTTAAAAAGAATAGAAAATATGCCTTGGTAATAGTATTAAGTATAGCTGCAATCATAACTCCTCCTGATGTCATCAGTCAAATTATAGTAAGCATTCCAATTCTGATACTTTATGAAATTAGTATATTTATTTCAAAAGCAACTTTTAAAAAAGTTAACATATGATTTTAAGCGCAGAAAAAATTGAAAAATCCTATAAGGGCAAAAAGGTTGTTAAAGGGATTTCTCTTAGTGTAAAACAGGGAGAGATAGTTGGGCTTTTAGGTCCGAATGGAGCTGGAAAAACAACTTCCTTTTATATGATTGTTGGGCTTATTAAACCAGAATCTGGTAATATCTTCCTGAATAAAGAAAATATATCTAAATTCCCAATGTACAAAAGGGCACAATATGGAATTGGTTATTTGGCTCAAGAAGCATCTGTTTTCAGAAAATTAAATGTGGAAGAAAATATTTTAAGTGTTCTTCAACTCACTAATCTATCAAAAAAAGAACAAAAAGAAAAAACAGATTCTCTTCTTGAAGAATTTGGACTTAGTCATATAAGAAAGAATAGAGGTGATCTTTTATCAGGTGGTGAAAGAAGACGAACAGAAATTGCTAGAGCGTTGGCTACGGATCCAAAATTTGTTTTACTTGACGAGCCATTTGCAGGGGTAGATCCTCTAGCTGTTGAAGATATTCAAAGAATAGTTGCCCATTTAAAAAAGAAGAATATAGGTATACTCATAACTGACCATAATGTTCAAGAAACTCTTGCTATAACAGATAAGACTTATTTAATGTTTGAGGGTAGCATATTAAAGGCAGGAGAGCCTAAAGATTTAGCAAAAGATGAAATGGTTAGAAAAGTTTATTTAGGAAAAAACTTTGAATTAAGAGAAAAAAAAATCAATCTCTAACTTTTTTATTATCCAAAATATTTTTGATCAAATTCAACAATATGTAAAAGCAAATTGCTAGCGAAAAACCTGGTAATCCAAAATAAAAAATTAAAACAACACTAATCAAAACAATTGCTGTTTTAAATGTTTTGTCAAAACTGTTCCCTTTGAGAGTCTTTAAAGAGAAAAAAATAAAGTTTGAATTCATTAAAAAACTAAAAAAAATTACTAAAAAAATTAAAGTAATATTTGATAATAATATTGGTTTTAAAAATAAAAAACTTGGCGATTTAATTAATAATGGTAAAGAACCAAAAAAAATTGCCATTGCTGGAGCAGGGAGTCCCCTGAAGTCTTTCTGATTATTATTATTTGATTCAAGATTAAACTTAGCTAATCTATTAACTGCAGCGATCGTCAATATAAAACCGCACAATGACAATGGTGTAAATTCTATTTTTTCATCCACAAAAAAACTTAAATCAATTACTGTTGAATAATTATCATTTAAAATAAACATTTGACTAAGTATAACCCCAGGTAAAAAACCACTAGTTATTACGTCTGCCATTGAATCAAATTGAACGCCTAATTCGGTTTCAGAGTCTAGAATCCTAGCAAAAAAACCATCTAAAAAATCAAAGAAAATTCCTAAAATCAAAAAATAAAATACTATCAAAAACTGAGAAGAAAAAACAAAATAGACTGCTATACAACCTGAAATAAGATTTAACGAAGTGAAAAAGAAAGGAATTATATTTTTAGTCATTTTATTTTTATGAATTTTATTTCACAATATAAGTATGTAATCAATAAAGTTACAGGTTAATAAAATCTAATTTCACTAACCAATATCAAAATTTATTTTTCTGTCTCTTATTATAAATTACGTTTGTTAAAGATCTCATAAAAATTACCAAAACAAAAATCATTATATTATTATTAAAATATTCAGGATAAAACAACCACATCAAAAGAATTAAAAATGTCATAAAACTTGATAAAATCATATAGTTATTTAAAAATCTTGAATCTGTTCTTTTTATAATAAAAAAGGGTGCTAAAATATTCAATGGAAATGCCCATAAAATATTGAGATTATTAGTTGAAATATGATCTGTAAAAAACCATAAAAATAAAATCAGTATACCAACCATACCTGAAAGGAAGAATAATAAGGAATCAAAATAAATAAACTTATTATTATATTTAATTTGTTTAAAAGAAAAGTATAAAGAGATAATTAGAAAAATAGAGAAAACTATTTTTGGAGATATAATTCCTCTTGAAATAATCTGATCCCGATCTAAGTTATTAATTCTTGTCTCAAATACAAGTTTTTTATCTCCTACAGTTGCATTTTCTAATGAAGAAAATAAATATTCAGGTAAAAACATAGCATTATAATTAGATGATTTATCATCAATTTTAGTTCCTAAACAAATATCTATACCTATATCTGCCCATCCATAATTATCTAAGTATCTGTCAATTAGCACTCTATAGGATAAATTTACAGGAGCGTCATTAAACTTTAATTTTTCTCCAACCGTAAGCTCTAAAACATCTCTTATTTTAGTTGAACAATTGTTAAAAATGTAGTTATAGGGGTAAAACNTGTTTTCTTTTTTAACATTATTTTCAAGATAGTCAAGTAAAAAAAATTTTTCTTCAGAACTTAAATTCAAAAACTGCTCTTTTATATACCTCTTTTGAGTAGAATAGTATCTTTCTGAAAAACTATATTGATTCTTGCCAACCATATATGTTAATTTACCTTTTACATAATTTGAATAAAAATTTGGCTGATTAAAATCAAAAATACCGTAGTTGTAAAATATGTCCAGTCCTTGCTCAAAATTTTGATACCTTACTCCAGAATGGCCAAAGGCGCTATATAGCTCATTTTGGTATGGACCAATTGTTATTATAGAAAATAACTCATTATCATTTACATTAGAGAATAAAATAAAAGGATATAAAAAAATTAAGAATGAAAATTTTAGAAATTTAATTTTCATTCTAGATAAACTTTCTTGCATTCCAAAAATTATTTTTAGATAAAATTTATAATAAATATAGATATATTTAGTTTGTAATTTTTTTTAAAATCAAATTATATAAGATGCAAGTGAATTAATAATATCATTGCTTAAAAGACTTTCAGATTAGTGATTTATTTTTTAATCAGAAAGTTTTCAATTGATTTTAATATAAAAGATATTAAATAGGATAATCAAAAAAAACACTAACAATTCTTGCAATTTTAACTTAAAAATATATTTTTGCAAAAATTAGTTTTATTATGTATTGGACATTAGAACTTGCTTCATATCTCAGTGATGCGCCATGGCCGGCTAGCAAAGATGAATTAATTGACTTTTCAATTCGAACTGGTGCTCCACTTGAAGTTGTTGAAAATTTACAATCTATGGAGGATGAAGATGATGTATATGAGTCCATTGAAGAAATATGGCCTGATTTCCCAACTGAAGAGGACTATCTTTGGAATGAAGATGAATATTAGGTAATAATACATTTAAAAGTCTATTTCAAGGCTTTTTTTTTACTTAAATTTGAACTAAAATTTATTTCCTGTTATGGGGCTCTTAAATTCAATTCTAAAAATTTTTGTTGGGAATAAAGCAAAAAAAGATTTATCTAAAATCTATCCAATAGTTAATCAAATAAATTCTTTTTATAAATCATATAATTCAATGTCTAACGATAATCTCCGTGATAAGACAAATGAATTTAAAGAAAGGATTATTAATCAAACAAATGATTTAAAGCAAGAAATAAAAAATATTNAAATAGAAATTCAAAAAACTGATGACCTNAATCAAAAAGAAANTCTCTATCAAAANATTGATGAAATTGAAAANACTTTACNANAAAAAANATCNACTACANTAGANAAAATACTTCCTGAAGCNTTTGCACTNGTAAAAGAGACTTGTAGNAGNTTTTTAAANAATTCAGAAATTNAAGTTAAAGCAACNGAATTTGATAGAATTTTATCCCAAAACAATGATTTNATTCAGCTAAAAGAAGATAATGCAATTTGGTCNAATTCATGGGATGCTGCNGGAAAACCTATTGTGTGGGATATGGTCCATTATGATGTTCAACTTATTGGAGGGATAGCTTTACATCAAGGAAAAATTTCTGAGATGCAAACAGGTGAAGGTAAAACACTAGCTGCAACTCTACCAATTTATCTTAACGCTTTAACAGGTAAAGGGGTTCATTTAGTCACAGTCAATGACTATCTAGCTAAAAGAGATAGCTCATGGATGGGTCCAATTTTTCAATTCCATGGATTAAGTATTGACTGTATTGACTATCACAAACCAAACAGTCAAGAGAGAAGAAATGCATATAAGGCTGATATTACATATGGAACCAATAATGAGTTTGGATTTGATTATTTAAGAGATAATATGGCTCATTCTGCGGATGATCTTGTTCAAAGAAAACATCATTATGCAATAATTGATGAAGTTGACTCAGTTTTAATTGATGATGCTAGAACACCTCTTATAATATCGGGTCCAACTCCAAAGGGAGAAAGACATGAATTTGATGAATTAAAACCTAAAATAGCAGATTTAGTTTCAAAACAAAGAAAATTNTTAACAGGTGTTTTAGCAGAGTCTAAGAAAATTTTGGCTGATGGAGATACCAAAGAANGTGGGTTTTTATTACTAAGGGTTTTTAGAGGACTTCCAAAAAATAAAGCTCTCATTAAATTTCTCAGTGAAGAAGGAGTTAAACAACTACTTCAGAAAACGGAAAATTTTTATATGCAAGACAATAACAGAGAAATGCCAAAAGTAGATNCAGAATTATACTTTACTATTGATGAAAAAAATAATCAAATTGAGCTTACAGATAAGGGTATAGAAACACTCTCTAAAAATAATGATGATAAAAACTCATTCATTCTTCCTGACATTGGAAATGAAGTTGCATTAATTGAAAATCAAAATCTTGATCCAAAAGAGGAAGCAAAGCAAAAAGAAAATCTTTTTAAGGAATTCGACATAAAAGGAGAGCGCATTCATTCAATGAATCAACTATTAAAGGCTTTCACTCTTTTTGAAAAGGATATAGAATATGTTGTTATGGAAAACAAGGTGATGATTGTAGATGAGCAAACTGGAAGAATAATGGATGGCAGAAGATATTCTGATGGATTGCATCAAGCAATTGAAGCAAAAGAAAATGTTAAAATAGAAGCTGCTACTCAGACATTTGCCACTATAACTCTACAAAATTATTTTAGAATGTATGAAAAACTCTCAGGCATGACAGGAACTGCAATAACCGAGGCAGGAGAATTTTGGGAAATATATAAATTAGATGTGATTGAAATTCCTACAAATGAACGAATTGCTAGAGAGGACAAAAACGACTTAATATATAAAACTAAGAGAGAAAAATATAACGCNGTAATAGATGAAGTTGTCTCATTATCAAATGAAGGGAGACCAGTTCTAATTGGAACAACTTCAGTAGAAATTTCGGAATTACTCAGTAAAATGCTTAACATAAGGAAAGTTTATCATAATGTCTTAAATGCTAAACTTCATAAAAAAGAGGCAGAAATAGTTGCTGAAGCTGGGAAAAAAGGAATTGTAACAATTGCCACTAATATGGCAGGTAGAGGTACTGATATAAAATTATCAGATGAGGTGAAAAATTCTGGTGGTCTTGCTATTGTTGGTACAGAAAGACATGACTCGAGAAGAGTAGATCGTCAATTAAGAGGTCGCTCTGGAAGACAAGGAGACCCTGGAAGCTCNCAGTTCTATGTTTCCCTTGAAGACAATCTTATGAGACTTTTTGGATCGGAAAGAGTTGCAAAAGTAATGGATAGAATGGGTCTTAAAGAAGGTGAAGTAATTCAACATTCATTAATGACCAAATCTATTGAGCGTGCACAAAAGAAAGTTGAAGAAAATAATTTTGGAATTCGAAAAAGACTTCTTGAGTATGATGATGTTATGAATGCGCAAAGAGAAGTGATTTATAAAAGGAGAAAGCATGCAATTCTAGGAAATAGATTAAAAGTTGATATTGCAAATATGCTATATGACACCTGTGAAAATATTACAACAGAGAACAAACTATCAAACGATTTTAAAAATTTTGAATTTGAAATAATTAGTAATTTTTCAATTACTTCTCCAATTGAAGAATCAGAATTTAATGAATCTGAAGAAAGTGAAATCATAAATAAATTGTATGATGTTCTCAATTCTAACTATCAAAACAAGAATAAGTCTAGTGCTGAAATAGCTTATCCTGTCATAAAAAATGTTTTTGAAAGAGCAAATAATAAATTTGAAAGAATTGTCGTCCCATTCTCTGATGGAGTAAAGACATTAAGTGTAGTAACTAATCTTGAAAAAGCATATGAATCAAAAGGAAAAACCTTAATTGATGATTTTGAAAAAAACATAACGCTTGCTTTAATTGATGAAGAGTGGAAAACTCATCTGAGAAAAATGGATGAATTAAAACAATCAGTTCAACTTGCAGTTCATGAACAAAAAGATCCGCTTCTAATCTACAAATTTGAGTCATTTGAATTATTTAAGTCAATGATTAATAAGTTAAACAGAGAAGTTCTTTCTTTTCTCTTCAAAGGAAATATTCCAACACAAAATGAGACATCTATAACTGAGGCAAAAAAGAGAAAAGAATCTGAAGGTTATAAAACATCAAAAGATGAAGTTTTAAATAGTGAGGAACTAGCTCAAAGAAATAAAAATGTTGGAGCAAATGCTGGAAATCAACAAAGCCAAGTAACTGAAACCATTACCAGAGAAAAGCCTAAAATAGGAAGAAATGAAAAAGTAATTATAAGAAACGTAACCTCGGGAGAGACCAAAAAACTTAAATATAAGCAGGCTGAACCTCTAATCAATAAAGGAGAATGGGTTCTTAGTGATTAAAAATCAACATAAAAGATATTTTAATAAAGAAACCAATTGTTAAATTTGTATTTAAATTATNACACTATTTTTAATGGAAGCATACGCTAACGCTTTACTTTTTGCAATTCCAATTTTCATGCTTTTAGTTTTGGCTGAAATAATTTATGGTCATTTTAAAGGNATGCAAACTTATACTTTTATGGATACTATATCAAGTCTTAGTTCCGGTCTTACAAATATTATTAAAGACTCATTAGGTCTAGTCTTAATATTAGTTTCCTACCCATATTTGAAATCTGAATTATCTCTTTTAACTATTGAGAGTTCAATTTGGGTTTATATAATTGCATTTATATGTGTTGATTTTTCAAGTTATTGGAATCACAGACTAAATCATAAAATAAANTTTTTTTGGAATCAACATATAATTCATCACAGCAGTGAAGAATTTAATCTTGCCTGTGCCCTTCGCCAAAGTATATCTAATTTACTTGGTTATACTGCAATTTTTTTAATTCCTGCTGCCTTTCTAGGAATTCCTCAAGAAGTTATTAATGTTTTGGCTCCACTTCATCTTTTTGGACAATTCTGGTATCATACCCAACATATCGGAAAACTAGGTTTTTTAGAATATATTTTTGTTACGCCCTCACAGCATCGCGTTCATCATGCAATTAATCCCATATATATTGATAAAAACCTTGCNGCAATTTTTTGTGTCTGGGATAGGTTATTTGGAACTTTCCAAGAAGAATTAGAAGAGGAACCTCCTGTTTTTGGAGTTCTAAAACCTGTAAAAACATGGAATCCAATAATTATTAACTTCAAACATCTTTGGGGATTATTTGTCGATGCATGGAGGACCAAGAGGTGGAAAGATAAATTTGTGTTGTGGNTAAAACCAACTGGCTGGAGACCTGAAGATGTAAAGAAAAAATATCCTTCAAATATAATTGAGGATGTTTTTGCACTTAAAAAATATAGTACTCGTACTTCAAAACTTCTTAAATTTTGGGCTCTTTTTCAGTTAGTTTCCACAAACATAATGTTGTTNATTTTCCTTTTCAATTTTTCAGAATTTTATACAATACAAAAATGGTTATTTAGCTTTATAATTCTTTTNTGTGTNTTTAGCTACACTGCGCTTATGGATGGCTATGATTGGGCTTTAAAATTTCAATATTTCATCAATACGTCTGGAATTTTATTTTTCCTCTATCCTTCCCACAAAGAGTTTTATTTNAATCTTTCTCCTTTACTATATTATTTTTCTATAATATATTTNTTAATAAGTTTTATAATAGTTTTATTTCTTAGTAGAGAAAAAAATAATTTTTTAGAAAATGCAGTCTAAAAATAGTATTTTACTATTAGGGCCTTCATATCCTTATAGAGGTGGTATTGCAGAAACTCAAAATGAATTTGCAATGGCATTAAAAAAATTAAATTATGAAGTTTATGTATGGACTTTTAAATTCCAATATCCAAATATACTTTTCCCTGGGAAAACTCAAATGAGTAATGATTTAAAGCCAAATGGACTAAATATTGAAAGAAAGATACATAGTATGAATCCTATTAATTGGATTAAATTATCCAAAGAAATAAACGAAATCAAGCCAAAATATTTATTTCTAAGGTACTGGACTCCTTTTCTTGCCCCATGTTGGTTCAATATAGGAAAAAGGATTTCAAATGAAACGAAAGTAATCGGCTTAGTTGATAACTGGATCCCACATGAAACTAAATTTTCTGATCATTTTTTAAACAGCCTTTTTCAAAAGACATGTGACTGTTTTATTACCCTATCATCATATGTTTCAAATCAGATTAAGCAAAATTCGTCAAAAAATATTTTATCCTCATTTCATCCAATAAATAATTTCTTGCCAGATGCAATAGAGGAAAAAACAGCTTATAAGAAACTAAATTTAAGTCCAAAAAAAAAATATATTCTCTTTGCTGGATTAATAAGAAAATATAAAGGATTGGACTTACTTATTGATGCATTTAAAAAAATCTCTAAAGAAATTCCAGAATTAGAATTATTAATTGCAGGTGAATTTTATGATGACAAAAGAAAGTATTATGAGCAGATTAAAAATCATCAAATTGAAAATAAAGTAAAAATTTTTGATTATTTTCAGTCTAGAGATGACTTACGTGATTTATTTTGTATATCTAAAATAGTTGTACTTCCTTATAAATCTGCTAGTCAAAGTGGAATAATTCCTTTAGCATATAAATATTTGAGACCTATTGTTACAACTGACTTACCTGGTTTATCAAATCAAATTTTAGAAGATAAAACCGGTATCATTTGTAAAATAAATTCTGATTCTATTGCTAATGGAATTAAAAAAGCTTTAGAGTCTAAAAATTATGTGAAAATGAAGAGTCAAATTTCATTAAAAATTAAGAGTTATACTTGGGAAAGCTTTAGTCTCAAGGCAATGAATTTCATAAAAAATATTAATAACATAAATAAATGAAAATTATCCTATATTTTTTAACTGTTTTAGCTATCAACTCCTGCTTAATAGAAGGAAAGGATTCTAGAGAAATCCAAGAAAAAATTTCGTTAAATGATCAAAAACACAAAGAACTGAAGAGAGCTTATTTTGCATCTGGCTGTTTTTGGTGTGTAGAGTCAATTTATGAAAGTGTATTGGGAGTTGAAGAAGTATATTCTGGATATGCTGGTGGAAAAACTGAAAATCCTACCTATGAAAAGATTATAACTGGTAGAACTGGACATGCTGAAGCTGTAGAAATACTATATAATCCAAAAATTATAAGTTTTAAAAATCTTTTAGAAATTTTCTTTGGCACTCATGATCCTACAACTCTTAATCGTCAGGGGCCAGATAAAGGGTCTCAATATCGTTCAATTGCATTTTACCAAACTAAAAATGAGAAAGATATAATTGAAAGCTATATCAACTACTTAAAAAGAAATAAATCATTTGAAAATAAAATTGTAACAGAGGTAAAACCCTTAGAACAATTTTTCTATGCTGAAGAATATCATCAAAATTTTGAAAATAAAAATCCTTATAATCCATATATAATAAATGTTTCTCTTCCTAGACTAAAGAAATTTCAAAAAAAATATTCTGAATTTCTTAAAACAGATGACCGAGATTAATTTTAGTTTTAAATTAGAAAATGGAAAATTATTATGAATAATAGAAGAATTAAAACATATTCAGCAATTATTTTACTTTGGTATATAATTAGATCTATTAACTTCCCCAGTTTTGAAATCAATTTTAACCCTATAACTTGGGATAAAAGTCAAATAATAAAATTTTTTGTTTTAGTTATTATTTCAATTATTGTTGAAGAATATTTCATAAGAAAAAGATTNAAAAAAGAAAATTAATTTTTTAAAAACACAGGAAATCTTTTCCATAATATATAAAAAATATATCCTGTAAAAACTCCATAAATTGATCCAGAAATTACGTCTAGNGGATAATGGACTCCAAGATAAATTCTACTATATCCAATTAAAAAAGCTATTGTAAGTAAAACAGGTNTCAAATACCTATATGTNTTCTTAAAAATTCCAATAAAAAAAATTGCTAAGCTAAATGAATTAGAGGCGTGAGCTGAGAAAAATCCATATAAAGCACCGCATGATTCTTTTACAAGTCTAGATATATCAGAGACAAAAGGATCGTGACAGGGTCTTAACCTAGAAAAACCATCTTTAAATAAATTTGTAGTTTGATCAGTGAATAGTACCATAATTGATATCAACAAAACTAACTTTGCAGTGGACTTAAAATTATTGTTTCTAAAAAATAAAACTATTGCACCTAAGTATAAAAAAATATTAATAAGCTTGTTGGAAAGAATAATCCAAATAAAATCAAATGATTCACTCCCTAAATTATTTAAATAAACGAAAAGAGTTTTATCATATGTAATTATATCATCAATCATTTCTGCATATTAATCTTTAGAAAAAATTAAGATAAACTTTTTTGAAAGATAATTAAATCTAATCATTAGAAGAATAGATGAAGTAGCTAAGCCTATTAGTAGGCCTATCCAAATTCCAACAACTCCATATAGCAATTCAATGCCTAAAAGATATGATGTTGGAAAACCAATAATACCATAGGAAAAGAATATTATCAGTGTCGGTACGTTTACGTCTTGGAATCCTCTCAAAGAACCTAAAACAACAGCCTGTATACCATCAAAAACTTGAAAAAAAGCAGAAATAATGATTAGCTTACTTGATAATTCAACTACCTCAATTACATCTGAAAAAATTAATGGGTTATTTCCATCGAGATAAAGCCATGGAAGTAAGTCATGAGTAATTAGAAAAAATAAGCAAAAAATTAGGTCAAGAATTAAGACAAGTAAAAAACAAGAAAAAGCAATTCGTCTTAATTCAATAAAATCATTCTTACCCTTTTGATTTCCAACTCTTATCATTGTCGCAACTCCTAGTCCAAAAGCAATCATGTATGTCATTGAAGAAAGGTTTAANGCTATTTGATTTGATGCCTGAGGATTCTTTCCTAAAAGACCTGCCATCCANACTGCAGAGGTAAAAAAGATAACCTCAAAAAACATTTGTAATGCCGAAGGAAATCCTAATGAAATAATTTTCCTAAATAATTTTAAACTTATTTTAAANCTAAAAAAATTATTTAAATAGACTGTAAATTTTTTACTAAAACCAACATACAAAACAATTAAAATAAACATTATAATTCTTGAAATTAAAGTTCCTATCGCAGCTCCTTCAACTCCCATTTTTGGAAATCCTCCATAACCAAATATTAAAAAATAATTTAAACAGACATTAATTAAATTGCCAATAAGNGTCGCATACATGGCCGGTTGTGTATATGAAAGACCATCACAAAATTGTCTAAATCCTTGAAATGCTATAACTGGAATTAAAGACAATGAAACCCAAAAAAGATATTGTTGAGCCAAAACAACAACATCNTNAGGTTGACCCATTTTTGCTAATAGAGGNTCTGAAAATANTGTAGAAAACGATAAAATTAAACTCAAAAAAANACANAANATAAGTCCATGAATAAATATCTTGCCAACTCTATCGATTTTNCCNGATCCATCAGCTTCTGCGATTAAAGGAGTAATAGCTGTAGAAAAACCTATGCCAAGTGACATCGCAACAAATACAAAGCTATTGCCTAAAGAAACGGCTGCAAGTTCTGCAGTGCCTAATTGTCCAACCATTATGTTATCAATGAATTGGACAAATGTATGTCCAAGCATTCCAATAATCACTGGATAGGCAAGCTTAAAATTGTGTTTAAATTCCTTAGTGTAATCTNAAAACATTATCATAAAAAAATAGTAGAAAATTAACCCTTATTCAATACCAAAAGTATCNACTAAATGAATTAATGCAGTCATTGCTGCAGCTCCAAGTTCTAATTCTCTTTTATTAATTGCTTCGAAAGTGTCATTGTCAGAATGGTGATATTCAAAATATCTTTGTGAATCAGGTCTAAGTCCAGCAAGAACAATTTGACTGTTCTTTAATGGTCCAATATCTGCTCCACTCCCTCCTTGAACAAAATAATCAACCATGTATGGCTCAAAATATTTTTTCCAGGAAATTATTTTTTTAAAATAATTGTCCTTACAGTCAAAACTGAAACCTCTTGGGGAAAATCCACCAGCATCTGATTCAAGAGCAAAAAGATGTTTTTCATTTATTTTTTTAACATGATTTGCATAGGCTAATGCTCCTCTTAAACCATTCTCTTCATTCATAAAAAAAACGGCTCTTATAGTTTTTTTTGGTTTAAATTTTAATTTTTTAAATATTCTTAGAACTTCCATCGATTGAACAATCCCTGCGCCATCATCATGTGCTCCATCACCAAGATCCCATGAATCAAGATGACCTCCGACTAAAATAACTTCATCAGGATCTTTGCTCCCTCTAATTTCTCCTATTACATTGTAAGAAAGTACATCNGGATAATTTTTGCAATTTTGCTTTAGAAAAAATTTTAAATTAGGATTAAGTGAAAGCATTGAACTCAATANTTCGGCGCCATTAGTGCTAATGGCAGCAGCAGGAATTCTTTCACNTAATTTTAAATTTCCATAACTCATAGATCCTGTATGGGGATAATCATCGAGTCTTAAATTCATCGAACGGACTATTACAGCCTTTGCACCATATTTTGCGGCTTTTTCAGCACCATTAAACCTTTGGTTTACTGCCTGAGAATATGAATCAAATGTATTTATTAATTCTGGNCTCATTGGACGATTAAAAAAAACTATNTTTCCTTGAATTTTTTTTGTGCCTAGTCTTTCAAGTTCTTTAAAATCCTTTACTTCAATAACATTAGCACTAATTCCAGATGATGGAGTTGCTACAGATCCTCCTAATGCACAGACCGGAACATTGATTGTATTTCCAGGACTAGACTCAATACTCGCATATTCAAATGTTCCCCTAACCCACTTTGGCACCATCACAGGCTGAAGCCAAACACTATCTAGTTCTAATGACTCTAATTCCTCTTTAGCCCACTCTACAGCTCTTTGGGCATTAAATGATCCTGAAAGACGACCTCCTATTTGGTTTGAGAGATGTTCTAACCATTCATAAGTTTTTCCATCTAGTAGGGCAGTATTATAAATCTCTGTAAAGTCCTTATCTATATTATTTGTCTGAGAAAAAAGTGAATTACATAAAAAGAATAAAAATGATATGTTTATAATTTTTAACATTCCTTTTTATTTAGTAGCAAACTGACTTATATCCTTTTCAGTTATTGGGTTACCTCCTAAAATAATTAATCTCTCTATAACATTCCTTAATTCTCTGACATTACCAGTCCAAGAATACTTTGTAAGGCTTTCAAGAGCTTTTTTAGAGAGATTCTTAATCTCTACTCCTTGTTCCTCTGAAATAGTTTTAAGAAAATGCTTTGCTAAAATTGGAATATCATCTTTTCTCATGCTTAAAGTTGGAACTTCAATAAGAATAACAGCNAATCTATGATAGAGGTCCTCGCGAAATTTTCCTTTTTTTATTTCCTNACTAAGATCTTTATTTGTTGCAGCAATAACNCTAACATCCACAATTATATCTTTAGAACCACCAACTCTTTGAATTTTATTTTCCTCAAGGGCTCTNAGCACTTTTGCTTGAGCGTTCAAACTCATATCNGCAATTTCATCCAAAAAAAGTGTCCCTTTGTGTGCTTTTTCAAATTTACCAGAATGATCTCTTATTGCTGAGGTAAACGATCCCTTTAAATGACCAAACAATTCACTCTCAATTAATTCAGATGGTATGGCAGCACAATTTAACTCAATAAATGGTTNATCGTTTCTGAGGCTTTTTTGATGTAACTGATTTGCAACTAATTCCTTCCCTGTTCCATTTTTACCCGTAATCAATACTCTTGCATCAGTAGGAGCAACTTTCTCAATTATATCATGTATTTTATTAATTTCTTTTGAATCTCCAATTATTTTATACTTGTCTGCTATTTTTCTCTTTAATTTTTTATTTTCAACCACTAANTCTTTCCTCTCCAAAGCATTNCGAACTGAAGTAAGTAAACGATTTAAATCTGGGGGCTTAGGAATAAAATCATATGCTCCATATTTCATTGCTTTAACAGCCGTTTCAATATTTCCATGTCCCGTTAACATTATAAATGGAATTGAACCATACTTTTCCTTTGCTTTTTTTAAAACTTCAATTCCATCCATTTTTGGCATTTTTATATCACACAAAACCAAATCAAAATTTGTTTTTGAAATTTTATCTATACCAGACTTACCATCCTCAGCTTCAGTTAAAATGTAATTTTCATTTTCTTCAATAAGAATTTTAGATAAAACCCTTCTTATAGGATCCTCATCTTCAATTAATAAAATCTTTTTAATCATATATTCAATTTGATTTTAAATCGATAAATGAATTGATAAATTATCTGCTAAGATAATATAAAACTTACCTCTGTATTTAGAAGAAGCTTAAAATTGCTTGTATCTATGAAGAATCTATAAAAAATATAATAAGATTTATATTTTTTTTTATGAGAACATATCTTTTACCTTTTCAAAAAATGACTTTTCAGATTTTTCAGGATTTGGTTTAAAATTATCATCATCAAGCATTTTTTGAAAAAATTGTCGCTGCTCTCTATTAAGTTCTTTGGGTGTCCAGACATTAACATGAATTAATAAATCGCCTTTACCATATCCTTCCATGTCAGGCAACCCTTTTTCTCTTAAGCGTAATGTTTTTCCTGACTGAATGCCAGATTCAAGCTTTATTCTAACTTTTCCTTCAAGTAAATCAATATCTTTTGAAACACCTAAAGCAGCCTCTGAAATACTTATATACAAATCATGATGAATATGATTCCCTTCACGAATAAATTTTTCATCTGATAATTCTTCTATTAAAACTAATAAATCACCAGAGATTCCATCACCTGGCGCAGCATTACCTTTGCCAGAGACTTTTAATTGCATACCCTCTTCAACGCCTGGTGGAATTTTAATTTCAACTGTTTCTTCATTCAAAATCATCCCATTTGAATCTGAACCCTGAGGCCTATTTAAGATTGTTTTACCACTACCACTACATATATTACAAATGCTAGAAGACTGCATTCTTCCTAAAATTGTATTACTTACTCTTACTATTTGTCCAGTACCTTTACAAGTAGNACATGTTGNATATGATACACCAGAGGCTTGAACTTTCCTTTTTACTTTAATCTTTTTACTTACACCATTATAAATTTCATTTAAACTCAACTGAACACGAATTCTTAAATTAGTTCCTCTTGCCCTATTTTGCGTTTGACCAAAACCTCCAAATCCGCTAAATCCTCCTCCAAATGCACTTCCAAAAATATCTCCAAATTGACTAAAAATATCTTCCATGTTCATCCCCCCACTTCCAAATCCTCCACCNTCGAAAGCAGAATGACCNAATTGATCATATTGCTGTCTCTTTTTAGNATCGCTCAAAACTTCATATGCTTGAGCAGCTTTTTTGAAGTTTGTTTCCGCTTCTTTATCTNCAGGGTTTTTATCTGGGTGGTATTCTATAGCTTTTTTACGATATGCTTTTTTTATTTCAGNTGAACTAGCAGATTTACTAACTCCCAAAATTTCATAAAAATCTTCTTTCATTAGTATTTATTTTCCTACAACTACCTTTGGATAGCGTATTATTTTTTCACCTAGTTGGTAACCTTTTTCAACAACATCAATTATTTTCCCTTTTTTCTCCTTTGAATTAACAGGGAGTTGAGATATGGCTTCATGTTTTTCAGAATCAAACTCATCTCCTTGCTTAGTTAATATCTCTTCAAGATCATTATTTTTTAAAATATCTTTGAATTTATTACCTATTAAAAAAAAGCCCTCTATTTCAGATGTCAAATTATTTTTTTTATACTGCTTTTCTGCACGATTAAAGTCATCTAAAATTGTTAATAGAGATGATATTATATCTTGACCTGCTGTTTTAAAAAGCTCTAACCTTTCCTTTGCAGTTCTTTTTTTAAAATTCTCAAATTCTGCAAATAATCTAAGATACTTGTCCCTCTCTTCAGTTANCTCTAACTTTAAGTCATCAGCTTTCTGAGAACTANTAGAAGNTTTTTTCTTTNTAGAAGAATTTNTTTTNGATTTACCTTTATTAGNCATAGCNTTTTTNATTANANTTANACAAAAGTATTGCCAAAAAATTTATTATGTCAAATTGTCATTCCTTTTATACAAATTATTTAACGCTTCATCAACTTCTTTATAAGCAAACTCATATCCTAACTCAAGAATTTTTTTTGAACTAACTCTCTGGCTATCCAGCAGAATATANGCTCTTTCTCCAAAAAAANATTTTAATANCAAGCTAGGTAATTTTATTATCATAAATTTTCNAAAACTACATACTCTAATTTTTTTTAAAAATAATTTTTGCGGCAGTGGATTTGGAGCAACAGCATTGTAAATTCCTCTAGAATTTGTATCAGCAATAAATANAAATATATTGGCTATATCATCAATGTGAATCCAGCTCTGCCATTGCTTGCCCGATCCTAATTGAATTCCGATTCCGAACTTCATAGGGTAATCTGTCTCNTTCAGATATCCGTTTTTTTTTGACAAGACTAAACCAATTCTTAGTATTGAGGTATGAGGAATTAATTTTCTGACACTCATAGATTTTTTTTCCCATTCATAAACTGTTTTTTGAATAAAATTTTGAGGATCAATAGTTTCATTCTCAGTGTAATTCTTTTCAAAATCATTTTGATAAATTCCGATTGCAGATGCTGAAACAAAGGATCTTATACCAATTTCATTTGATCTTTTAATACCCTTCATCAATAGATCAATAGGTTTTATTCTACTTGATAAAATTTCTTTTTTAGTTTTCTTTGTCCATTTTTGAAAAATCTTTTCCCCAACTAAATTGATTATCACATTAACTCCTTCAAAACATTTCAAATCGATATAATCATTATTAACATCCCAGTAAAAGCCATTACAGTCTATGCTGTTTTTAATTTTATCTTTATCTCTTGTCAGGTAATTGACTTTGAATTTTTTTTTTAAAGCAGCTTCAAGAACTGCATTACCTATTAGACCAGTAGCCCCTGTAATTAAAATTTTCATGAATTAGTTCTATTTACAAGATATGTTAAAATTGGTTTTCATTGAGAAAAAAAAATGTATTTTATTGTTAATAAAAATTAACTTTGGCAAATTATATTTGAACTATGAAAATAATTAGGTCTGAAAATTCTAAACTCAAAGATGTTGATTTTAATAATCTTTCATTTGGAACTATTTTTTCTGATCATATGTTTATGTGTAAGTATTCTGATGATTCNTGGAAGAATCCACAAATTTTACCATACGGCTCATTTAGTTTAGATCCCTCAACAAGTTCATTTCACTATGGTCAAGCAGTTTTTGAAGGAATGAAAGCCTACAAAGATTCTAAAGAAAAAGTATGGCTATTCCGTCCAGAAGAAAACTTCAAAAGAATGAATAANTCTTTAATAAGATTAAATATGCCAGAATTACCAAAAAACCTNTTTTTTAGTGGATTAACAAACCTCTTATCATTAGATTCAGGTTGGATAAAACCTGGCATGGGAAACTCACTATACGTTCGACCATTCGTTTTTGCTAGTTCACCCAATCTTCAGGCTGCGCCATCAAAAGAATATATATTTTTTATCATTTGTTGTCCAGTCAAATCCTATTATGGAGNCAGAGTGNATGTTTTAATTTCTGAAAAATACAGTAGAGCTGCTAGTGGTGGCGTAGGTTATGCTAAAGCTGCAGGTAATTATGCTGCTCAATTCTACCCCACGACTCTAGCNGAACAAGAAGGGTGNAATCAAATAATTTGGACAGATNCNAATAATCATGAATATCTNGAAGAAGCTGGAACAATGAATATTTTTTTCAGAATTAATGATAGCCTTATTACTAGNCCTTTAAATGATCGTATTTTAGATGGAGTAACTAGAAAAAGTNTCATTGAATTAGCTGATAATCTNAATATTAAAACAGAGGTGCGNCCAATTAAAGTTGCAGAAATTATATCATNACATAAAAAAGGAGAACTAAAAGAAATTTTTGGAGCTGGAACTGCAGTAGTTATATGCCCAATAAATGGNTTTAAATTNAAAAACAAAAAATACGAAATCAGTNGTNTAAAAGAATCTTTTGCTGATATTCTANAGGNAAAAATAACNTCTATTCAATACAATNTAGTTGATGACCCTTTTGGCTGGAGATATCCTGTTAATTAATTATTTTTTAATATGGCCNTTATGTTTGGTTTAAAATATTTTGGTCCTTTCATTACTTTCCCATCACTTCTATATATTGGTTTACCATCCTCATCTAATTTACTCATATTACTTCTCTGTATTTCTTCAAAAATCTCATGGATTTTATTTTGCATTCCATGTGAAAGTATAGTCCCACATAAAATATATAGCATATCGCCNAGTGCATCAGCTACTTCANTCATATCATTTCTTTTTGCTGCTTCATAATATTCTTCATTTTCTTCTTTCATCAGATTAAACCTTAGCTTAATAGTTTCTTGAGATAAATCAATTGTCGGTTTTTTTGCAANCCCTAAACCAAAAGCATTGTGAAAATCCTCGACATGCTTCAATTCTTCTTTAATCATAAATAGGTCTTTTATAAAGTTTATAATAATTTTCTAATTTAGTCAAAAAAACTCCATGTTCAGTAAAGGACAATTAGCCTTTGCAATAATATTTTTTATAAGTTTTGTTTTAATCTTAATATTATCATACAAAAAAGATTATAAAGCCAATAAGACTTATTACAGGGGGAGTTACAAAATATTAATTGTTTTTATTTCCCTGATTTTACTTCTTTTTTTAATTAAAATATTAACTCAAAATAATTAATCTATAAGTATTTGGTTTTGAAACAATTAATATTGGTTTTTTTAGGTGGTGGTTTTGGNAGCNTAGCTAGATATCTACTTATTAAAATAATNCCAAATGAAAATTCCACTTTCCCCTGGGGAACCCTTACTGTAAATTTATTAGGATGCTTTTTAATTGGCTTNATAATGGGATACGCTCTTCGTTTTTCAATTGAATCAAGGTCTGATTTAATAATCTTTTTGGGAATTGGAATTTGNGGCGGATTTACTACATTTTCTGCATTTGCATTTGAAAATTACTCGCTTTTTAAATCAGAAAATTATTTCATTCCCTTAATCTANATTTTTNCAAGTGTTTTTTTNGGGATAATTATGGTGTATTTAGGTTTTCTTTTTGAAAAGATAATTTATTTAAGGATATAATATTTTTTAGCATCATAAATTTTGAATTCTTCATTTATTTAAGAANTTGATAATTTATAGTATTAAAAAAAAAGAATCTTTCATTTTTTCAATACTCAAAAAATAGATTGTNTAAAAATCAATAATCTATCATTTATATATTCTTTTCNTCCTTNTNTCGATAGTTAAATTTGGCNCATTNTTAACTAAAAAATATCGTTATGAAAAAAATCAGTAAAACTTTAAAAATATTTTTAATAGCATTAATATCAATATTTTCAGCTAATCAATCGATNGCTCAAGTNGATATTGGTGCTGATTTTATGAGCAGATATGTTTGGAGAGGTGGTGCTTATTCAAATGGTCCATCAATTCAGCCNTATATGTCTTATGCAACAGGAGGGGAAGAAGATGANTTTGGATTTGAAGTTGGATTCTGGGGAGCATATGCTAATGATTCTCTTGCAGATGAACTTGATCTATATGCATCACTTTCATATGGCCCAGTTGCAGTNACTATTACAAATTATATTTTNCCTGATATAACAACTGGAGGAACTACAAAATATTTCGATAGTGGTATATGGGAAGGTATGTTAGGTTTAGAATTAGGACCAGTAAGCCTAACTGGTGGATACTTCTTTGAAGATGGTGACACATATATAGCTGGAAGTGTACCCTTGAGTGAAGAAGTTGGATTTACCTTAGGTCTGGGAGATGGTTTTTATACTGATTCTGGTGATTTTGAGTTAATTGAAGTTGCTGTCAGTTATGGAAAAGAAATTAAAATAACTGAAGATTTTTCTTTGCCAATGTCTGGCAATTTAATCTATAACCCATCTGCAGATCAAATGTANCTNGTTTTTGGNTTTTCACTNTAATTTAAAACAATCATGAAAAAAATTGAAGCAATCATNAGAAAATCAAAGTTTGAAGANNTNAGAGATGCTCTTCATNCTGTAGAAGTTAATTTTTTNAGNTATTGGGATGTTACGGGAATAGGAAATGAAAAAGAAGGTCATGTNTACCGAGGAATAACGTATAGCACATCTGAAATTCAAAGAAGATACTTATCTATTGTTGTATCAGATTCATTTGTAGATAAAACTATAAAGGCTATAATTGATTCTGGTGCAACAGATCGTATAGGAGATGGGAAAATTTTTGTACTTCCTGTAGATGAAGCATACAGAATTAGAACTGGAGAAAAAGGAAATAAATCACTTAATTAAATTTTATTATGGAAACTACAATACTTACTATTAATAATGTATGGATGATGGTCTGTACTTTTCTAGTCTTTTTTATGCACATGGGTTTTGCTTTTTTAGAAAGTGGTTTAACTCGTCAAAAAAATACCATCAACATTTTATTTAAAAACTTTTTTGTTATTACTACAGGATTACTCATTTACTGTATAGGAGGATTTAATCTTATGTATCCGGGCTTTGAAGATGGAGATATGGGGATTTTAAAATTTGCTGGATTTGGTATTACAGCTCCAGAAGGTGGTATGGACTTTGGTTATGCAGATGGTGGATATACTTGGTGGACAGATTTTCTATTTCAAGGAATGTTTGCTGCAACAGCTGCAACAATAGTATCGGGTGCAGTTGCAGAAAGAATTAAACTAAGTAGTTTTATGCTTTTTGCAATTTTATACGTTGGCCTTGTTTATCCTATTGTTGGCTCATGGAAATGGGGTGGTGGATTTCTTGACGGACTAGGATTTTATGATTTTGCAGGTTCTACTTTGGTTCATTCAGTTGGTGGATGGGCTGCATTAATTGGTGTATATATGTTGGGTGCAAGAATTGGAAAATTTGATGATAAAGGAAAAGCAAGAGCATTGCCAGGACATAATTTACCATTAGGGGCTGCTGGAGTATTAATACTTTGGCTAGGATGGTTTGGTTTTAATGGTGGTTCAGTCTTATCTGCCGACCCAACGCTAACATCCCTTACATTAGTAACTACTTGTTTAGCTGCTGCTGGTGGTGGTGTTTCAGCTGCTTTTTTTGCAAGTTTACTATATAAGAACTATGATATAACAATGTTCATGAATGGTGTTTTAGGAGGTCTTGTTGGAATTACTGCTGGTGCAGATCTAATGTCTCCAACAGATTCGATTTTAATTG
>NZZH01000018.1 GCA_002702405.1 Flavobacteriaceae bacterium | reverse complement strand
ACAATCTATGGAGATGGATCCCAGTCTCGATCATTTTGCTATATTGATGACTTAATTGAGGTAATTATCAAATTTATGAAAACAAAAAAAGGTTTTCCAGGCCCGTTAAATATTGGAAATCCCAATGAGTTCAAAAATAATGTAGTGAAAATTTCTAAATCTGAGCCGCTATCAAGAAGTAATTTTTTAAAGCATCTAGTACAAGCTCTATACTCTCGGGTAGAAAGCGATTTAGATAGAGGTAATTTTAGAGTCAAAGGAGACATAGTTGATGTTTTTCCTACATACTCAGATATATATTATAAAGTTGAATTTTATGATAATCAAGTTGAAGAAATAAACTCTTTTGATCAATCAAACGATAAAAAAATAGAGGGATTTGATAACCTCGATATCTACCCTGCTGAAATTTTTGTTACTTCTCCAAATATTATCAAGAGTGCAATAAATAAGATTCAAGATGATCTATTTGATCAAATCAATTATTTTGAAAAAACTGGATCCGCTTTGGAAGCAACTAGAATAAAAGAAAGAACCGAATATGATATTGAAATGATCAAAGAGCTTGGTTATTGTTCGGGCATTGAAAATTACTCTAGATATCTTGATGGAAGAAAACCTGGAAGTCGTCCTTTTTGCTTAATCGATTATTTTCCAGATGATTATATGATGATCATTGATGAAAGTCATGTCAGTATTCCTCAAGTTCATGCTATGTATGGAGGAGATAGAAGTCGTAAAGAAAATCTTGTTGAATATGGATTTCGTTTACCATCTGCTCTTGATAATAGACCACTTAAATTTGAAGAATTTGAAAGATTGCAGCAAAGAGTTCTATATGTCAGTGCAACCCCTGCAGATTATGAGTTAAAAAAAACAGAAGGCTTTTTAGTAGAACAAATCATTAGACCAACTGGGTTGCTTGATCCAGAAATTGAAGTTCGTCCATCAAAAAATCAAATTGATGACCTAATTGAAGAAATTCAACTTAGAACAGAAAAAAATGAACGTGTATTAATCACTACTTTGACAAAAAGAATGGCTGAAGAGTTAGCAAAATATCTTCTNAANATATCAATTAGATGTAGATATATTCATAGTGATATTGANACAATNGANAGGGTTGAAATTATGCAAGAATTAAGAAAAGGTNTAGTAGATGTNTTGATNGGTATTAATCTATTAAGAGAGGGANTAGATNTACCCGAAGTTTCTCTTGTTGCAATATTAGATGCAGATAAAGAAGGTTTTCTTNGAAGTAACAGATCTTTAACNCAAACNATAGGAAGAGCTGCAAGAAATATAAATGGAAAAGCAATAATGTATGCTGATAAAATTACAAATAGTATGAAAAAAACTATTGATGAGACTAACTTCAGAAGAGAAAAACAAATAANTTATAATNATATNAATAATATTACCCCAAAAGCAATAAAAAAATCGATAAAAAATCCATTAGAAAAAAACTNGAATAATGATTATAAAAATNGGATTGACTTAGATGATAATCTAAAATCTAAAATTAAAGACTTAAATAAAGAAGAGGTTGAGAGGCAAATTAAAAATGTTAGAAAAAAAATGGAAANTGCAGCATTAGATCTTGATTTTATAGAAGCTGCGAATCTTAGAGATTTGTTGTCAGAATTGATAAAAAGAAAAAAAAATGGTGCCTAAAAAGCACCATTTTTTAATNTNTNTANNCTTAACTAATTTTAATTNTTTTTTTAGAAGNCNTAACAGNTTCCTTTAGTTTAGGTAAAANTATTTGCAAAACTCCATTCAAATATTTTGCAGAAATCTTATCAATTTCAACAATTTTAGGAATTTTAAANGAACGNTTAAATTCATTATAATTAAATTCATGCAAAGGAAAAGACTGAATGTTTTNAGACTTGTTCTTTTCAGTATTTCCACCTGAGATCGATAAAATATCATTCTCAAATTCAATTATAAAATCTTTTTTTGTTTTTCCTGGAATTGCCATATTTAATTCATACGAAGTTTCTCTCTCGTTGATATTTACAGCGGGAACAAAATTATTTGCATTAAAAATGTCAAAATTATTTATTCCAAAAAAATCATCCAAAATGGATGGAAATAACGATGTTTTTCTTTCAATTAAATTCATAATAAAAATTTTAAATTAAACTTTTACTAGATAATAATCAAAACCAGTACCAGTTATAATTAAATGACAAAAAGTCGTNAAATTCTAGAAAATNTATGACAANTTGTCTTATTCTAAGACGTTTTGAACTTTTTCCGCAGCCTCACTAAATGCANTTGCAGCAATGACGTTAAGGTTAGATTTTTCAATTAGATCTTTAGCAAGGTCAGAATTAGTTCCTTGTAACCTAACAATGATTGGAACTTTTATTTCATCTCCCATGTTTTTATANGCTTCTATTATCCCGTTCGCAACCCTGTCACACCTTACAATTCCTCCAAAGATATTAACTAAAATAGCCTTAACAGCTGGATCTTTTAGGATTAACCTAAAACCNGTTTCAACTCTTTCAGCATCTGCTGTTCCGCCAACATCTAAAAAATTTGCAGGTGACCCCCCGGATTGCTTAATAAGATCCATTGTGGCCATTGCTAAGCCTGCTCCATTAACCATACAGCCAACATTTCCATCCAAATCAACATAGTTCAANCCAACTTCTTTAGCTTCAATTTCAATCGGATTTTCTTCATTNAAATCTCTTAAGGCCTCATATTCTTTATGACGAAATAAAGCATTATCATCTAATGTCATCTTTGCGTCAACCGCAATTATCTTCTCATCAGACGTTTTTAAAACAGGGTTAATTTCAAAAAGAGTAGCATCGGATTTTACGTATGAATTATAAAGAGAAATAATGAATTTAGTCATCTCTTTAAAAGCAATCCCAGAAAGNCCAAGATTAAAAGCAATATTTCTACTTTGAAAAGGCAGCAAGCCATAATTAGGGTCTATTTCCTCAGTATAGATAAGATGAGGTGTTTTTTCTGCAACTGTTTCAATATCCATACCTCCCTCAGGCGAATACATGATCATATTTTTTCCAGTTGATCGATTCAACAAGACCGAAACATAAAATTCCTCAGTATCACTATCTCCAGGATAATAAACATCCTCTGCAATTAAAACTAAATTAACTTTTTTTCCCTCTGGAGGAGTTTGAGGGGTTACAAGGTTCATTCCAATTATTTTATCTGAAATAGATTTTACTTCTTCTATACTTTTAGCTAATTTAATTCCACCTCCTTTGCCCCTTCCTCCTGCATGAACTTGAGCCTTTATAACGTGAATTTTTGTTCCTGTTTCTTCAGTTAATTTAATAGCAGCATTCACAGCTTGATCTTTATCAGAAGCTGTTATGCCTCTTTGAACAGAAACTCCTGACTTAGCTAAAATTTCCTTTGCTTGATATTCATGTACATTCATAAAAGATAGTTTCTTCTCAAAAGTAATAAATCATCACAAAAAAACATATGAATGGAAAGCTATATTTGTGTCATTTATAACAAATTGTTTTATTTTATTAAAAATAGCATTAATTTACTTTAAGATCGTCTTTAAATATTAAATTTACACCCAAAATAGCTACGAAGTTGAAAGAAAATTTTTTAATCAATATNGCAAATAAATACGGTTCTCCAATATACATTTATGATGCAAATATAATTTCTGCTCAATACAAAAGACTAGTCTCATCATTTTCAAAAATAAAATCTCTTAGGATCTGCTATGCTGCAAAAGCTCTATCAAATATTTCTGTTTTAAGCTACATCCAATCACTTGGAGCCGGTCTTGATACTGTATCAGTTCAAGAAGTAAAATTAGGCATAAAGGCAGGGTTTNNTCCAGATATGATAATTTATACTCCAAANGGTGTTTCACTAGANGAAATAGAAGAGGTTTCGTCCATGGGTGTCAGGGTAAATATTGACAATCTTTCTTTGTTGGAACAATTTGGAGCTAAACATCCAAAAAAACCAGTTTGCNTNAGAATAAATCCTCACATAATGGCTGGAGGAAATAATAAAATATCAGTTGGCCATATTGATTCAAAATTNGGAATATCAGTTCATCAAATCCCTCATATTCTAAGAATTATAAAAAACACTAAAATGAAGATAAATGGCATTCATATGCATACAGGAAGTGATATTTTGGATATAGACGTTTTTTTAAATGCCTCTGAAATTTTNTTTGAAACTGCTAAAAATTTTAAAAATCTTGAGTTTATTGACTTTGGAAGCGGATTTAAAGTCCCCTATTTCGAGGGAGATGTTGANACAAATATTGAAGAGCTAGGTTTAAAATTAACTNAAAAATTTAAATCATTTTGTAAGGAATATGGCCAAGAAATTGAACTAGTTTTTGAGCCAGGAAAATTTTTAGTTAGCCAAGCAGGCTACTTTATTGCTAAAGTTAATGCTATAAAGCAAACCACTTCGACTGTTTTTGCTCATATCGATAGTGGTTTCAATCATTTGATACGACCTATGCTATATGGATCACATCATGAGATTGAAAACATCTCAAACCCAAAAGGAAAAAAAAGATTTTATTCAATCGTAGGTTATATATGTGAGACGGATACATTTGGTAATAATAGAAAAATATCTGAGATCTCTGAAGATGATTATCTGTTATTTAAAAACTCAGGCGCTTATTGTTTCAATATGTCAAGCAATTATAATTCAAGATATCGCCCTGCCGAAGTATTAATAATAGAGGATAAATCTTATCTAATTCGAAAAAGGGAAACCTTCAAAGATCTCTTAAGAAACCAAATAAAAATAGAATTTCCCGATAAAAACAATAGCTAATTTATTACTCCAGATCCAATAAGCTCTTCACCAAGATACCAAGCGGCAAATTGTCCTGAAGTTATAGAAGATTGATAATTTTTAAAAACAATAAAAAAACCTTCTTTTTTATTATAAATAATTGCTTCTTGAAGAGGTTGACGATATCTTATTCTAACCAAAACATCCATTCTCTGATCAAAATCTATTTTTAAATCAGAACGAATCCATTTCTCACTACCTGTTTTAATCTTTAAGGCTTTTCTAAACAAACCTTTATGATTTTTCCCTTCGCCAACATAGATTATATTATTTTTAATATCAGTATCAATAACAAAAAGTGGTTGAGAATGACCTCCAACAGAAAGCCCTTTCCTTTGACCAATAGTAAAGAAATGAGCCCCTTTATGAGTTCCTATTAATTCGCCTTCAATTATTTTGTACCTTCTTCTCTTTGATACTTCATTAAGTGATTTTAAATCAAGGTTTTTACTATATGAATCCTTAGTTAACTTATTCAATTCATCTTTGATTTGAATGATTTTACCTTCTTTTGGTTTTAATTTTTGGCTTAAAAATTCTGGAAGACTTATTTTCCCTATAAAACAAAGCCCTTGGGAATCTCTTTTATCAGCAGTAACCAATCCTACATCTTTAGCAATTTTCCTGACCTCATTTTTCTTGAGACCTCCTATTGGAAATATTACTTTTTGAAGCTGAAACTGATTAATTTGGCATAAAAAATATGATTGATCTTTTGTTTTATCAACCCCACTAAGTAATCTATTTACATGCTCTCCATTAGAATTTTTAAAAGATTCTTTTTGACAATAATGTCCAGTCGCAACATAGTCAGCATTCATAGACAAAGCTATTTTTAGAAAAACATCAAATTTGATCTCTCTGTTGCAAATAATATCAGGGTTAGGAGTTCTTCCCTTTTTATATTCAGCAAACATGTAGTCTACTATTCTATTTTTATATTCATCGCTTAGATCAATTGTTTGAAAAGGAATCTTTAATTTTTGTGCAATTAGCATTGCATCATTGCTATCTTGAAGCCAAGGACATTCATTTGAAATCGTAACTGATTCATCATGCCAATTCTTCATAAATAAACCAATCACATCATATCCTTTTTTTTTAAGCAAATAGGCTGAGACACTTGAGTCTACTCCTCCTGAAAGAGCCACAACAACTTTCTTTTTACTCATAATAGTTTATTAAAGAGAGTATTAAAATCTTTTGTTTCTTGATTTCTTTTGCTTTTCTGCTTCTTCCATAGCTTTCTGAAGCCTCGCAGCAAATCCAGATTTTTTCTTTGGTCTTTTTTTATTTTCCTCTATTTGAGCATGTATTTTATCATTATTAATAATATAATTCTTGATAACTAGCATTAAGAGTATAGTCAATAAATTTGAAACAAAATAATATAGGCTNAGGCCACTTGAATAATTATTGAAAAAGAAAAGCATCATTAATGGCATTAAATACATAATGATTTTCATATTAGGCATCCCAGGTTGTTGAGGCATTGTTTGCTGACCCATAGTCATTTTTGTGTATATAAAAATAGCAACCGATGCAAGAATTGGAAANAAACTAATATGATCTCCATAGAGAGGGAAATAAAATGGTAATTCAACTATTACATCATAAGATGAAAGATCATCCGCCCAAAGAAAACTTTTTTGACGAAGTTCGAATGCTATTGGAAAAAAAACAAATAAAGAGTAAAAAACAGGAAGCTGAATTAAAGCAGGGATACATCCTGACATGGGATTTGCGCCGGCTTGACTGTAAAGACTCATTGTTTCTTGTTGACGTTTAATGGCATCATCTTTAAATTTNTTGTTTATTTCTTCAATCTCCGGACGAAGAATTTTCATCTTTACCTGAGAAACATAGGACTTATATGTAACAGGAGACATTGCTAAACGGGCAATGATTGTCATTACTATAATTGATATTCCATAAGGNAAAAAGGAAGACAAAAAACCAAAAAGTGGTAAAAAAATAAACTTGTTAATCCATCCAAAAATTCCCCAGCCAAGAGAAACTGATGATTCTAGNTCTCTGTCATAAGATTTTAANATTTGGTGATCACTAGGNCCAAAATAATATTCAAACTGAGAGTCAAAATTACCAGAAGAGTATTTAATTGGAAATGAAATTGAAAAATCTTTAGTAAAGCGCTGACCNAAATCATCATTNTCAGCTAAATTATTNGAAGAAAAACTTACTTCAGATATCTTTTTTTTAGGAATTAAAATTGCACTAAAAAAATGTTGTCTAAAAGAAATCCACCTNACTTGATTTTCAACTTCTTCATCTTCNCCTGTGGCTGATAAATAGTCAATCTTATCCTCTTCATATCCATAAGTTAACTCAGTNTACATNTTTTCATAATTNATACTTTTTGAATTNCTANAAACTCTATTTTTAATTTCAATTANNGGNTTTTCNTTGGAGTCTATANAAGAAGACATGCCNTTTGATCTTATAGAAAAGTCAATTAAATAAGTTTTAGGGTCAATAGAATNAANNANNTCNANNAATTCNNNATCNGAAATTTTAGATTTNAANGANAGTATTTGTTTNTCATTAATAGAATTGAAGCTTGTACTAAAGTAAAAATCTTTACTGTTAAGAATTCTGCCATCTAATGTGGAAAAACTCAGGTTGAAAAAATTATTGTTTTCATAAATTAAATTTAAGGGTTCATCAAGATAATTTTTAAAACCTTTTAACCAAACTCTTTTTAATAGCCCTCCTTTTGGGTCTATTTCTATGTGTAGATTTTCATTTTCTAAAATCTGAACTTCTGATTTCTTATCTTCCATAAGCCTACCAAAAACACCAAAAAGCTGATCGTTATCAGGATTTAAAACAGAATCTTCACTACTATTTAAGGGTAAAGTTTCAGGATTAGAAGCTTCAGAGGTATTATTTGACATCTGCTTACTTTCAGATGTTTCTTGAGTGTTATCATTATTGAAAAGCATCCAAGTTAAAATTAATGCTATCAAAAAAACACCTGTGAATTGATAAGGATCAAATTTTTTTTCTTCCATTAAAAAATTTTATTTAGTTTTTATAATGTTCATCGATGCTTTTATAAAAGAAACAAATAGAGGATGCGGATTAGAAACTGTACTCTTATATTCGGGATGAAATTGCACTCCAATAAACCACGGATGGTTTAATTTTTCAATTATTTCAACTAGACCAGTTTCTGGATTAACACCTACAGACTTTAGATCACCATCAAGGATTNTATTTTTATAAGAATTATTAAACTCAAACCTATGACGATGTCTTTCAGAAATAATTTCTTTTTTATAGATTCNCCTNACCATACTANCTTTTTCTAANTTGCAATCCCAAGNACCTAAACGCATCGTTCCCCCCTTTATCTTTAATCGTTTTTGATCTTCCATCAAATCAATAACTGGGTATTTACTTTTTTNATTAATTTCAGTNGAATTAGCCTCNCTAAAATTNAATACATTCCTGGCATATTCAATAACAGCCATTTGCATTCCTANACAAATTCCAAAAAAAGGAATNTTTTTTTCACGAGCAAATGTTATTGCTTTTATTTTNCCTTCTATTCCTCTTTCTCCAAAACCAGGTGCAACAATTATTCCATTNAAACCATCAAGTAAGTCAATACTTTTTTCTTTTTCTAAATGTTCTGAATGTACACTTTTAACTTTAACTTCTACCTCATTNTGTGCTCCAGCATGAATTAAAGACTCTAATATTGACTTGTAAGAATCTTGGAGNTCAACATACTTCCCAACTAGAGCTATATCNATAGATTTTTTAGGGTTTTTATATTTTTTTAAAAATGATTTCCACTGTTCTAAATTCGGCTCACAATCAGGTTTTAAATTCAATTTCTTAATTACAACCTTATTTAATCCTTCCTCTAACATTTTTATAGGGACATCATAAATTGTATCTACATCGATAGATTGAATTACAGCTTCTCTTCTTACATTACAAAAAAGTGCAATTTTATCTTTCAAATCATTTGAAAGATCATTTTCAGTTCTACAGACAATAACATCTGCTTTGATCCCGCTCTCCATTAAAGTTTTAACTGAATGCTGAGTTGGTTTTGTCTTAAGTTCTCCAGTAGCCGAAAGAAATGGGATTAGAGTAAGATGAATTACCATGGAATTATTATCTCCAAGCTCATATACTATTTGTCGAACAGACTCGATATAAGGAAGTGATTCTATATCTCCAACAGTACCTCCTATCTCAGTAATTATTATATCATAATCTCCTGTTCCCCCAAGTATTTGCATACGCTCTTTTATCTCATTTGTGATATGAGGTATAACTTGAACTGTTTTTCCTAAAAAATCTCCTTTTCTTTCTTTTTCAATTACAGTTTGATAGATTCGTCCNGTTGTAACATTATTTGCTTGTGAGGTTTTAACATTTAAAAATCTTTCATAGTGACCAAGATCTAAATCTGTTTCAGCGCCATCATCAGTTACAAAACATTCACCATGCTCATATGGATTTAATGTACCAGGATCAACATTAATATATGGGTCAAACTTTTGAATTGTTACTCTAAAATCTTGAGACTGTAGAAGCTTAGCAAGAGATGCTGAAACTATTCCCTTCCCAAGAGAAGAAGCAACACCACCTGTAACAAAGATATATTTAACGCTTGACATCCGGCAGATATGAATTTAATGACCGGACTCAAATTTACAAAATCTTAACTAAATTAAACGATTTTTTATTTATTTCTTTATTTCGTATATGTCATATTGTTTGTGTCTAAGCAAATAAAAAGCTGTATTTACAAAACCGTTTTTTTCTATTTTTTTATACCAAAATCTATTTTCTTGATATTCAGTTTCCTCAATATTTTCAGTGGAACTATTTAATTTACCTGCATAAACAATCCTCAAAACAAGATCTAAAGTTAAATCATATGCTCTAATTGCTTCTCTATTTGGTGGTTTTCCAAAAAACTTGATATACCTTTCTTGAAAAGTATTAAATTCAAATTTGCTTAAGGGATGGTGCCCCGAAGTAAATGTAAAACCAAGGTCTCCTAGATGTTTTCTTGATAAATTTTCATTTTCATAAACATTTCCACGATATGTAGTAAAAAGTTGGACCTTTCTCAAATCAGAAATCTGAGCACTCATTTGTGCACTAACACTTGATATTAATGAAAAATTATCACTTTCTAAGATTATTTTATTTGGAAGAGAATCAACAAGCAATGAATCAACAAGTTCGGGTAATAAATAACCGTTTTTTTCAGGACGTAAAATAATAGATGAAGGAAAAATATCTTTTAAGATGTACTCAATGTCACGATTAATAGAATCAGCAACAATTACAATATTATCATCTTGATCTAGATTCTTATCTAAATAATCAATCATCTTGTTTCTCAAGAGCTCTTTAGGGGTAACTGACTGATAAACAGAATTTCTTATTACAACATCCCTTGTTGATAGAGGAGCTACTTTAGGTAAATCAAAAAATTTTTCTTTTGAGGAAATGTAATTAAAATTGTCAGGAATTAAGGGGCCAATAATAATTTGACAACTATCGGGGTTGATTTCATTTAAAATTTTATCAATTTTTGATTTCTTATTTTCAGTATCATATATAGATAACTTGCTTGAAATACCGTATTTGCTTAAATCTTCTGAAGCTAAAATAATTCCAGAATAAAAATCACTAGAAATAGTGTGTAAATTTCTTTCAGACAAAATTTTACGTGTCTCATCAATAGAATCAAACTCTATTTCTGAAGCTCTAAATGGAAGTAAAACAGATATATTTATTTCACTATTTCCATTTATAGAATCAATTAAAGATGTTTTTTCTACAAGAAGATCATTCTTGATTTTTAAATCACCAGTATATGCAAGGGGTAATTTTAAAACCATCCCGTTTAATAATCCCTGTTCCAAAAGAATAGGATTAAGAGAATCTAAAATTTTTTTACTAACCCCTAATTTTTTTTGAATTCTATAATATCCCTCCCCCTGTTTAACCGTATAGTAATTAAAATTACTGTCTATCAAATTTGATAAATTCATTTTATCAGATTTTGGAATTTTAATTTTCTGATCAATTTTAAGACCTTTCTTTATAACTGGATTCATTTTTTCTAGTTCCTGAATTGTAATATTGTTATTATAGGCTATTCGCCATTTTGTGTCTTTTGGCTTAACCTTGTATATTATAATATTATGATCAGGAATTTCTTCTGATACCAATTCCTTTTTTTTAAAAACTGGAATTTTTAAAATCATTCTTTTTCTAAGACCTCTTCTNGAAAGAATAGGATTATATTCCATGACTTGTTCTATATTCAAATCATATAACCTNGAAATTGAATATAAAGTTTCTTTCTTTTTANCCTTATGAGAAATGAAGGTTTCAGGTTGATTTTTTTCTTGTGATGAAAGAAATGACAACGACGCAATTAAAAAAGTAAAAAAAATTAAAAAAAATCTCATATTTTTTTGAATGAATCTAAATTAATAAATATCTATCTGGCCTTTATAGTTATTTTAATTTCTTTGTCAATTCTAAATGAAGCTTGATCAAAACTTGGTGATCCAAAAAAACCAATAGCATTATTTGAAAAACCATACTGCTCTATAGGAACACCAAAAAAATTAAAGTCCAATTTTTGATTATTATTACTATCGATATAAAAACTTACTGCATAAACTCCAACTGGCAAATAAATTGATTTTCTATAAACACCAATTTTTGTATCCTCAATTAATTCAGCTATTACATTTGTTTTAATTTTAAATTCTTTAGATTTATTTGACTCAAAAACTACTGGATCATCATAAACTGCAAGGAATAACTTGCCAGATTTTTTTATTCCGTTAATTTCTACATTTAATTTGATCCTCTCGGGATATCCAAAAGAAAAAATTATTAAATAAATAAAAAACCATTTCATAATATGTAGTACTTAGTTTTTGATGCTATTTAGTTTATTCCCATTCAATAGTTGAAGGTGGTTTGGAACTAATATCATAAACTACTCTATTAATGCCTTTAACTTTATTAATTATTTCATTTGAAATTTCTTGTAAAAATTTATTTGGCAAATCTACCCAATCTGCTGTCATTCCATCAGTTGATTGAACCGCTCGAAGTACTATACATTTTTCATAAGTTCTTTCATCTCCCATAACTCCGACACTATTTATNGGAAGTAAAATTGTTGCAGCTTGCCATACTTTATCATATAGATTCCATGATTTTAATCCATTAATATAAATATGATCNGCCTTTTGCAACATTTCAATTTTTTCTTTAGTTATCTCTCCTAAAATTCTTATTGCNAGTCCTGGACCAGGAAATGGATGCCTTTTTAAAATATTAGNATTAATACCCAAAGCAGATCCAACTCTTCTAACTTCATCTTTGAACAACATATTTAAAGGCTCAACAAGTTTAAGTCTCATNAAATCTGGTAATCCGCCTACATTATGATGAGACTTTATAGTTNCTGATGGACCGCTAACTGAAATTGATTCTATTACATCTGGATAAATCGTTCCTTGAGCAAGCCACTTTACTTTATCTAAAGACTTTGCCTCATCATCAAAAACATCAATGAAAATTTTACCAATTATTTTTCGCTTTTCCTCTGGGTCTGAAACATTAGTGAGTTCAGAAATGAACTTGGATGAGGCATCTATTCCTTTAACATTTAGCCCCATTCCCTTATACTGATTTAAAACTTCTGAATATTCATCTTTTCTTAAAAGTCCATTGTTTATGAAAAGACAAGTTAAATTTTTTCCAACAGCTTTATCTAACAAAAAAGCGGCAACAGTCGAATCTACTCCTCCTGACAAACCTAAAACAACTCTTTCTTTTCCAATTTTGTTTCTTAGATCATTTACAGTCATTTGAACAAAAGAATCAGGGGTCCAGTCTTGAGTTAGTTGAGAGATATCTACCAAAAAATTCTCTAAAATTATCTTGCCATGTATAGAATGATAAACTTCTGGATGGAACTGAATTCCATAGGTTATTTCATCTTTGATTCTAAAAGCAGCATTTTCAATATTTTGAGTACTAGCTAATAAAACTGAATTTTCAGGTAATTTTTCAATTGTGTCACCATGACTCATCCATACTTGAGTATTTAGAGGGACATTTTTAAAAAAAGTATCTTCTGAATTTATATTGGATAAATTAGCTCTACCATATTCTCTAGTATTAGAAGACTTAACATTGCCTCCGTAAAAATGAGCCAAATATTGTGCTCCATAGCAAATTGACAAAAGTGGTAATGCACCCTTTATTTTTTCTAAATTTGGATGAGGAGCCATTTTTGATCTAACTGAAAAAGGAGAACCAGATAATATGACAGCATTAAATTCATCTAGATTTTTTGGTAAATTATTGTAGGGATATATTTCACAATAAATAAAAAGTTCACGAACTCTTCTTGCAATAAGTTGAGTGTATTGTGAGCCAAAATCTAAAATTAAGACCTTGCTATTCATCTTTCAAAAATACAATTAATTCAAGTGTCTATATAAATACTTGAAATTAATTTTAGGGAACTAAACTTCTATGAAAGTAAACTTATGATTAATTGGTTCAAAAGAATTTAAAAGTAAGTCAAAAAAATCATCTCCTAATTCTAAATAAAATGAAGTGAAATTTTCGATTCTTTCTTGCAAATTTGAATCAGGNAAAAAACTCTCNCGCAGAATATATATTCGTTNCAATTCATCAGCAAATTTTCTTTTCTCNGCTTTNATCAATCTTTTCTCTAATTTTTCAATTCCGTTTAATTGTTTTTTCTTTTGAGCAGATACGGCTCCTAAAAAAGAAGNGTNAGTTTTTGATGCAATCTTTTCTAAAGTATTAAATTGATCAATAAGTTTTTTTTTCAAAAAGGATAAGTCAAAATTAATTTTACTGTTTTGAAAAACTCTTTTCTCGGTTAAAACTTCCTTTTTTAAAAAAAAATCTTCGTTTTCTAGACCTAATTTTTTCGCCTTGATTAAACTCTTCTTATCAATTAAAACTGAAGAATTTCTTAAACAAAGTATAGGGAAAAGGACATTTTTAAAATCAAACAATGCTTTTAATTGAAACCAATATGCCAATTCTGCCTGTCCCCCAACATATGCAACATTTGGTAAAATTACTTCCTGATAAAGAGGCCGCATTAATGCATTAGGGGATAACCTTTCTGGAAATTTATTTATTTCATTAATAAGATCATCAGTGTAAAAAATAACTTTATCCCCATTACTTTGAGAATTATCGTCTACTATCCTTAACCTTTTACCATTTGCAATATGAAACAAATTTATCTCTCTAGGATTAATTTGAGGTTTATATTTGGAATCATATTTTTCCTTAATTTTTTTAATCTGTTTCTTAACATATTTATAGCAAGTTTTTTTAACTATTTCTTCTTGAAAATGTGGAACAAATTTTTTTTTCAAATTTTTATCATTTCCATCTAAAANTATAAGGCCAAATCTTCCAAAAAGATAATTTACAAAAGCTCTAGTTGCCTGAGATAAATTTTTTCCAGATCTATAACTAAGTTTTATCAATTTCTTTAGTTGTTTGGCGTTAGGACTATCTCCCAATTCCTTTTCAAATAAATTCAACATTTTATTTAAATCATCTGTTACAATATTTCCTACCGGTGAAGAATCGTTTTTTTTNCCCCATTTAAAGTTTTTTCCTTTATGAGTAAAACAACTAATCTCTTCAAAATCATGATCTTCACTTGCCATCCAATAAACAGGAACAAATTTTACTTTACTATATTTTTTATTTAACTCCATTGAAAGTTTTACAGCAGTTATAATCTTATAAACAAAATAAAGTGGCCCTGTCATTATGTTTAATTGATGTCCTGTGGTTATGGTAAAGGTTGATTTGCTCGATAATAAATCCAGATTAGTTTTGACTTCCTTACTTAAATCAATACCTAAATATTGATTTTTAATTGAGTTAACTAAAGTTTTACGGAATTCAATTGAAAAATCTTTCCCTTTTAAAGCAGTCTGATCATATATATTTTTATAAGATGGCAATGAGTTAAAAAAATAATTTAAAGATTTTTTATTATCAATATAATCACAAACTATATTGGAGAAGTATCCAGTCTTAGAATATGAAATGCCAAACTTTTTCAAAATTATCTTTTTTTACAAAGATACGGGAACACCATGAAGATCAAAATCATAAGCTTTAACAATTTTTACGGGTAGAAATTCACCTATTTTTAAATAATATTTATTTGCATTAATAAGAACTTCATTATCAACATCTGGAGAATCAAATGAGGTTCTAGCAATAAAATGATCTCCTCTCTTCCTGTCTATTATACATTTATAAACGTCATTTATTTTCTGCTGATTAAGCTCCCATGAAATTTGAGCCTGAATATTCATTATTTCATTTGCCCTTTTCTGTTTTATCTCTTGAGGGACATCGTCGCTAAGATTATAAGAGTGAGTGTTTTCTTCATGGCTATAGGTAAAACAGCCTAACCTTTCAAAGCGCATTTTTTTAACCCAATTTTTTAATATCTCAAAGTCTTTATTTGTTTCACCAGGGTAACCGAGAATGAAAGTAGATCTAATTGCTATTTCTGGCAGAATAGATCTAATAGAAAGAATCAGATCAGTCATTTTTTCTTCAGTAGTACCTCTTCTCATAGATTTCAATATTTTATTAGAGGCATGCTGTAAGGGAATATCCAAATAATTACATATTTTAGGCTCTTGTTTCATAACATTAATTATTTCAAGGGGGAATCCTGTTGGAAAAGCATAATGTAGTCTTATCCATTCTATACCTTCAACCTTTACCAAAGCTCTAAGAAGGTCTGCAAGTTTTCTTTTTCCATAATTATCTATTCCATAATATGTTAGGTCTTGAGCTATTAATATTATTTCTTTAATTCCCTGATTAGCTAATCTTTTAGAGTGATCTACTAGGTCTTCTATACTATATGATCGATGATTTCCTCTCATAATAGGAATTGCACAAAATGAACAAGGTCTATCACATCCTTCAGAGACTTTTAAGTAAGCATAGCTTTTAGGAGTTGTAATTAATCTTTCACCTAGTAATTCATGTTTATAATCAGCTTCAAGAACCTTTACTAATTCAGGAAGATTTGTTGTCCCAAAATAAGCATCTACTTCTGGCATTTCTCTTTCTAAATCAGATTTATATCGCTCACTTAAACAGCCAGTAACAAAAATTTGATCTATTTCTCCTCTTTTTTTGTTTTCTATTTGTTCCAGAATTACATTAATTGATTCTTCCTTAGCATTTTTAATAAAACCACATGTATTAATAACAACAATATTGCCTTTCTTTTGATGAACCACTTTTTTATTATTAGCCTTGAGTTGACCCATTAATACCTCAGAATCAAATAGATTTTTGGAACATCCTAAAGTAATTACATTAATGATATTTTTTTTTAAAGTTTTTGTTCTCATAAATGATCTACAAAAAAAATGGTTTAAGCTATTTAACTAAAAAAAGAATCTACAAAAGTTTTAGGTTCAAAAACCTGAAGGTCCTCCATTTTTTCACCAACGCCAATAAATTTGACAGGAATCTTAAATTGATATGAAATACCTATTACAACTCCTCCTTTGGCACTTCCATCTAATTTTGTTATTGCTAATGATGAAACCTCAGTAGCTGCTATAAATTGCTTAGCTTGCTCAAATGCGTTCTGTCCTGTTGAACCATCCAATATGAGTAAAACCTCGTGGGGAGCTTCTGGTATTACTTTATCCATAACTCTTTTTATCTTAGAAAGTTCATTCATTAAATTAATTTTATTGTGTAATCTTCCTGCCGTATCAATTATAACNACATCAAAATTGTTAGCCTTTGCTGATTTAAGCGTGTCAAAAGCTACAGATGCTGGATCACTTCCCATTTTCTGCTTAACTATTTCTACACCAACTCGCTTTGCCCAAATCTCTAATTGATCAATTGCTGCAGCTCTAAATGTATCAGATGCTCCCAACAGAACTTTTTTGTTTAGTTTTTTAAATCTATGTGCCAGCTTTCCGATAGTGGTTGTCTTTCCAACGCCATTTACTCCTACAACCATTATTACATATGGTGAAAATGGAAGAAGAGAGGCTTTGTTTGGACTAATATTTGAATTTTGCTCTAGAAGCATTGAATATATCTCTTCTTTTAAAATACCATTAAGTTCTTTTGTTCCTAAAAACTTATCTTTGGAAACCCTTTTTTCAATATTTTCTATGATTTCAAGTGTTGTTTCAACGCCGACATCAGAAGTTATAAGAACCTCTTCTAAATTATCTAATACATCAACATCTACCTTACTTTTTCCTAAAAGGGCACGTCCTAATTTTGNAAAAAAAGATTTTTTTGTTTTTTCTAAACCTTTTTGCAGCCTCGCTTTAGGATCAATTAATTCTACTTCTGACTCAGGTTCTGGCTCTGGTTCTGGNTCNGGTTCTGGTTCNGGNTCTGGTTCTGGTTCTGGCTCTNGTTCTGGNTCAGGNTCTGGNTCNGGCTCTGGNTCTGNTTCCGGCTCTGGTTCAGGTTCTGATTCCGGTTCTGGTTCTGGCTCAGGCTCTGGTTCAGGCTCTGGTTCTGGTTCCGGCTCTGGTTCTGGTTCTGGTTCAGGTTCCGGCTCTGGTTGTT
>NZZH01000017.1 GCA_002702405.1 Flavobacteriaceae bacterium | reverse complement strand
ATCATCTCTTTGAAACCCTTTTAGGATTTCAGAAATACTTTCTTTTGTCGTTTGAAGTTTATTGTCAACAGAAATTCCATAACCATCATCCCACACACTGATAATCATTGGAATCTGAAGCACGCCGGCGGCATTTATAGCCTCAAAAAAGACTCCCTCACTAGTACTAGCATTTCCAATAGTACCCCAGGCGATTTCATTTCCATTTGAGGAAAAGTTAGAGGGGTCCTTTATATTAAGGTTTCTATAAATCTTTGATGCTTGAGCTAATCCAACTAATCTAGGCATTTGCGATGCAGTTGGTGACAAATCTGCACTATGATTGAATATATCCTTTTGTGAAATCCAATTACCGTTTGGATCTATATTACTAGTCATAAAATGAGCTCCCATTTGACGACCTCCAGACATTGTCTCGTACTTCAAATCCGGATGCCCATAAAGTGCAGCAAAAAATTTATCTGTATCTAGCAGGCCCTGAGCCATTAAAAGGGTTTGATCACGATAATAACCTGCTCGATAATCGCCTTTTTGAAAAAAATGATTTAAAACCACTTGAGGCAATTCTTTGCCATCGCCAAAAATTCCAAATTTTCCTTTACCATTTAAAACTTCTCTACGACCTAAAATGCTACATTGCCTACTTAATACAACTAGTTTATAATCTTGAATTACTTTTTTTTTGTAATTTTCAAAGCTTATAATAGCATTAAGTTCCTTAATATTAGGCTTCATAGGGGGGGACAAATTTACAATATTTTATAAAAATGATTAAAATAAATACGGAAATGAATTTTTNTATAATTAAAACCACCTTCTTGAAAAAAGAGACATTAATTGATCAGGATCGATAGATAAAACAAATCTTATTTTCTCTTCATAACTTTTGCCATTAATTTGCCAACCATTTGATGAGTAAAAAGGAAAGTAAAGTTGAAGATAATCAGGTATGAAATTTAATCCTATACCGGAGTCAAAAAAACCTTTTGATGATGACCCTAAATTTTTTATAACTCCTAAATCAGAGTATAATTCAACAAACTTCCATAGTCCAACTGTAAAGTTTGTAGAAATGATATAGTCATTGGCTGAAGAGGTTTCAAATTTTGATTTAAATCCACCTTCTGCCATTACAAATTGTTGACTAAAAACTCCTTGCTCTTCAGACCTGCCGAAATAATTATAATTGAATAGATAGTCAGTAGGCCTGTTGAGATTATAATCAAAATAACTAGTATCAGTTCTATTATGCCATAGAAATTTACCTATAAATAATCGACCACTAATTTGTCGCCCACTTGGGAAGAGTTTTCTGTAATCAGTCGTAAAATCTATTTTACCAAATCCTTTAGATGTCTCAAAATTACTTTTAATTGTGAAATGTTTAATTGCTGTTTTATTAGAATACAAATATTTTGCACTTAATATGTTATAATTTGGATTTATTTCAGAGTCATTTAGATTTTCTCTAAAGACACTATAATAAAATAAACTAAAAGCCTGTCCTTTGTTTGATCTGAACTCAGGAGTTCTTATAAAAGTTGATATTCCAGGGACTATTACTCTATACCTTGAATTTAACTTGTAATGATAACTGCTTGCATAGAGATTAATTTGGGTACGATAATTTTTGCTTTTTTCATTAAACAAATTAAGTTGACCTTTAATCAATCCAACAATTGTTTCCTGATTAGTTGAATACTCTGGCATAAGCTCAAAAGTAAATTTTTGCATTTTAATTCCCTTATTGTGAAACCTAGAACCTAGAGAAAAACCATCGTAATAATTATAATTCATGATGGGATTATAGTATATCTGCTCTCTTTTTGGAGACTCATAGTCCTTAAAAAAATTAAATTGGATCGGTTTAATTTTTCTTTTTAAGTATCTCCAGTTATTGCTTCTATTGATTTCAGGAAATCTTAAACTTGGATTTACAGAAATATAATCAGAGTCAAGATATTCTAAAGTTATTTTAGTGGTATTATTTTTTGGATTTATCCACCTTAAATCAACTAAACTATCATTTCTTAATTGACCGACAGTATAGGGAATAATAGATCCTTTTTTATTTAAGACTTCAATTGTAATATTATTTTCTTTAATTTCTAACTTTTCAATAGATAAGTCAAAAGACTCCCGTTTTCCTATATAATCATCAAAGAACCAATTAAGATCTTCTTTAGTATTTGAGACAATAGAGGCCCTGAAAGATTTATTAAAAGGATCTTTCAGAAATTTTCTAATTCCCTTCTTAAAAACATTTTCCCCTACATATTCTTCTAAGTATCTAAATCCTAGACCAATATGATATGGAGATGCAATTCTTTCATTAAACCTTGTAAGCTCATTTTTAGAAGTTATATCTGCTTGCTGAAGATTTGCACGTTTTACAAACTCAGAATACANTAAAAAACTATCATTAAAGTCAACTGTTGAGATATTATACAACTTCATTATTCCAAGAGTTGAAATTCTTCCTAAAAATTTTTGGCCTGGATGAAATTTTTCTATATATTTTATTATGATATAAGTCTGTAAACCTGTTAATATCCAATGATTTTCCCTCAAATCAATTGTTAGTTTACTACTCAAAAAANAATGTAAGTAAACTTTTAAAAAAGTAATTTCATTGAGAAAGTCATCGCTAAAAGGTCTTAGGAAAGATGGGAGATCATTNAGGCCATAATATGGATTTTTTTCATAAACTATTTTTGAAACAAGTGTAGTTTTGTCATTTTCTGTTTCTAAGAAAGAGTTTACAAAATCAATTATCTGAAATATATTTTCATTTAAGTCTTTTTCGTTAAGGTTTTTTGTGTATATATCCGTTATAATTGATTTGCCTTCATTATCAATTATTGTTTTAAAATTGTTTTTATAACCTATTACTAACTCAATTTCCTTTTTATTTTTTCCTTGATAGNCTCTTATTACTCTTTGATTATTAATAAGTTTTTTTTCTACACTATCTAAATTAGTATTAACAGTCAAGTCTTTTAAGATATCTAAACTTAGTTTATAATTTGCTTTATTAATACTACTATCATCAAGATCTAGATTACTATATTTCTTCCACTTCCCATTATGAAATGGACTGATAGAAATATACCAATGTTTGAGATGAAATGTTTCTCCATTTTTATTACCATAGCCGGTAAATTTAGAATCAGGAAGTTTTACTGAATATTTTATATCAATATTAAGACTATCATTTTTCTTTAATGGACGGTTTAGAACAATACGAATAATATCTTTNTGATCAGATAATCTATTCCAATTAATCTTATCGCCATCTTTTTTTATATAATCAATCTTTGTAAATCCAAGTTTGTTTTTTGANGAGAGATAAAAACTTCTATCATATTCTTCTCCAAATCTTTTTGCTAGAGGTGTATCGGTACTTGAGTAGGAATTTGACCAATCATTCATGTATATCGTTTCAATAGGATTATCAGATATATTTTTAAAGAAAATATTTTGATTTATATCAATTTGACCATNCTTTTCATTCAATTTTCCTTCGATGTCATAATTGATATCTACTTGTGAAAAAAGTATTGATAGATTCAAAAGAAGTAAAAANTGTAAAATTTTTTTCATTTAATTATGCTGATTTTAGCTCTTCAAAAAGATATTTTGCAGTATGNCTTGATTTAATTTTAGATAAATTTTCAGGTGTTCCATATCCAATTATTTCCCCGCCATTTTGGCCNCCATTTGGCCCAATATCAATAATATAGTCCATTTGCTTTATGACATCTAAATTGTGCTCAATTATTAAAACTGTATTTCCTTTATCAACAAGAAAATTTAGCACTTTTATTAACAGCTTAATATCTTCAAAATGAAGACCTGTAGTTGGTTCGTCTAGAATATAGAANGTCTTTCCTGTATCTTTTTTAGATAATTCAGATGCTAACTTTATTCTTTGCGCTTCTCCTCCCGATAGAGTTGTTGAAGANTGACCTAANNCCAAATATCCNAANCCAACTTTTTGTATTGTTTTAAGTTTTCGAGAAAGATTCGGAATNGACTCAAAAAANACACAAGCTTCATCAACNGTCATTTCTANAATATCATGAATNGATTTNCCNTTNTATCTTATCTCGATTGTTTCACGATTAAATCTTTTACCATTACAATCTTCACATTCTATGTGNACATCAGGAAGAAAATTCATCTCAATTTGTTTTGTCCCNGCACCTTGACAACTCTCACATCGNCCTCCTTTAACATTAAAACTAAACCTTCCTGGTTTATAACCACGCTGTTTTGATTCTTGAGTTAGAGAAAAAATAGAGCGAATTTCACTAAAAACACCACAATATGTTGCAGGATTACTTCTAGGACTTCTTCCTATGGGACTTTGATCAACATTTACAACTTTATCAATATTATCTAGTCCTTTAATTTTTTCATAGGGCAGGGGCTTCAAAAGTGATTTATAAAAATACGAGCTTAATATGGGNTATACTGTTTGATTTACAAGAGTAGACTTCCCACTTCCTGAAACACCAGTCACACCTATTAATAAGCCTAGTGGAAATTTAACATTAATGTTTTTAAGGTTATTTCCTGAACACCCNTCTATAATAAGGCTTTTACCATTGCCTATTCTTCTTTTGTCTGGCAATTCAATGTTTTTTATCCTTGCAAGATAATCTCCAGTTAGACTATTTTGCTTTTTTATAAAATTTGGTGTCCCCTGCGAAATTATTTCACCACCATTTTTTCCAGCAAATGGTCCAAGATCAATTATATGATCTGCTTTTAACATCATTTCCTTATCATGTTCAACAACAATAACAGAATTACCAATATCTCGAAGAGATTTTAANGAATCAATTAATTTTAAATTATCTTTTTGATGAAGTCCAATTGTTGGTTCATCCATAATATAGAGAACTCCTGTTAACTGNGATCCAACCTGTGTTGCAAGTCTAATCCTTTGGCTTTCTCCTCCTGATAGTGATTTAGTAGATCTTTTTAACTTTAAATAATCAAGACCAACATTTATTAAAAATCCTAGTCTTTTTAAAACCTCATTAATTATTTCATTTGATATTTCTAATTCTTTTTTTGAAAGTTTGCCACTTAATTTAGAAAACCAATTGTAAAGAACTTTTAGATCCATATCAGAGATTTCAATTATATTTTTTTNGTCAATTTTAAAAAAATTAACTTCATTTTTAAGTCTTGATCCCTCACATTCATNGCATTCATTTTCATCCATAAAGGAGGAAGCCCATCTCCTTATGGATTTTGATTCTGTATTTGAATTTTGNGCTTTAATGAAATTTTCAATTCCTTCAAAATCAATNTTATATTCTCTTTTAACTCCAAGATCCTTTGAGGTAATTGAAAACTTTTCATTCCCGCCATTTAAAATTATTTCTAATGCATTTTTTGGTATGTCTATAATTTTAGTAGAGAGAGAAAAGTTATATTTTTCACTTATTGTTTCAATTTGTTTGAATATCCAATTATTTTTTTTATTTCCTAGAGGAATAATTCCTCCACCGGCTATAGATTTATTATCATCTGGAATTATTTTCATTCTATTAATTTCTTGGACAACGCCTAAGCCTTTGCATTTTTTACACATTCCTTTAGGAGAATTAAAAGAAAATGTNTTTGGTTCCGGTNTATCATATGAAATACCAGACTCAGGACAAATTAGGTTCTTACTAAAATATCTGTGTTGATTATTTTTTAAATCAAGAATTTGCAATGAGTTATTTCCCATTTTTAATCCTGTCTTTATTGATTCAAATAATCTGGCATTATTTTTAGTAACTTCTATNTTATCAATCACTAGTTCAATATCATGCGTTTTATATCTATCTAATTCTAATCCNGCTTTTAGATTTATAATNTCCCCATCAATTCTGGCCTTTAAANAACCCTGTTTAATAAAATTTTGAAATAATTCTCTGTAATGACCTTTTCTTGATTTAATAACAGGGGCCATAATTATGACATCTTTACCATCATAGTGATCTTCGATTAATNNGTAAATCTGTTCNTCNGTATAACTTATCATTTTTTTGTTAGATACATTACTGTATGCTATTCCTATCCTAGCATAAAGGAGTCTAATAAAATCATATAATTCAGTAATTGTTCCAACAGTTGATCTGGGGTTTTTAGTGGTAGTTTTTTGTTCTATAGCAATTACAGGAGACAAACCATCTATTTTTTCAACATCTGGTCTTTCAAGAGTTCCTATGAACTGCCTNGCATATGCAGAAAAAGTCTCGATATATCTTCTTTGTCCCTCGGCATATAAAGTATCAAATGCTAATGATGATTTTCCGCTACCAGATAAGCCTGTTAGAACCACAAGTTTTTCACGAGGTATTTTTAAACTTATATTCTTTAAGTTGTGAACTCTCGCAGCTTTAACATCTATTGATTTTTTAATCATTTGGCAATTGGCAATTCTGCAAAAATAATGTTTTATCTAAATAAATACATCATGAAGCTGTTACGTATTTAATAAATAAAAGCAGCTGCATCATCGCCTCTTGGATCTGCTCCGGCAGATATAATTCCAGCATCACTAATCATGATAGCATCAACTCTCCCAATTTCTCTTATGTAATCNGATTTTATATCATATCCTTTTANCTGAAGGTTTTCAATGGTTTTATTTTCAAATCTTTCCTTTTCAAATTCAACTTTTTCTGGAATCCATTGATGATGGAATCTTGGAAAGTTAACAGCATCTTGAATATTCATTCCAAATTCATAAGCATTAAGAATTACCTGAAAGACAGATGTAATGATAGTTGATCCACCAGGAGTCCCTAAAATCATNTATAGAGATCCGTCTTTTTCAATTATTGTAGGAGTCATTGAGCTAAGCATTCTTTTTCCTGGTTCAATAGAATTAGCTTTTCCCCCTATTAATCCAAACATATTTTGAGTCCCAGGTTTACTGCTAAAGTCATCCATTTCGTTNTTTAAGAAAAAGCCAAATTTTTCAACATATACTTTTGATCCATAACTAGCGTTAAGAGTTGTTGTAATTGAGACAGCATTTCCAAATTGATCGATAATTGAAAAATGCGTAGTTTCTTCACTCTCATTCCAAGAAACTATTTCTCCAGGATTAATTTTTGATGAACTAGTTGCTTTAGAAAAAGTAAAGTCTTTCATTCTATTCAATAGATATTTTTCATTAATTAGAGTATCTATAGGTATATTGATAAAATCAGGATCGCCCAAAAATTTACTTCTATCAGCNTAAGATCTTCTCTCAGCTTCAATCATCAATTGAATTGTTTTCTCACTTTTATAACCAAAATCTTTAATTGGATATTTTTCTATCATTTTAAGCATTTGAGCAAGNCATATTCCTCCACTTGAAGGAGGAGCCATAGAAAAAACATTTAGATTTTTATACTTGAAACTTATTGGCTTTCGCCATTTAGGTTTATATGCAGCTAAATCTTCTAGACCGATAATTCCTCCACTTTCTTNTACTTCTTCAACTATACTTTCAGCAATNTCTCCTTTGTAAAAAGCTTCTTCTCCTTTTTCTGAAATTAGGATTAGAGCGTCAGCAAAAGCTTTATTTTTGATTGTATCCCCTTTTTTAAATTCATTTGCATAGAACGTGTTCTTTCCATTTAATTCTATAAAATCGGCTCTTTTAGCATCAAGACTTGACTCTTGACCTGCAGTTACAATAAAACCGTTTAAAGCTAAATCAATAGAGGGTTTAATTAAATCTTTCATAGGAATTGTTCCGAATCTTCTATGTATTTCAAATAACCCAGCAATAGTTCCTGGAACACCTACAGCAAGTCCACCTTTTGTGCTTTTATCAGGTATCACATCACCTAATTCATTTTGATACATTTTTTCGAATGCCTTAATTGGCGCCATTTCTCGATAATCTATTGAACCTGTCTCGCCATTTTTTTTACGATATACCATAAAGCCTCCACCAGAAATATTACCTGCATTAGGAAAACAAACGGCAAGAGCAAAGTTTGTAGCTATCATTGCATCAAAAGCATTTCCTCCTTTTTTAAGAATTTCAACACCAATTTTTGAGGCCTCTATTCTAGCAGAGACAACTGCTGCTTTGGGAGTCTCAACTTCTTTGACACATGAAATTAATATTAGGACTAAGGATAGAAAAAGAGTTTTTTTCATTTTAAATTTTAATTTAAGAAATATATTTATGTGTTGACTTTAATAAGGAATTCATATTTGATTTAAATTTACTTTTCTTTTTTTATTTCAAGGTCACAAATAGAATTAATTCTAATAATCCTTAAATAAAAGTTGTCGTATCTTTGTTGACAACATGCCATTAATTAAATCTATATCTGGGATTCGTGGTACTATCGGTAGTAAAAAAAATGAAAATCTTACTCCTGAAGACATAAAGTCTTTTACAGTTGCTTTTGGTGAATGGGTAAAATCTAGAACAAGCAATACTTCAATTAAAATTGTTGTAGGAAGAGATGCAAGAAAGTCTGGGGAGATGATTAATTCCATTGTAAATAATAATCTAATCAGCCTAGGAATAAATGTTGTTGATCTAGGACTATCTACTACACCAACTGTTGAAATGATGGTATTGAGTGAAAAGGCTCAAGGTGGAATTGTTATAACGGCTAGTCATAATCCAAAAGAATGGAATGCTTTAAAGTTTTTAAACAATAAAGGTGAATGTTTAAGTGCAAACTCTATTTTAGATGTAATAAATAGATCAGAAAGTATAAGCGTTAATTTTCCAAAAATTAATGAATTGGGTAGCGTTATAAAAGTAGATAATGCTATTGACATCCACATCTCTTCAATTTTAAACCTTTCAATTATCAATAGCAAGCTTATTAGAAATCAAAAATATAAAGTCGTTGTTGACGCCGTTAACTCATCTGGAGGTATTGCGATACCAAAAATTTTATCTCATTTTCAAATTGAAGTTATTAAGATTAATTGTAAACCAGATGGAAATTTTAGTCATAATCCAGAGCCTTTGGAGGAAAATTTAAAGGATTTAGCTAAGGAAGTAAAAAATCAAAAAGCTGATTTTGGTATTGCTGTTGATCCTGATGTTGATCGATTAGCTTTTATAGATGAAAAAGGCTGTTATTTTGGAGAGGAATATACTCTTGTTGCTTGCGCTGATTATGTTCTAAGTAAGAAATCTGGTAATACTGTTTCTAACCTTTCTTCAACAATTGCTTTATCGGATGTAACAAAAAAACATAATGGAACTCATTACTCTAGCAAAGTAGGAGAGGTCAATGTAGTTGAAGAAATGAAGCGAACAAATGCTGTGATTGGAGGTGAAGGCAACGGAGGTGTTATATATCCTGATCTTCATTATGGGAGGGATGCATTAGTTGGAGTTGCTCTTTTTTTATCNCTTATTGCTGAGAGAAACATTAAGGTTTCTCAGCTAAAATCTANTTATCCATTATATTTCATGTGTAAACAGAAAATAAATTTAGATTCTAAAATTNATATTGAATCTATTTTTANATCATTNAAGANAAAGTTTAANNCATTTNANATANTAACNATAGATGGNATTAAAATTNATTTTAANGANTCATGGATTCATCTNAGAAAATCAAATACTGAAAGCATTATNAGANTNATNNCAGAAGNNAAGAGTNAAGAANANTGCNNAAAAANTNGCNNNANAATTTNTNNAAGAAATCAATAAAAAAATAGACTAATCATCTTGGCTGGGATAATTCCATCTGATGGGATCAATATTTTTAAATCGGTTGTGNGACCATAAATATTGANTTGGGTCTNTNTAAANNTGNTTTTCTAATAAATTGAAAAAAGTTTTAGTTATATGATAATCTTTGCTTTTTTTAGGATNATCTGAAATTACTTTAAATGTCGTTTCATAAAAACCTCTATTAACTCTATTTATATCAGCAAAAACAACTGCTAAATTCAATTCCTTGGCAAGTTTTTCAGCGCCTAAGAAAACAGGTGTATTAATTCCTAAGAATTTTAGATGATATGAGTTTGATTTTATTCTTGGAGATTGATCACTNGCAAATCCATACACAGCTTTGACTCCTTTTTTTGTGTGATCTCTTATGGTCTCAATAGCCTTATATCTGGAAATAACCTCTGCATCATGTTTTTTCCTTATTCTTTTGACAAGCTTATCGAAATATTTGTTTGTTACAGGTTTATATATCCCATATCCTTTATAGCTAAAATGATATCCTAGGGACATCATCCATTCCCAACTAGCATAATGCCCACACATTATAATTATATTTTGATTATTTTTTTCAAACTGTTTTAAAGTTTCAATGTTATTAAATTTAAATCTATGCATCATCTCTTCTTTACTAATCAAAAGTGATTTGGCCATTTCTAAAAAAATATCTGCCATGTGTTTATAAAATTTTTTTTCAAGCAATACAATGTCTTTTTCTATCATCTTAGGAAACACAAGTCTTAAATTTTTCCTAATTANTTTTTTTCTATAAGAAAAAAAATAAAGTAAGTGAGATGTGATATCTGAAATTATATAAAAGATTTTGAATGGAAGAGAGGCAACTACCAAGATCAAAGGATATAGTATAATGTAAGTTAACCTTTGCAACAGAAAATTTTTCCAAAGATACTATATTTGTTTAGGAAAATAATTTGAAATGTTTGGACTTTCTCCTGTTTTATCTTTANTCATCTTGATAAATATAATTTTTTCNTACATAGGTTTTAAGGATAAANTNTTCTTTGATCGTTACAAATTCAATGTATTAAAACTAGATAATGGAGATATTATAAGAATGATTACTTCTGGTTTTCTTCATGTTGATTATAATCACTTAATAATTAATATGTTAACGCTTTATTTTTTTGCAGATTACGTAGTCTTTGGCGTTGGGTGGTTTAATTTTTTAATTATTTATTTATTAAGTTTATTAATTGGAAATTACCTCTCATATAAATTTCACAAGAACCAAAAAGATTACACTGCAGTTGGAGCAAGTGGAGCAGTCTCAGGAATTGTTTATAGTTCAATTTTAATTTTCCCTGAAATGAAACTAGTTTTTATCTTTTTTCCTATACCNATGCCTGGATATGTATTTGCCGTTGGATATTTAATCTATACTATTTACGCCATGAAAAAACAAAATGACAATGTTGGTCACACTGCTCATTTTGGAGGATCAATTGCAGGTATTATGGCTACACTTTTAATAGCTCCAGAATTATTTTTAAAATCTGCTTTGACTTTGATTATCCTTATTAGTACGATTCCAATTTTCGCTTATTTCATTTTTAAAAAATGAAAACTTTATTGGTTTCCAAGTATTTCCTCTATTTTTCTTTCTAGAAAACTTCCTCTTAAATTAGTAGATAAAATCTTTCCATCTTCATCTAATATGAAGGTTTGAGGAATAAAGCTCACATTATATAATTTAGCAATTGGATCATTCCAAAATTTCAAATTAGAAACTTGACTCCACACAAGACCATCATCACTAATAGCCCTTATCCAATTATTTTTGTCTCTATCAAGAGAAACGCCTATTATATTTAGCCCTTTGTCATGAAATTTATTATAAATTCTAACAAAATTAGGATTTTCAACTCTACACGGACGGCACCATGAAGCCCAAAAATCAATTATTGTGACTTTACCAAGCAGATCATTCATTTTGAGAATGTTTCCGCTAGGATCAGGACCTTCAAACCTTGGAGCTAATTCACCGACTTCTATTATTTTCTTCGAAACATTCATTAAGTTATAGATGTTATTGCCAGTTTGAGTATTTCTAATTTTATCATCAAGATTATTATAGTAAACTTTAGCCATTTCTATATCTAAATCTTTCGCACTTAAGTATTTTTCTAAAAATAAGGCACTGAAAAAAGAATTTTTATGGGTTTGAATAAATTCTATTTCGTATTCCTTTACTTTTTTTCTAACATCGTTATGCTGTTGAGCAAGATCATTAGCCAAAAGATCATCTCCTAGAGCAATCGCTCTTTCATATTCCGTAGATATTTCATTCAATGAGTTTATCATAGACTTTGTTTCATTTTTATATAGAATGTATGAATCATTTGATGGCGACCCCTTGAATTCTGAGGAAGCAAGATCATTTTTAAAAAGTTTGGCTTTAATAGTCCCGGGCTCAATAATAAAGCCTACATTCCCCTGGACGCCTTCCATGTAAAGGAAATTAATATCTGGTTCTATAGCAGTTCCTTGAAATTCAAATTTTCCTTTTGAAACAATCATCGTATCTAAAACTATTGGCTGATTGTTTTGATCTGCAACAACTCTGAAAATTTTCTTACCATCGTCGAGGTCAGTGGTGCCAATTATTTTAAATTTTTCTGATTCAGTAGAGCAACCTAAAAGTAAAATAGATAAAGTTATTAGGAGTAGTTTTTTCATACTCCGCAAAATTACCAAATAAAGTAGTTAATATGTAACAATGATTTAAAAATATATTACATTAACCTTATGAAAATTAATTCACTTATTGAAGAACTTGATAGTTTATTAGGTGCTGAAAAAATTATATATGGAAAGGATTTAGATCAAAAATACCATCACGTATGGAAAATGGATGAACCTCTTAAAGCAATGGCGATGGTTATGCCAAAAAACACTAATGAAGTTTCTGAAATAATGAAAATTTGTTTTAAAAACAATCAAGAAGTTATTATTCACGGAGGATTAACAAATTTAGTTGGAGGCACTGAGTCTAAAAGAGATCAATTAGTTATATCTCTTGAAAAAATGAATGAAATTGAAGAAATAGATCAAAAAAGTAGGACAGTAACGGTNCAGTCAGGTGTTATATTAGAAAATTTGATTAATNCTGTTTCTGAGAAAGATCTTCTTTTACCCTTAAATTTTGGAGCCAAAGGATCAGCTCATATTGGAGGTGCAATTTCAACCAATGCTGGCGGGTTAAGAGTATTAAAATATGGTATGGTTAGACAAATGATTCTTGGNCTTGAAGTAGTTCTNCCAGATGGAAGGATTGTTTCGTCTTTGAAAAAAATAATTAAAGACAATTCNGGATACGATCTNAAACAATTTTTTATTGGATCAGAAGGTACTCTAGGAATAGTTACTAAAGCAGTTTTAAAACTCATTGAAGCTCCATCAACTAGACATTCTGCAATTTTAGGAGTTAATGATTATGAGAGTGTAATTGATCTTTTGAAAACTCTTGAAAAAGGACTTGGAGGNACCCTTAGTGCTTTTGAATTGATGTGGGGAAACACATACAGAACAATGATAGAAAAATCTACTTCTCTTATTTCTCCAATTGATCAAAACTATGACTATTATGTATTTGTAGAAACNTTAGGTAGCAATAAAAATCAAGACTTAAGTCTTTTGCAGAATCTAATCGAAAAGGCCCTAGAAGATAATATTGTTATTGATGGTTCATTGGCTGAAACTGAGAAAGAATTAAATAATTTATGGCAGATTAGAGAAGATGTTTCAATACTTGATTCAAACGCTAATCACGCTCAGCATTTTGATATAAGTATTCCAATTCCATTAATAGGAAAGATAGTGGACTCCATCAATGATAATTTAAAAAAACTATCATTTGTTAAAAATGTTTACATATGGGGACATGTAGCTGATGGGAATATCCATTTTATTGTAGGTAAAGAAAAGAATTCTGATGAGATAATTAAAAAAGTAAACGAAGTTGTATACGAACCTTTAAAAGAAAATAATGGTTCTATATCTGCTGAGCACGGGATTGGCTTACACAAGAAAAATTACTTGATNAAAAGCAGGTCTAAATCTGAAATTGAACTCATGAAACAGATCAAACATTTTTTTGACCCTAAAAACATTCTAAATCCAGGAAGGATTATATAACAATCAATTTATTATCTTTATTCATATGAAAAAAATTAATCTTTTAAGTCTATTATGTTTGATTTTTATGCAATGCCAACAACCTCAAACATCACAATTAAATCAGAGGTGGAGTGAGGAAAGAGCTTGGGAATGGCAGCAAGAAAATGGATGGATGGTAGGCACAAACTTTAATCCGAGTACTTCAATAAATCAGTTGGAATTTTGGCAAGAAGATACTTATGACCCAGAAACCATAGAAAGAGAATTAGAATGGAGTGCAGAACTGGGCATGAACTTACATCGTGTTTATTTACATAATCTACTATGGGATCAAGATTCATTGGGNTTTTTAAAACGAGTAGAAAATTATTTAGAAATAGCTGATAGCAAAGACATTAAAACACTTTTTGTTTTATTAGATGATTGTTGGCACCCAGCTCCAAAACTTGGAAAACAACCGGATCCTATACCTTTTGTCCACAACTCTCAATGGGTTCAAGCTCCAGGAGCATTTATTCTTGGTGATAGTTTACGTCATGTTGAAGTCAAAAACTATATAAAGGGAGTTATCACTCATTTTGCTGATGATAAAAGAGTAGTTGGTTGGGACCTTTACAATGAGCCAGGAAATGGAGCGCCAAGGCAAAAAGGGCATAATGAATTTGAGATTAAAGAAAACAAAGATATTTACACACTATCCTTACTTAATAAATCTTTTAAATGGGCAAGAGAGGTAAATCCNTCTCAACCCATAACTACTTCTGTATGGAAAGGATCGGGAGTNGATAAAGATTGGTCAAAACTAGATAGTCTATCTGATCTCTCTCGTTTTGCACTATCAAATTCAGATGTAATTTCATTTCATACATATGAAAATATTGAGGAGATGAGACTAAGGATTGACCAATTAGAAAAATTTAANCGTCCTATATTGTGCACAGAATATCTAGCAAGAGGTCAAGGNAGTACTTTTCAAGCAATGTTGCCGTTATTAAAAGAAAAACAGATTTCAGCTATTAATTGGGGATTTGTTGCTGGAAAAACTAATACGGTATTTCCCTGGTNTTCATGGNANGAAGAATTTGATTCACTACCTAAGATCTGGCATCATGATATTTACCTACCAGATAAAACCCCTTANGATCAAAANGAAATTGATTTTTTAAAAGAAATTTTGCTAAATAAATAGTGTNAAATTAAATTATTTAAAAAATCTAATCCAGTCAGATTCACCTGCTATGAAAGCAAACGAGTAAGGATTTCCGTTTTTTAATAATTTTTGATAATATTTTTTTGCGTTGATTGTATCATTTTTTTNATACATATACCAGTTTGCTAGNGANTACAATGCAACGTCATCAATAACAATTTNGGATTCTTTAAGTTCACCCTTGTAGAANAAACATGATTGATGGTAACTCATNTTTTCTATGATATCCATTTCACTATTTACCTTATCAATTATTCTATCAGCTCCCTCAATATCACCCAGTCTTCTATTTATCATATATAGCCAGTGAGCACTTGAAACAATATTATCATCATATTTGTGACTAACACTTCTATTACTAAATGCTTTCAAAGCATTATTCATATCATTTGTCAGATAGTAAGCTAGACCAATGTGATACCATATATTACCATTAAGCGTAGTCAAAGGAATATTCTTTTTATTTGGCAAACCNTCTGGTTCAATTTGATCAACTTTTTCATCAATTAATCTAATGGCTTTTCTAAAATCTTTAATTGCCTTATCATATTGACGAGTAGAAATATATCTATGACCTCTATGACGATAAAAACGGGCGTCGTCAGGATATTTCTTTATTCCTTCTGAATATAAATCAATTGACTTTTGATAATAACCTAAATAAGCTGCTCTTCTGCCATACCATATTAATGATTCAGAATTATCNTCATTATTAAAATAAATTTTTTGAGCTGATTTAAATTCATCTAGTGATTNCCCTTCTTTTATTACAGGACTTATNAATGTATCCCCNAATAATGTAATGGTTTCAGTAGTTTGTAGAAGTAAATGATCATTATTTGTCTTTTGATTAAAGCTACAAGAAATTAAAATNGGGGTAATAATAATAANAAGAGATATATATTTCATATTCATTTTATAGATTTTATTATATAGTTTTAGTTATAAAACATCTTATACAATTAATATAAAAAATAAAAAATTTAATAATATTTATAAGTATTTTTTTTTGTCTAATTTAATTTAAAATATATTGACACCAATTTCAATTAAAAACTTTAAAGTTATATTTGCACTACATAAATATTATGTCAGGTAATAAATACGGTAAACTTTTTGAATTAACTACTTTTGGTGAGTCTCATGGGGAGGCGATAGGCGGTATTATAGAGGGCTGTCCTGCCGGGACTCCATTAGATTTAGAATTTATTCAATCAGAACTGGACAGAAGAAAACCAGGTCAATCTTCCATTGTCACTCAAAGAAAAGAATCAGATAAAGTCAATTTTTTTTCTGGTATTTTTGAAGGTAAAACCACTGGAACTCCGATAGGGTTTTCAATTAGTAATGATGATCAAAAACCTAAAGATTACAAGCACATAATTGATAATTACAGACCATCACATGCTGATCGAGTTTATGATCAAAAGTATGGATTTAGAGACTATAGAGGAGGAGGTAGGAGTTCTGCCAGAGAAACTGCTTGTAGGGTAGTTGCTGGTTCAATAGCAAAGCAGTTTTTAAAAAAAGTTAAAATTACAGCCTATGTTTCTTCAGTTGGTGAAATATCGCTTGACAAGGATTATAGCAGACTTGATTTTAAAAACATTGAAACTAACCCGGTTCGATGTCCAGACAATGAAACAGCATCTAAAATGGAAGCTTTAATTCGAAAAACAAGAAAAGATGGCGATACAGTTGGTGGTATAATCACATGTGTAATTCAAAATACTCCAGTAGGTCTAGGAGAACCTGTTTTTGACAAATTCCATGCTGAGCTGGGAAAAGCTATGTTGTCAATAAACGCTGTTAAAGGATTTGAATATGGGAGCGGTTTTTCAGGCACAAAACTAAAGGGTAGCAGCCACAATGATTTATATAATAATGACGGAACAACTAAAACGAATTATTCTGGAGGTATACAGGGAGGAATATCAAATGGAATGGATATTTATTTTAGAGTAGCCTTTAAACCAGTTTCTACTATAATGAAAGAACAAAAAACTATAAATAAAAAAGGAGAAGAGGTTAAAATTGAGGGTAAGGGTCGACATGATCCATGTGTTGTCCCTAGAGCCGTACCTATTGTTGAGGCCATGGCAGCTTTGGTTATAGCTGATTTCAAATTATTAAACGAAGTAGTTAAAAACAAATAATTCTTTTATGAAGAACATGGCTTTGCATTGGAAAATAATGATTGGAATGCTCTTAGGGGTTGTCTTTGGTATTTCAATGTCATACACAAAATCTGGACCCGAATTTATTTCTGATTGGATTAAACCAATAGGTACAATTTTTATCAACTCTCTAAAATTAATTGCTATGCCTTTAATTTTAGGGTCTTTAATAAAAGGAGTATCAGATTTAAAAGATATTTCAAAGCTTTCAAGAATGGGAGGAAGGACTTTAATTATATA
>NZZH01000016.1 GCA_002702405.1 Flavobacteriaceae bacterium | reverse complement strand
GTCGAGAACTCTTAAAATTAATGTGATATGCCTGTTAAAATAAGACTTCAAAGACACGGTAAAAAAGGTAACCCTTTTTATTGGGTTGTTATTGCTGATTCAAGAGCGAAAAGAGATGGAAAATATCTCGAAAAAATAGGTACTTATGATCCTAATACTAATCCCGCTAATGTCAAAATTGATCTTGACAAAGCAATTCAGTGGCTTGAAAAAGGTGCACAACCAACCGATACAGCGCGTGCATTACTTTCATACAGAGGAGTGCTACTTAAGCATCATTTAAACAAAGGAGTTAAAAAAGGTGCACTTAGTGAAGAAGAGGCCGATAAGAAATTTCTGAAATGGCTCGATGAAAAGGAAAAAAAGATTGAAAGTAAAGTAAATAAAATCAAAAAGAGTTTATCTGTTAAAAAGGCGGAAGCTCTGGAAGCTGAAAAAGTTGCTAAAGAGAAGAAGGCAGAAGCAATTAAACTAGCTAAAGAAAAANCNANANNNNAAAGNAGAAGCNANNGAAGAAAAACCAGCTGAAGAAAANCCAGAGGCAAAAGAAGAAGCNANNGAAGAAAAANCAGCTGAAGNANGAGAGATTGAAATTAAAGATAATTCTNCAAAGGAAGAATCTGAAAATTCTAAANANTAAGATTCTTTTTNATGCTTAAAAAANATTGTTTTTTTTTAGGTGTAATAACAAAAAAATACAGCTTTAANGGTGANGTNATCATNAAATTTGAAGGTGATTACTCAAAAATNTATNCAAGTTTGAAGTCTATTTACNTTGANTCATTTNNCTCTTTAANATGTTTCAAAATAAATAAACTNCAGAAACANAAATCATTTTTTTTAAGAGTTTTAATAGATGGAATTNNTAATGANAANGATGCTGAAAAAATTTTAAACAAAAACGTNTATCTCCCTCTTTCTTTATTACCTCCTTTAANTGGAAAAAATTTTTACTATCACGAAATNTATGANTTTGTTGCTATTGATAATAAAGAAAATAAGATTGGTGTTATAAAANCTGTTANAGACNTGAAAAAACAATCNCTTTTTNTTATNGATCACAAAGGAACTGAAATTTTTGTTCCNATNCATAATGATTTAATNGAAAACATAGATAGAGNACAAAANAAAATCAAAATTAATTTACCNGAGGGGCTTNTTGACATTTTTAAAAAATAATTTTCATAATTTTGATNAAATNATCCTCGCAAAAAAGTGAAACNAGATAATTTTATTTCNCCGGATTACTTCAAATTAGATGATCTTCTTACAGAAGAGCATAAATTAGTAAGAGANACTNCTNGATCATGGGTTAAAAAAAATATTTCACCCATAATTGAAAAGAATGCTCAGGAAGCNACTTTNCCTAAAGAAATCCTTCCTGGACTTGCAGAAATTGGTGCATTTGGTTGTTTTATTCCACAANAGTATGGTGGNGCTGAAATGGATTATATTTCTTATGGTTTGATGATGCAAGAATTGGAAAGAGGTGATAGNGGGATTAGATCNACTGCTTCNGTACANTCATCNCTTGTAATGTTCCCAATTTGGAAATTTGGATCTGAAAAACAGAAAAANAAATTTCTTCCAAAATTAGCNTCTGGNGAATTAATTGGATGTTTTGGTCTTACAGAACCTGATCACGGCTCTGATCCAAGTAGCATGAAAACTCATTTTAAAGATGATGGAAAAAATCACTTTATTTTAAATGGATCAAAATTATGGATTTCTAATGCTCCTTTTGCAGANATTGCAATTGTCTGGGCAAAAGACAAAAATAATAGAATTCATGGNTTAATAGTTGAACGTGAAATGAAGGGTTTTTCTTCTCCAGAAACTAAAAACAAATGGTCTTTGAGAACTTCTGTAACAGGGGAGCTAATTTTTAATGACGTTAAAGTCCCTAAGGAAAATTTACTTCCAATGAAATCTGGATTAGGAGCTGCACTGATGTGTCTTGACTCAGCAAGATATGGGATTTCATGGGGAGCAATTGGTGCAGCTATGGATTGTTATCAAACCTCGCTAAACTATGCGAAAGAAAGAATACAATTTGATAAACCAATAGCAGCAAAACAGTTACAGCAAAAAAAATTAGCTGAAATGATAACCGAAATAACTAAAGCACAATTACTCTCATACAGATTAGGGTTACTTAAAAATGAAGGGGATATTACTTCAGCTCAAATTTCAATGGCAAAAAGAAATAATGTTGAAATAGCAATAAATATTGCTAGAGAGGCTAGACAAATTCTTGGAGCAATGGGAATTACTGGAGAATATAGTATTATGAGGCATATGATGAACTTAGAATCTGTAATTACTTATGAAGGAACTCATGATATCCATCTTTTAATTACAGGAATGGACATTACAGGATTTAATGCTTTTTGATTTTCTAAAAATCTANAACAAAACCAATTGATGGTATGGGAGTGTTACTCCTATCGTCCCTGCTTAGTTCAACTAAAGATAGAGGTTGTATTAGTAATCCAGATTGATCTCTATTCAATCCATATTCCTTGGGAAATGGTATTGATTGAACTAAAAAATTTTCAATCTGAAAATAAAGATTAAAAGATAATTTTTTCAAGTTCCATTTCTTATCAAACCTTATATCAGCCTGATTAAATGTGTTTAGTTTAACTGTTCCTAATTTTTGATAATCTAAAATTATTTCAGGATAAGAAACTAGAGTAGCATNAATATTTACTGGAACAAAAGGNGTTTTTCCACTAAATCTCCATCTTGCACTGATTTCCCAATTTTTTTTCAATTTATATCCTCCTGAAAATGAAATCAAATGACGACTATCCCATACTGAAGGAAGATATTCCCCNTCAATTGAAGTGAATCTGCTGTAAAAAAAAGTATACGCAAAAACTCCGTAAAAATTCTTATTTAATTTCTGTTGATACAATGTTTCAATACCATATGTCTTCCCCTTACCATCAGAACTTATTGGTTCATTCCCTAATACTTCAAAGCCGCCACCTTTGTTTGCAAGTGAAACATTATCAATTAAAGATACTGGATATTGACTATATCTCTTGTAAAATCCCTCTATAGTTATTCTAGATGAATTACTTGAATTATATTCAAAACCCGTAACATAATGATCACTTCTAGTATATTTTGATTCTTTATTAAGATAATTCCCATTATTATCTTTATATCCTAACATAGTATAAGTTGGCATTTTGTAATACCTNCCGATAGACAAATTCCATTTAAATCTATTGTCTGGTTTTAACTTATAGGAAAAGGATAATCTGGGAGAAAAGTTATCAGTTAGACTTGATCCTTCAGAAAATGAATCAGAATCCATCCTGAATCCAATTGAAAAATCTAATCGGTCATTAAGAAAAGTTCTTTCGCCTCTAGCATATAAACCAAATTTTAAAAATTTAATTTTTGTACTATAATTAAGGCCATAAAGAACGTTTTTAGTATTATTAGAATAAGTCGAGTTTTGAAAATTTGTACCTATAACAGTTTTCCAATTATCAAAATAGCGNACAGATTTTAAACGGATTTTTGTTTCCCATTCATAAGAATCATTTTCAAAAACAACATTACTTTGAGAAATATTATCTCTGAATCTAGAAAAAATATTACCTAATCTATTAGTACTTAGGGAAGTAGTCATTAAACCATTCCCATCTTTATACTTTTTCTTCCAAGACAGACCTGCTGTAATAGTTCGCTGCTTTATNATTGGTGCNTGCTCNATAGAAGCCTGAATANTTGGATCGAATACTTTTGGAGATCTAAGAGAAAAATCATCTATTGACCCTAGACCTAAAAATATTAAGCTGTTATATTTATTAATTTTATGATTGATCTTCCACTGATAATCCCAATAATCAGGTCTTATCGGCAAATCCAGTAATTCAAAAAGAAATTGAAGATAGCTCCTTCTAACAGAAAAAAGAAAAGTTGTTTTTGCTGATTTATTTTCTTTTTTCTTAAATAAAGGTCCTTCCAAAGTTATTCCAGCTTCAGTTGCTCCAAATCTAAAATTTCCAGCCAATCGTTTAGAATTTCCTTCTCTCTGTTCAAAAGATAAAACTCCTGAAAGAGGATTATCATATTCTGCACCAAAAGCAGAACTAGATAAGGTTACCTCTCTTATAAAAGAGACATTAAGAAGGCCTAGTGGACCGCCAGCGCTTCCTTGAGTACTAAAATGATTAATATTTGGAATTTCAATTCCATCAAGGTAATAAACTGATTCGTTTGGTGCTCCTCCTCTAATTATTATATCGTTCCTAAATCCTCCAATTGATGGAGAAATTCCTGGCATACTTTGAACTACTTTAGTTATATCATTATTACCTCCTGGATAAGTCTCTATTTCAACAGCTGAAAATGTTTGTGTAGATAGAGGTGTTTCTCTTGTAGTTCTGAAAGGACTTTGAACAAGTATTATTTCCTCTAATTCATCACTTGATTCCTCAAGTAAAACTTGAATGGTTGGAGTTCCAAAAGATTTCAAGATAACATTATAAATAGTCTTTGTCCTATATCCCAAAAAACTTATTGTTAAGTTATATGACTTTGTTGGAATATTTTCAAAAACAAAGTATCCATCTTCATCTGTGACAACTCCAAAACTTGTTCCTTCTATAATTACTGTAGCTCCTTCAAGTGGTTGTTGGTCTTGATCATCCAAAATTCTCCCATCTAGGGAGCCTATNTTCTGGGCATAAATAAAAAACGGGAAAAATATTAGGAAAATAATTCTCTTCTTCATTTTGTTTTATTCAAATTCCATTTTTTTCTTGTTTATCTTTTTTTTCTTCTNNCTCTTTTTTTTCTTCTTCCTCTTTTTTCACTTTTTTATCTTTGTTTTTATTCTTTTTTTTATCTGACTTTTCTTTTTTAGACTCTGATTCTTTAGCTTTTTTTTCTTCTTCCTTTAATTTAAATTCCTCTCTAAATTGAGTCAATTCCTCAGATCCAATTTGTTCTTGATCTGGGGCTTGAATGGCTACATCATCAACTCCAAAATTTGCCTTTTCTGTCTGTTTTCGCATTATTTCTTTGGCAGCATTGAGATTAAAATATATTCCTGGATCTATTAATTTATTATCAACATAATTTTCGTTTTTATCTTTGTCCCATCTAACAAAAATAAATCCNCCAGAAACACTATCAATTTTAACACGNAAAACNCTAGCGTTGTTAGGTAAAGTTTGATATATCTGTATTTTTTCTGCTTTATAACCTGCTATTTTAAGCAGGTCCTCCACAAAAAAAGTTTGTCCTACACTTGAATTATCATATAAAGATTGTATCTCCTTTACTTTTTGCTCATAATTTTGAGAAAAGAGATAATTAATCGTTAATAATAAGGTTAGAAAGATAAATTTCAATATTTGCATATACATTCTTTAAAAGTACTTCGGGTGGGGATCGAACCCACACTCTGTTGCCAGAACTGGATTTTGAATCCAGCGCGTCTACCAATTCCGCCACCGAAGCATTGGAAATNTNTCAAAATAAAAATATATTAGTGTTAAATCCAAAATTATAAATGAATAAAGTTTAACAGGTGAATTTTATTCATAAATTTGCAACCCAAAAAAGATTCTTTTGAAAACTCCGGTAAAATTATTTACTTGCTCCCAGTCAGAGGAATTGGCAGGTTCCATTTCTAAATATTTTGGAAAAAAAATAGGTAAAGTAAACTTTTCAAACTACAGCGACGGAGAATTTCAGCCATCTTTTGAAGAAAGTATTAGAGGTGCTCGAATTTTTATAATTGGATCAACTCATCCCTCTTCAGAAAATCTTATGGAAATACTTTTAATGCTGGATGCTGCTAAAAGGGCATCTGCTAGACATATAACAGCTGTAATTCCNTANTTTGGTTGGGCTCGNCAAGACAGGAAAGATAANCCAAGAGTTCCTATAGGAGCTAANCTTATAGCAAAACTATTAGAATCTGCAGGGGCTACGAGAATAATGACAATGGACTTACATGCNGATCAAATTCAAGGATTTTTNGAAAAACCTGTTGATCATTTATTTGCNTCATCAATTTTTGTTCCTTATATAAAAAGTTTGAAAATGAAAAATTTAACCATNGCATCACCTGATATGGGTGGTTCAAAAAGNGCTTATGCNTANTCNAAATTTTTAAAATGNGATGTTGTTATATGTTANAAACAAAGAACCAAAGCAAATAAAATTTCTCATATGGAACTAATTGGTGATGTTAAAGNTAAAAATGTAATTTTNGTNGATGATATAGTTGATACNGCAGGTACACTTTCAAANGCATCTNATTTAATGATGTCAAGAGGNGCTTNNTCTGTTCANGCAATATGNACCCACGCACTNTTATCTGGANATGCAGAAAAAAAAATAGATNATTCAAGTCTGNAAAAACTTGTTGTTACNGACTCNATTCCAAGNAAAACAAAAAATAAAAAAATTAATATTTTAAGNTGTGCNNAACTCTTTGCTGANGTCATGTNCAATGTTCATCACAANAAATCAATAAGCACAAAATATTTAATGTAATCTAATTGATAAANAAATGAAATCTATTNCTATTAAGGGCTCTAAAAGAAAAGAACTAGGTAAATCTTCATCAAAAAAATTAAGAAATGAAGGGAAGGTNCCNTGNNTTCTTTATGGTGATGGAGAACCTATTCATTTTTATTCAANTGAAATTGACTTTAAAAAANTAGTTTATACNCCAGATGCTCATACNGTTAATATTGAATTGGNNGAAAAAAANCAATTTAATGCGATCATGCAGGATATTCAATTTCATCCNNTGACTGACAGNATTATTCATATTGACTTTTATCAGTTATCTGANNATAAAGAAGTTTCTATTGATATTCCCGTAAGGTTAGAGGGGCAAGCTCCTGGTGTTTTGAATTCCGGAGGGATGCTAACTAGAAATAAAAGNAAATTGAAAGTCCGTGCTTTGCCNAAAAATTTNCCAGATTCTATATTAGTTGATATNTCTAATTTAGAACTTGGAGANAAAATTTATACTTCAAATCTAAAGAATGATCNTTATACTTTTTTACACTCTGANANTACAGTAGTTACTCANGTNATAACTTCTAGAGCATCAATGATACTAGAAGANCCAGAAACTGAGGAAACTGAAGAAACTTCTGAAACTTCTGAAACTTCTCAAACAGGAGACGGAGATAAAAAAGCAGAAGACGGGAATAAAGAAGGTGAGAAAAAAGAAGNTGAGAAAAAAGAAGGTGATNCTAAAGATTAATAAAGCTTTAATTATATAGANCCTTGCCTGCAAAATTTTGAAATCTTTTTATAGACTTATGACTGGATTTTTTAAATGGTTTAAAAGAGGTTCNAAAGCAATTGAAAACAATAAATTTTTAATTGTTGGCTTAGGTAATATTGGNTTTAAATATNAAAAAACTAGGCATAATATTGGATTTAGGATCATTGACTCATTATCCTCAGAAAAAAATATAACTCTTGAAGAATCAAAGCTTGGNCAACTTGGTATTNTAGATTATGCTGGTAAAAAANTNTTTCTTTTAAAGCCATCCACTTTAATGAATCTTAGTGGNAAATCTGTTAGATATTGGATGAAAAAAAAGAATATAGAAATCACGAATATNTTGATTTTAACAGATGATTTAAATCTTGATTTTGGGAATATTAAATTAAAGCGTAAAGGTAGTGACGGAGGTCATAATGGTCTCAAAGATATTGAAGACTGCTTAAAAAGTCCAGACTATCCAAGATTACGATTTGGAATTGGAGATAAAAGGTCCGCAAGTGACAAAGTAAAATTTGTCCTTGGAAACTTTTCCAAAGATGAGGAACAGAAAATATNTAAATCNCTGAAAATTTGTAATGAGATAATTTTTTCATATGTCAGAAATGGGATAGATAATACGATGAACATATACAATTAAATTTAATTATGTTGAAGTTGAAAAAGAACCCAAAGAAGAAGAAGTATTTTCCTTTGAATCTTTCGTAATTATTTTCCAGTAGTAATTTTTACCTGCTTCTAATTCAGTTTCAAAAGTCGAGTTTGTCAAACCGCTATTGATCAATTTTAAATCATCTATATCTTCTCCTAAATAAAAATCAAAAGAAATTATATCATTGTCTAGATCCCTACCCTCCCATTGAAAAGTAAATCTACCATTATCCAAATTAACTTGATCATTAGAACCAGGACTTATTAGTCTTGCAGGGAAAGGTATATAACTGGAATTGGAATTACCTTCTAGGTAAAAAACCCATATTTGACTCTTTGAAATTATTGGACTGTTTTCTGATTTAGAAAAGACCCACCAAGAATATGGAAATCCTCTTTTTAGAATAATACTTTCAGAATTTGAAANAGTTTCCTTTTTAAATATTTCTCCATTATCTAAATTATTAATATTAATTTCATAAGAATCTGTATGCAAAGAAGGATTCCAACTAAAAGATACTTGACTTTCTTCTTGGTTAATATTTATTGCCGAAGTGCAGGCATCAGCATTTTTTGGAGATGACAACACAACAGATTCAGGATCAGGAATTACTTCTTTTTTACATGAAAAAAGAAAAAGAAGGATCAATAAAAACTTTAATTTTAATTTCATAGNTTGAGAAATTTAAANTTTTCAATTTTTCCTTCTGATTGAACTGAAATCAAATACATGCCTCTTGGATAATTATCCATATTAAAAATAAAATCTCTTTGATGTTTATCAAATAATATNTCCTTTTCTTCCAGTAAGACTCCNTTAATATTGAAGAGTAACAATTTAACNTTATTATTTGTTCCTCCTACCATAACATTTATCTGATCTAAAACTGGATTAGGGTATATTTTTGAGCTCTGTGAAATATATATTTCCTCCTCAAATTTTCCTTGACAATTTATATCAGTAGTAACTTCAATTGAATTCAATTCTTTATTTAATTTAAATTGATAAATTCCAGANGAATTAACCGTTATATTTCTGTCATTTAATTTAATGTAATACNTAGAAGCTCCATTGAGTGAAAGTGATAAAATTTTATCTTCTATATTNAAAACAGAACTAACTTCTAATTCATTAGGTTCATTTATTTTAGCTAAGAAACATGTTTGAAATTCAGCTTCTTCAATTGTAGTAATACATATTTCGTAGTCTCCTGGTGAGAGTTCAGTTAATTTAAGCCCAGAGAGTGAATTAAATTGTTTTGTTTCAAAAAACCCATTATTTGAAATTATTTCAGCCTTATAATTAAAAATTGCTCTTGAGGAAATATCAATCTCACCATTATTTTTACCAATGCAAGAAGCGTCTTTTTTAGTTAGAGTAAAATTATCTTGAGTGTAAAAATCACAAAGATCTCCAATCCCATTATTATCTATATCTGATTGATCATCATTATAAACATTNGGACAATTGTCATAAACATCAGCATATATATCACCATCTGAATTCTTTAATATATCCCCTGTATAACAAATTTGAATTGAAAAGTCAATTAGTTCTCCAGTATCTTGAGGTCCTTGATCAACAATTTGTAATATCCAAGTTCCATTCGCTCGCTCACCGTTATATATATCAAGACTTCCGACGGGGCGAAAGGATCCTGTAAATGGAGCATTAGCTGAGGAAATGGATACTTGTGAATCTTGATCAAAAACAGTTTCTGTATAATTATCTCCATCACCACCTGAATTCTGAGATAAAGTAACTTTTGTGCCATCTGGAGAAACTAAATAAATTCTCAAATCTTCTACCCAGGTATGAGTTAAAGTCAAATTAACATCAATATCTACAATATTTACAATATCTGGAATTTCAATGTTTGTAACAGTTAATCCGCTTTCATCCAATGAANTTGCGTCGTTAAGACTAATGGGTAAGTTTTCAGATTCATATAATCCACATGTGATTTTTTGGGTTTTGAAACTAAAGGGATTTGAAAAATTACTTTCCGAACAATTGTTGATTGACTTGACTCTCCAAAAATAGTTTGAATTAAATTCTAGTTTATCAATATTATAAAAGTTTTGATCAATGTTTTCTGAAAAGATTATTTCCTGAAANTCAGTATCTTTTGAAATTTGAATNTGGTATGTTGATACATTTTCATCATCATTCCAAGTTAATGTGGTAGATAGAGACACTTCTTCTAAATTATCTTCAGGACTTAATAGCTCTGGAGGATTTACATCATCAGTCCTATAATTTAGATCAAAATCAAAACTTCTTGAAACACTAGCGCTTTCAGCTTTTAAACTTATATGAATATCTTGAGGCGATAAATTTTCAAGTCCAAAAATTTTCACCTCTCCAGAACTAGTAGAATTATTTAATTTGTCAGGNCTTATATTAAATGTAAGTCCTTGAGGTAAATTATCTATAGTTAAGTTTACATCTTCATTAAAATTTAGATAAGTGGAATAATCAAAATTAAACTGACCCATATTTTGATCACATATTTCTTGAATAAAATTTTGAAATTTAATNACAAAGGGACTTTGAATAACGGATATGTCTTTCTTGTTAACAGCAAAGTAAATTGAATTATCAGGTTTTATCATAATCCGAGCATTTGTTGAGCTAACAGTTGAAGGAACAATTACTTCAGCTGAACCGTCATTAGGTGTTTTTTCTAAAAGGATTTCACTAGAATTAAAGCCATCGGCTGAAAAGTAAATATTTACATTCTTTGTTTCAATAGGAGATAAATTTGTCCCGGCAACATCCCAATTAATAATTTGTCTTGAACCTGCTTCCCATATTAAACCTGTTTGATTTTGTGAAATTATTTTAAAGGGGCCTAAGTTAGAATCAACAGTAATTATTTTTTTGTCTGAGGCAGTCCTCCCTTGCTGTCCAATTGTGTCAGCAGATCGATCTCGAATAGTTATTCCCCAAGTCAATGTTCTATCAACATTAGATACAGTCTCCCAATTATCGCCTGCACTTGGATTTCTTTGTGTCAGATTACCATTTAAAATAGCTGTCATATTAGGAATATATCTGTAATTTAAAAGCGATGGAGGGAGTGATCTCGCTTGAGCTCCGTTAACCTTATCTGGGCCAAAATTAGTTGCATCCACTTGGCCATTATCTAACTGTTCCCAACAATAATATAGTATATCTAAATCTGGATCACTTGCTTCTGCTATGAGCTCATAAGCTGTTCCCATTGGAATAACAATATCTTCACCTGCAGAAACTATTGGACTTTGATTATTAACTGATTCAGAACTAAAACAACTTGAAGATTCAACATAATCCGTAATATTTTTTATACTATAGTAATGAAAATAAGGATCTCCATGTAATGCTACGTTATCTAAACCAGTAATCCCCGCATAGCCCATTATTGTAGAACCACTTCCAGGTTCAGAATTCACACCTGCTCCTTCCATATTATGTGAAAAAGTATGAAATGCTCCAAATTGATGCCCTAATTCATGGGCAACATAATCCAAATCAAAATAATCATTCATAAAGACTCCTCCAGAGGTTGATATGAAGGGATGAGAGGTATATGCGCTCCCTTTCTTAGAATCAATGCACACACTACCTATATAGCCTGCATTTCCATCTGCCTGTCCGTAGTCAAAAACCTGACCTACATCATAATTTTCCGAGCCAAAAACATCATCAAGTGTCTTTTGAACTTCTTCATTTAAATCATCTGNATAGGGATCTGTTTCAGGATTGTCATATAATAATGATGAGTCAGAAACAAGTTCTAAATGAATTCCAAGATCATTTTCAAAAACTTCATTCACCCTATTAATTGTAGAAGCAACAGCTGCAAAGGCGTCCTCTGAGTTTGTGCCATTGGAATCATCGTCATCTCCCCAAAAAGATGTGAATTCACCAGTTGCAGAAATTGCGATACGAAATGTTTTTATATTTTCAGATAATTCTAATTGCGATGAGNCTATATTTTTACTCTTGATATAACTTGAGGTAGTTTTGTTTTCAGTCTTTGTGTAGCATTTAAAAACTTCTGAAAATGGGTTTTTAGAGCGTAGATAAGAAAAATATATTCTTGAGTCATCTTTTAGAGGTTGAACAAAATGGTTTAGCCCATTTGGCATTAAGATCCATATATTAACCCCCAATGGCGAGTCAGATAACCTAACTTTAACATTTCTCCTATCGTTACTTTTACCTAAATACGTTTTTACATTAGGATATTTACTTTGAAGCTCAGAAGACAAAACCTTTGCTGGCATTAGATCAAAACTTTCAAAATCACCTTTCTCATTGGGTAAAATTAATTCAATAGATCTTCTAATGTTTTTGTCAAACTTTATCAAATTAAGTTCATTAGATATTTGCTTTTTATTTAATCTATAAAAACGCCAATCATTTTGTCTGTTTTTTACTATATCTGAAATTTTATCCTCTGAAATAAGGGTCCAATTAGATTGAGCAAAAGAAAAAGAATTGAACAAAAAGAAAAAAAACAATATTCTTAGAAGCATATATTCCCCAAATCAAATAATTTTTTACGTAATGTATAAAGTTAAAAATTAATTACTTGAAAAATCATTAACAATTAAAATGTAATTTTGTAAGACTTTGTAATCTGGTAAATGAAAATCATTCATAATCTAGAAAATTATATAGCGGAAAAATCTTCAATTATAACTATTGGAACATTTGATGGTCTTCATATCGGTCATCAAAAAATAATTTCTGATTTAGTGTNTATCTCAAAAAAAGAAAAACTNGTTTCAATATTACTAACTTTTTTCCCTCATCCAAGAATGGTTCTTCAAAACAATAATATTGAAATGATCGATACTATTGAGGAGAAACAGAATCTTTTAAAAAATCTTGGACTAGATTTTCTTATAATCCATCCCTTTTCTAATGATTTTTCTAGGTTANCACCAATTGATTTTGTTAGAGACATCTTGGTAAATAAATTTAAAATATCAAAAATAATANTAGGTTATGATCACAGATTTGGGCGAAATAGAGAAGCNAATATATCAGATCTTAAAAATTTTGGGGAAACATATAATTTTTCTGTTAATGTAATCCCAGCTCAAGAAATTAAAAGTATATCTGTAAGCTCAACAAAAATAAGATCTGCAATTCTTAAAGGAGATATTCAAACTGCTAATAAATATCTAGGAAGAGAATTTAAACTTACAGGAAAAGTAATTAAAGGAAATAGCATTGGAAGAAAATTAGGTTTTCCAACAGCAAATTTAAAAATAGATGAAGAATATAAAATAAGACCTTCTAAAGGAGTTTATTTGATTCAAAGTACTATTGGTGATAAATTATTTTTTGGAATGATGAATTATGGAAAAAGACCTACATTAAAAGGGAGAGAAAATACAATTGAAATACATTTTTTTTCATTAAATAAAGATCTTTATGATTTAAAACTNGGAATTGAAATCATAGAAAAAATTAGATCTGAAAAAAAATTTGACTCCCTTGAAAGCCTAAAAAAACAACTTTTTTTAGATCAAAAACAGTGTCAAAAATTATTGATGGTAAAACAAAAAATCAATTTCTAATAACAATCATTAAATTTGTAAAATAACTATCTTACAATGTTACCACTTTCATTTATTCGAGAAAACAAAGATTTTATTAAAAAGGGTCTTACCAAGAGAAATCTTTCAAACATAAATATTATTGATCAAGTAATAGAACTAGATCAAAACAGAAGATCAATTATGCTCAAATTAGAGAATATTTTATCTAATACTAACAAAATAAATAAGGATATTGGTTTAAGTATTAAATCAGGTAAAAAAGAAAATATAGATTCTTTAAAATCAAAGAGTAGTAAATTAAAAAGTGATGCTAAAAAATTTCAAGAAAAATTAACTCTAATAGAAAACGAATTGTTTTCTATACGAACTAAAATNCCAAATATTCCAAATGAAATTGTGGCCCAGGGAAAATCCTATGAGGATAATGAAAAAATATTTGAAAGTGGTAAAATNCCAGAACTAAAAAAAGAATCTCTCTATCATTGGGATTTATGTAAAAAGTATGACTTAATTGATTTTGATTTGGGCAATAAAATTACAGGATCAGGATTTCCTGTATATAAAGGGAAAGGAGCTAAACTACAACGTGCTCTAATTCAATATTTCCTGGATAAAAATATTAAAGCCGGTTATAAAGAATATCAAATCCCTCATGTTGTTAACGAAAAATCTGCCTTTGGAACAGGACAGCTTCCAGATAAAGATGGGCAAATGTATCATGTTGAAAATGATAAGCTATATTTAATTCCAACTGCTGAAGTTCCTCTTACAAATATTTTTCGAGACAAACTTTTAGAATTAAATGAATTACCTATCAAATTAACTGCATATTCGCCATGTTTTCGCCGTGAAGCTGGAAGTTATGGGAAAAATGTTAGAGGGCTTAATAGATTACATCAGTTTGATAAAGTCGAAATTGTTAGGATAGAGGAGCCTAAAAATACAATATCTGCTCTTGATAGTATGGTAAATCATATTAAAGGAATTTTAAATGAATTAGGACTTCCATACAGAATTTTAAGACTGTGCGGATCAGATCTTGGTTTTACATCGGCTTTAACTTATGACTTCGAAGTATATTCTGCTATCCAAAAAAAATGGTTAGAGATTAGTTCAGTCTCTACATTTAATAATTTTCAATCTGAGAGATTACGNATAAGATATAAAAATAAAGAGGGAAAAAAATCTCTAGTTCATACTCTCAATGGAAGTTCACTTGCTTTGCCAAGAGTAATTGCTAGTTTATTTGAAAATTTTCAAACTGAGAAAGGGATTAAAATACCAGANGTNATTGTTCCATACACTGGATTCAATTATATTGATTAGATGGAAAAAATCAAGCCTAAAAAAAAATGGGGGCAACATTTTTTAACCGATGCCAATATTGCTAAAAAAATCGTTAGTAATCTTTCTTTTGATACGTATAATAAAATTCTAGAAATTGGTCCAGGAAAAGGATTTTTAACAGAATTTTTATTTAAAAAAAAAGAATCCTTGTATTTAATTGAAATTGATAATGATTCCTGTAACTTATTAAAAAAAAAATTCCCGAGATTAAAAAGTAAAATTTTTAATGAAGATTTTTTAAAGATTGATTTAAAAATAATTTTTCAAAAATTTAATTTTGCTGTAGTTGGAAATTTCCCCTACAATATTTCATCTCAAATAGTTTTCAAGATAATTGATCATAAAGAGAGTATCCCTTTTTTTTGCGGAATGTTTCAAAAGGAAGTGGCAAAAAGAATATGTGAAAATGCTGGCACTAAATCCTATGGTATTTTATCAGTGATTTGTAGTATTTTTTATAGAAGAAAATATCTTTTTAATGTTTCTCCGAATGTTTTTGTCCCAGTTCCAAATGTTGAATCTGGTGTGATATCATTAACTAGAAAGGAAAACTTCATTACCGATTGTAATGAAAAATTATTATTTAAAATCATTAAACTCGGATTTCAACAAAGAAGAAAAAAATTAAGAAATAGCTTAAAAATTTTTGACTTACCAAAAGTTATTTTAGAAGATAGTATCTTTGATCTCAGACCAGAGTTTTTATCTGGAGATGAATTCATAAAATTGACCAAAAAAATTGAAAATGCAAAAATTCAAACTTGATGAAAATGGTATCGATTATATTAAGTTTTTGGTCAACGATAAGTCTAATCAGAAACTACGTAACAGGTTAAGAGATATACACTATGCAGATATTGCTGAAATATTAAGCAAAATATCAACTGAAGAAGGAACCTATTTAATTAAGTTACTTGACAGTGAAAAAACTGCTGATGCCCTGGCTGAATTAGATGAAGACATCAGAGAGAATATAATTGAGAATCTTTCTGTTAAAGAAATTGCAGAAGAAATTGAGGAATTAGATACAGATGATGCTACAGATCTAGTCTCTGAATTACCTCAAGAAAAACGCGAGAGCGTAATATCTGAAATAAGTGATTCAGATCATGCAGAAGATATTAGAGAACTTCTTAACTATGATGATGATACCGCTGGTGGTTTAATGGCAAAAGAACTTGTTAAAGTAGAAGAAAATCTGAGTGTTTTGAATTGTTTAAACACTATGAGAGCCCAGGCAGAAGATGTGACAAGGGTTCATTCAATTTACGTTGTAGATTCCAAGAATAGACTAAAGGGAAGATTATCACTAAAAGATTTAATTACTGCAAATTCAAAGGCAAAAGTTAAAGATATTTTTATTCCTAAAGTTGATTTTGTCTCTGTTGATCAAAAGGGAGAAGAAGTTGCAAGAATAATGTCAAAATATGATTTAGAAGCAATCCCTGTTGTAAATAAAAAAAATCAACTTTTAGGCAGGATAACTATTGATGATATTTTAGATTTGATGAAAGAAGAAGCAGAAAAAGATTATCAACTTGCATCAGGGATAGCCTCAGATGTTGAAGCAGATGACACCATATTTCAATTAACAAAAGCCCGCTTACCCTGGCTTTTTCTAGGGCTTCTAGGAGGTTTAGGAAGTGTTTTTATACTGAAAGATTACGAAATAATAATGTCTAAACCTGAATTAAGAAACTTATTTTTTTATACCCCTCTAATTGCTGCAATGGCTGGTAACGTTGGTGTCCAATCGTCTGCAATTATAGTTCAGGGATTGGCTAATGATGTTGTGAAAGGATCTTTATTTTCCCGTCTTGTAAAAGAAGTTGGATTGAGCTTAATAAATGGTTTAGCTCTGTCAGTTATATTAGTTTTGTTTGGAGCAATAATTAATCAGGATTATATCATTAGTTTTACTATTGCGGGGTCAATGATGGCAGTTATAATTGTTGCTGCGCTTGTTGGAACATTTATTCCAATTATTTTAAATCAAAGAGGAATAAATCCTGCCATAGCAACAGGTCCTTTTATTACTACTTGTAATGATATTTTTGGGATTTTCCTTTTCTTCTATATTGCTCAATTAACTTTAGGTTTCTGATAGAGTTATGAGAAAAATCCTAGTCCTTTGTACTGGAAATTCATGTAGAAGTCAAATTGCTCATGGTTTTTTAAATCACTATACCTCTAATGATGTTAAAGTATTTAGTGCTGGTATAGAAGCTCATGGATTAAATCCAAAAGCAATTGAAACTCTTGCTGAAGTTGGAATTGATATAAGTAAAAACACTTCAAACTTAATTGATGAATATATCAACATTTCATTTGATTTCATAATAACTGTATGTGACAATGCTAAAGAAAGTTGTCCTGTTTTTCCAAAAGGAAAGGCTATTAGAATTCACCAAAATTTTTTAGATCCTTCAAAAAATGGTGAGGAAGAAAATATGAAAGAAGATTTTAGGAAAATTCGTGAAGAGATAAATACTTTTTGCAAAAATTTTATTTCTGAAAATTTAGCTAATTAATTTTCACTTAAAACAAACTGAGCAGTTTTATATGTTCTTTGCTCTAATAAAATCTTTTTCCCCGATTCTTTGATTTCTTTAATTGAAGAATTGTCAAAATGTCTAATAGTATGTAACAAAACATTTTCTTTTACCTCAACCTTAAATTTTAAATTTAATTCTAAAACTAAATCTTTAAGCTTTCCATACCTGTCATTTATACAAACAGCAAAAGAAATAGCAGAATTTTGAATCATTTCAACTCTCACTTTATATTTATCCATAAGTGAAAAAATTTGACTTATGTTTTCTTCAACAATAAAAGAAAAATCTAAGGTTGAAAGTTCTAATAAAGTTTGATTTTTCTTTAAAATAAAACAAGGAATAAGTGGATTAAGCTTAGAGCCTTCATAAACTTTTGTACCATTCCCTTTTGGATTTTCAAAGGATTTAACAAATAAAGGAATTCTCTTTTGCTGAAGAGGTTGCAGTGTTTTAGGATGGATCACAGATGCTCCATAGTAAGCTAACTCAATTGCTTCCCTGTAGGATATATTTTTTAATAATTGTGTTGTTTTAAAATATCTAGGATCAGCATTTAAAACTCCAGGAACATCCTTCCAAATAGTAAGAGATGATGAATTTAAAATAAAAGCAAATATAGCAGCGGTATAATCTGAACCTTCTCTACCTAAAGTAGTCGAATAGCCTTTAGAATCAGATGCAATAAAGCCTTGAGTTATAATTGTGNTTTTATTTTTTATTTCTTTCTTTACAAGCTTTCCGGTTTCATTCCAATTAAGGGCAGCATTTCTGAAATAACTATCTGTTTTTATACATTTTCTAACATCTAGCCAATAATTTTTAATTCCTTCTAGTTCAAGATAAAAGCTTATTATTTTAGTAGAAATCAATTCTCCAAAACAGACTACTTGATCGTAAATGAAACTATGATCTGTAGATTTGTTAATCTTTAAAAAATTATTTAATTCATTAGTTAATTCTACTATATCATTATAAGGAGATTTTTTAGCTTTTTTGAAAAGATCATTTATAATTTTTAAATGATCTTCTTTAATTTTATTTAAAATATCCATATAACTTGATCCGCCTTGCATATAATCTTTTACAAGAAATTCTAAGGCATTGGTTGTCTTNCCCATTGCAGAAANAACAATTATGGTATCGTTGTAACCTGTTAATTTTAATATCCTTGTTATATTTTTTATGCTTTTTGAATCTTTTACTGATGCTCCTCCAAACTTGAATACTTTCATTTATTTTTCTATTTATTAATTTTAAGCTGAACTGTTTTCCAATCTTCTAATACTTTAGCTCCACTTTTTTTGTAAAATTTGATAGCAGACTTGTTCCAATCTAAAACAACCCACTCAACTCTTTTAACTCCTTTTGAAATTGCAAAAGAAATGAAAGTGTCATATAATTTTGTTCCTATACCTCTACCTTTCATTGATTCAGTAACTATAAGGTCTTCTAAATGGAGTGTTGGGCCTTTCCATGTTGAATATCGAGGATAGAATAATGCCATCCCTACAACTTCAGAATTAAATTCAGCAACAAAGCAGTTAAAAAGTTTTTTTCTGCCAAATCCATCTCTTTCAATTCTTTCCTTTGTTAAAATAACTTCACTAGCTTCTCTTTCAAATAGAGCTAACTCTTTGATTAGTTTTAATATAGAATCAGCATCTTTCTTTTTTGCCTCTCGAATGATTACTTTCATAATTCAAAATTAATATGCATGGATTTTAAATATATCTTTATTAGAAATTATAACATTTTTATTTTCTTATGTGAAAATTCAACATGTTATGAAATGTTTATCCAGTCCTTAACTTTGTTAAAAAAAAGGTCAGGGCGATCAAAATGTATCCAATGTCCAGCTTTTTCTATTTCTAGAATTTTAGAATTTGGAAAATAAGATCTAATTAAATCTTTATCAGTTTTAATATTAATGTAATTAGATCTTTCCCCTTTTAAAAAAAGGACAGGTTTATTAAATTTACCTCCCGTATAAGGGAATTTTTCAATTATTGAAATAGACTTTTCAAGAACTTTAATATTTGGATAAAAACTAAATTTCCCCGAGTTCAATCTATATAAGTTTTTCATTAAGAATTGACGTATCACAAAATCATTTACATATTTTTCTATATGAATATCTAAATCTTTACGTTTTTCTATCCTATCTAAATTTAAATTCATTAATCCTTCTGCAATTTTTCTTACTTCTGCTTTAGATTGATAATCTTTTGGAGAAATATCAGAGATAATTAATTGATCAATTAATTCAGGTTTTAAAAGTGATAAAAGCATTGCTGTTTTACCACCCATTGAATGACCAATTATTATNGTTTTTTTAAGCTTGTAATATTGGAAATATTCATACAAGTCATCAACCATTAAATTATAATCGAATTTTGAATCCCAAAAACTTTTACCATGATTTCTCAGGTCAATCAAATGAACTCTATATCCTATAGATTCAAATCTCTTTGCCTGAGCTTTCCAATTACTCCCCATACCCAAAAAACCATGTAAAATTATAAGGTCTTTTGATCCAGACCCTAAAATATTTGAAAAAAGTTTTCCCATTATTTTATTAAATTAAGATACATCGGAATAACATTTTCCAATCCTAAATAAATTGACTCACAAATTATTGCATGACCAATTGAGACTTCTAGAAGATTTGGAATATTCTTAGCGAAAAATTCAATGTTTTCAAGATTTAGATCATGCCCTGCATTGATTCCCAGGCCTATTTTATTTGCTTCTTCAGATGCTATAACATATGGTTTTATAGCTTTTTTAGGATCTGCTTCATATCCTTTTGCATACTTCTCAGTAAAAAGTTCTATTCTATCAGTTCCAATTTCTTTTGCGCNAGAAACCATTTCTTTAATAGGATCAACAAAAATAGAGGTTCTTATATTTGATGATTTCAAGTCACCTACAACATTCTTTAAAAAATCTTTGTTCTTAATTGTNTCCCATCCAGAATTAGAAGTTATTGCATCTCTGGAATCGGGAACAAGAGTAACCTGTGAAGGTTTTATTTTTTTTACTAAGTCAATAAACTCTGGAATTGGATTACCCTCAATATTATATTCAGTAAATATTACTTTTGGCAGCATTTTAGCATCATCATATTTAATATGCCTTTGGTCAGGTCTTGGATGAACAGTTATACCATCTGCTCCAAAATTTTGTACATCAGAAGCAACTTCCAATAAGTCTGGATAATTGCCCCCTCTGGAATTTCTAAGAGTTGCCACTTTATTTATATTGACACTAAGTTTTACCACATTAATTAATTTGGGACAAAAGTAAGGCTCTAATTTGATAGATTTTAATTAAAACAAGGAAAATAAAGTTTTGTAATTTTGACTTAAATTTTCTAAAATGAATATTGGAATTTATTGTGCTTTTGAGAATAAATCAATTCTAAAATATGCTAAAGAAACTATATCTCTTTTAAATGAAATGAGACATAATCTTAGTATTGATTCTAAACTAATTAAACACTTACCAGAAAAGATGACAAAAAATCATAAATCTTTTGACAGTAATGAAACTGTTAAGAAAGAAATTGATTTTTTATTTTCAATAGGTGGTGATGGAACTTTACTTAGATCAATAACTCACGTTAAAAATACTGAAGTCCCAATACTTGGAATTAATGCAGGTAAACTTGGTTTTCTTACAGGTCTTCAAAAAGAATCTATAGCCGAAGGGTTGAAAGATTTTTTTCAAAAAAAATACAAACTTATTAAACGTTCTCTTTTAGAAGTAAAATTATCTAAAAGTCTTAAGGGTTTTGATCAATTTAATTATGCTCTTAATGAAGTTACTATAAATAGAAAGAATTCAACCTCAATGCTTAGTATTGAAACAAAAATAGATAGTAAATTTCTAACAACTTTTTGGGCAGATGGGCTAATAATTTCAACTCCAACCGGTTCAACGGGCTACTCTTTGAGTAGTGGGGGGCCTATATTGTCTCCACAGACAAAAAATTTAATATTAAATCCTATCTCTCCTCATAATATTAATATAAGACCTTTAATTCTTCCTGAAAAAAGTAATATTAAGATCAAAGTTACAGGTAAAGGTAAAAACCATTTAATGTCATTAGACTCAAGGATCTTTTCGGTTCCGAATCAGACTGAAATTAAATTAAAAAAAGCCCCTTTTTCAATTTTTACAGTTGAGTTGGAAAATGATAATTTTTTAAAAACTTTAAGTAATAAACTTTTTTGGGGAAAAGATACCCGAAACAAACAATAAATTTAACTTTTATTAGTTTTAAAAAAAGGAAAATTATATCAACAAAAAAATATTTTAAATTCTTCCCTAAAAGGGAAACTAATGAAAATTTTTGTTCTTTTTATTACTTTAAATTTTAGCCTATTTTCTTTTTCTCAATTTCATGAATTAGGAGGTTTTTTCGGTGGAAGTAATTATATAGGGGATATTGGATCTACAAATTATATTTCCCCAAATAATTATGCTTTAGGTCTGATTTATAAGTGGAATATGACTACCAGATATTCTTTTAGAGCAAGTGCTATAATTGCTAACATTCAAAAAAGTGATTATACTTCAAAAAATATAAATCGCTTCCTTAGAAGTTATAAATTTGATAATAANATACAAGAGTTCTCAGGGGGGTTAGAAATAAATTTTGAAGATTTTAACTTACATAATCCAGAAACCAAATTTACTCCCTTTATTTTCTTAGGAATAAACTATTTTAGTTATGATCTTTTTTACCACGACCCTACAAATCAAAATATTGTTAACTATGGTAAAGATGAAAGTATTTCAATTCCCATAATTTTTGGAGTTAAAACTAATCCTTCTCCATTATTTGTCATAGGTTTTGAAATTGGAGCTAGATATGCACTTACAGATAATATTGATGGAAGTAAACCCGTTGATCCATTTAGTAACAACGATAATTTAATTTTTGGAAATATTAATAATAATGATTGGTATGTTTTTTCTGGTATAACAATTTCATTTACCTTTGGCGATCTGCCCTGTTATTGTAAAGAATAATTATGGAAAATAAAATACTGAAAGTTCCTCATCATTTAGCAGTAATAATGGATGGAAATGGAAGATGGGCGAAGAAGAGAAATAAAAATAGAGTTTTTGGCCATTCAAAAGGAATTAATGCTGTTAGGAAAATAGTTGAAGAATCTATCCGTTTAAAAATAAAATATTTAACATTATATGCTTTCTCCGCTGAAAACTGGAACCGACCTGAAGAAGAAATAAGCATCTTAATGCAATTATTATTAAAATCATTAAAAAATGAATTTAAAAAGTTTGTTAAAAACAAGATTAAACTTAATGTCGTTGGAAATATTTCATTGCTCCCAAAATCAGTTAAAGAAGAATTATCATATGTACTTAAAGAAACTTCAAAAAACAAACAATTGGTCTTAACTTTGGCTTTAAGCTATAGTGGAAGAGAAGAAATTCAAAATGCCTTGAAAAAAATTTGTGCTAAAGTTAAAAATAATATAATTCCAATAGAAAAAATTGATCAGTCCACTATTAATGAGCATCTTTACACAGAAAATTTACCTGATGTAGATCTGCTTATAAGAACAAGTGGGGAAAAGAGAATTAGTAATTTTTTACTTTGGAAAATTGCTTATGCTGAATTGTATTTTTCTGAAGTTCTTTGGCCGGATTTTAATGAGAAAAATTTACATGAGGCTATACTGAACTATCAAAATCGTGAAAGAAGATTTGGAAAAACAAGTGACCAACTATATAAATAAGAAAAGAAAAACCTTAATTTCATTTGTCTTCTTCTTTTCTATTTTTAATTTAACTCTAATTCAAGCTCAAAACTTGGATAAATATGTTGAAGGAAAGTCTTATGTTATAGATTCAATAATTGTTAAAGGCTTAAAAACATTTAGTAATCAGACCGTAATATCTTACAGTGGCTTAAGAAAAGGACAAAAAATTCAAATTCCAGGAGAAGAAATAAGCTTCGTAATCAGTAAATTATGGAAATTAGATCTTTTCAGTGATATAAATTTTTATGTAAAAAATGTAAAAGATGATAAAATTGACNTAGAAATAGAGATTGAAGAATTGCCAACTTTATCAGATATTAAAATTAAAGGTTTAAAAAAAGGTAAATCAGAGACAATTCTTTCTGAAACAGAATTAAAAAAAGGTAAAAAACTTTCTGAAAGTTTTTTAACTAATACCGAAAACTACATAGTAAATAAATTTAAAAAAGAAGGGTTTCTAAATACAAAGGTTTCCTTAAATACAATANCAGATTCAACAGAAAAAAATACCCTGAAAATGGTTGTTAATGTTGACAAAGGTGAAAGAATAAAAATNAAAAAAATATCTTTTGCAGGAAATGAAGTCTTCAGTGATAAAAAACTTAAGACTAAATTAAAAAATACCAAAGAAAAATTTTTAGCAAGAGTTTGGAAGAAATCAAAATTTATTGAAAAAGAGTACATTGAAGATAAGGATAACTTATTGGATTTTTTTAAAGAAAAAGGTTATAGAGATGCAAGAATAATAAATGATACAGTTGTTATAAATAAAGACAACACTTTATCAATAAATTTGGATGTAGATGAAGGAAATAGATATTATTTTGGAGATATTAATTTTTTAGGAAATTCTGTTTACTCAAAAGGGCAACTTCAACAAGTNCTGGGTATAAAAAAGGGAGATCCCTATAATGGNGTCCTTCTAAAAAAGAGAATTTCTGATGAAAAACCTGATGCAAATGATCTTTCTAATTTGTATCAAAATAACGGTTATCTATTCTCAACAATTAATACAGTTGAAATAAGTGCTGAAGAAGATACAATTGACTTTGAAATAAGAATAAATGAAGGAAAACTTGCCAGTTTNAATAAAATATCGGTTGTCGGAAATTCAAAAACAAACGATCATGTAATTTTTAGAGAATTAAGAACAAAACCTGGTGAATTATATAGNAAAGATAAAGTAGTAAGNACAGTTCGTGAACTAGGACAATTAGGTTTTTTTGATGCTGAGCAAATAAACCCAGATTTTAAAAATGTAGATCCAATAACAGGAACTGTAGATATTGAATATAACTTAATTGAAGCTGGTGCAAGTCAAATTGAATTACAAGGAGGGTATGGTGGAGGAGGTTTTATTGGTACTCTTGGACTTGCATTCAATAATTTTTCAATGAAAAATATCTTTAACAAAAAAGCATATAAGCCACTCCCGATGGGAGATGGTCAAAGTTTAAGTCTTAGATTACAAGCAAGTCAATTTTATAGCACTTATAGTTTTAGCTTTGCTGAACCTTGGCTCGGAGGTCGTCAACCCGTCCAATTTTCAACTTCACTATCTCATACAATACAATATCGATATGATTATTTTACTGGTAGAGCTGACAAAAGCCAATCTTTTCAAATTAGTGGAATTAATTTTGGTCTGGCAAAAAGATTAAAAATTCCTGATGATTTTTTTACACTTTCTCAAAGTATTTCATATCAATATTATAATCTTAATAATTACTACACTGGATTATTCACTTTTGGAAATGGTGAGGCAAAAAATTTGGCTTATACAATATCTCTTACAAGAAATAATACATATACTAATCCTATTTTCCCCCTTGGAGGATCGCAATTTGTTTTGAGTGCCAAACTAAGCCCTCCTTATTCAATATTTTCAAAAAGAAATTTTTCTAATCTTGAAAATGAGCAGGAATTTCAATTACCAAATGGAGATCCAAATCAAGAAAAAATAGATCAAGAAAAATTTAGATGGTTAGAGTACTATAAACTAAAATTTACTGGAAGTTGGTATACTAGAATTATAGATAAACTTGTATTAAAGACTCAAGCAGATTTTGGGTTTATTGGTGCCTATAACTTATCAAGAGGAAATATCCCTTTTGAAAGATTCTATCTTGGTGGAGATGGAATGTATAACTATGCTCTTGATGGAAGAGAGACAATTGCACTTAGAGGATATGAAAACCAATCTCTTTCAAGTCGTGATGGATCAGTTATTTACAATAAATTTTCATTAGAATTAAGATATCCTATAACTCTAAAGCCAAGTGCATCAATATATACCTTAGCATTTCTTGAAGCAGGAAATGGATATAATAGTTTTAGAGAGTTTAATCCTTTCAATTCTAAACGATCAGCAGGTGTTGGCGTTAGGATATTCATGCCAGCCTTTGGGCTCCTAGGAATAGATTTTGGTTACGGCTTTGACAATCCAGCTTTTGGGATTTTAGAACCTAATGGTTGGGAAACTCACTTTTTAATAGGTCAACAATTCTAATTAAGAATTATAATTTATTTTGAAATAAATCATTCTTTTTTTCGTTTTCTTANTATACTCAATCAAATGAAAAAAATATATACCAGTATTTTTCTAGTATTTCTTGTACTTTCTACAGTTAAAGCTCAAAAACCAGTCAGAATTGGCTATGTAGACATGAATATCATTTTAAGTAAAAATGATAATTATAAGGCTTCTCAAAAAATATTGGATGAAAAAATTGAACAATGGAAAAAAGAGATTGAATTAAGAAAAATTAAGTTAAAACAAATACAAGACCAATTCNTNGCAGAAAAAGTTCTTCTNACACCTGAATTAATAGCTGATAGAGAAGTTGAAATAAGAATTTTTGCTGATGAGATTATATCTCTTCAGGAAAAACGTTTTGGACCTGAAGGAGATATGGTTCTTGAAAGAAATAAGTTGTTAAAACCCCTTCAAGACCAAGTTTTGTCAATAGTTCAAGAAATAGCAAAAGAGAAAAAATATGATTTTATATTTGATCGATCTTCTGATCTAATTATGTTGTATTCGACAAAAAATTACGATATTAGCGACTTAGTAATTAGAAGAATTGAATTACAGGAAAGAATTAAAAATAGAAATGAAAAAATTCAGTCAGCCAAAAAAGTAATTGGCAATTAAAAGAATTAATAATAACTAATTATTTAACAATGAAAAAATTACAATTTATTATACTATTTTTTTTGATAACACCTATTTGTATTACTAATGCTCAAGTAAAAGTAGCACATATTGAGGTTCAAAAACTTATAAGCGAAATGCCTGAGGTCATTTCCGCACAAAAAGAACTAGAAAAACTTGAAAAGTCCTATACTGCTGAAATGGAAAACACGTATAAAGAATTTCAGACTAAGGCGCAAACTTATGCTGCCGACGCTGCAAATCAAACTGATATAACAAATCAGGCTCGTCAAAAAGAATTAGAAACAATGCAGCAAAATATTCAGCAATATCAACAAACAGTTNCTCAAGATTTACAAAAAAAACAAGCTGACATGATGCGTCCACTAATTGAAAAAGCTAGGACAGCTATTGAAGAAACAGCATCNGAACAAGGTTTTAATTATGTTTTAGACTCTAGTGCTGGTGGNAGTGTTATAATAGCCAATGGTATNGANATNATGGCTGANGTAAAGAAAAAATTAGGATTCTAATTTTGATCTTATNNCTCTCATTNTTAAGTNATANAATTTCNNANTNNNTCTNNANTNNANTTTANATANNNAATNNCTGATATGAATCAAANTANTGTTAAAGGATNTTATNAAAAAGGNANTNCTGTTGCNAAGTTTGANGTTAACCCTCCNTTNAATCCTAATNNCAATAAAGTTTATTTTAACATTGATGANGCAGATGATTCAAGTTTAGTTAAGCATCTATTTTATCTGCCTTTTGTAAAGAAAGTAGAATTAAAAAAAGGATTCATTCATATAGAAAAATTTGATATTTTAGAATGGGATGAAGTAATTGATGAAGTGGCTGATGAGATTAAAGAACTATTAAATAATAAAGTTGCATCTGAATCTAATATAAAAGTAAAAGAATCAATAACTATATATGCTGAAAGTACTCCAAACCCTAATGCAATGAAATTTGTTGCAAATAAAAAATTGACTCCTCAACCACTCCTTTTTGATAAAATTGAACAAACTAAAGAAGCTCCAATGATCAATAAACTCTTTGAATATGAATTTGTTAAAGAGGTTTTTTTAGATGAAAACTACATTTCGATTTTAAAAAAGGAAAAATTTGAATGGGACCACAAATCAATGGAGATTAGAGAATTTATTCAGAATTATCTTAGAAAAGATGGCGAGATTATTTCAAGATATTTTGATATTAAAACTCTTAAAAAGAAAAATTCTAAATCTAAACCTAACCTTTCAAATATTGAAAAAAAAATTGTCTCAATTCTTGAAGAATATGTTAAACCGGCAGTTGCTTCTGATGGAGGAAACATAATCTTTGACTCATATGATAATTCTAATAAAATAGTCAAAGTATTATTACAAGGTGCTTGCAGTGGTTGTCCTTCTTCAACCTATACTTTAAAAAATGGAATTGAAAATATTTTAAAAGATATGCTCCCTGGTAAAATTGAACTTGTTGAAGCAGTAAATGCATGATTTATTTTAGGACATTTTAGATATGAATTCTTTTAGATAAAAGGGCTCAAAATAAGCAATATTCTCAAATTTTTTTTCTTTAAAGTACTCATAGGAAAATAAAGCCATTTCTCTAGCTGAAGGATACATTATTTCATCAATAAATTTTACATGATTTCCTTTGATAATATCTTTACACTTTGTTGATCCTTCGCCAAAAAATACCCAAGTCTTTTCTTTTGAAAAATCTTTGAAAATACCTTGTTTAATTATTTTAGCAGTAGTCTTTTTTATAATCTCTTTGTTTGAATTCAAAACCATCGTGTAAACTTCCATCCTTCTAGCGTCAAACATAGGGAAAAGAATCTCATTAGATTTTGCTTTATATCTCTGACAAAGAATTTCGAGCGAATTTAAACCAATTAGAGGAATATCTAGAGCATAACAAAGTCCTTTTGCCGCAGAAACACCAATTCTCAAACCAGTATATGACCCTGGTCCCATGCCAACCGCAATTGCATCTAAATCATTGGGGCTTAATTTAATTTTTTTTAGAGCTTTACTAATAAAATTGTGTAAATTTTCACTATGTGAATAGTTCTCTGAATATTTTTCAACAAGAGATTTTAATTTCCCTTCTTGACTTATTGAAACAGAACAGTTTTTAGAAGAAGTTTCTATATTAAGTAGAGTACTCATATTGAAAAAATTCTTAATAAGAAAAATTAGATTTCTATTGGAATACCAAAATAAAATTCTAGTACTTTTAACTTGAAAATGTAATCGAATTTCGCTCTAACCAAATCAGAAACTGCTGTCTCATACCTTTGCTTTATTTGGACAAAATCAAAAGAGTTTAAAACTCCCGCTTCAAATCTGCCAAAAGAATCATTATATGCTTTTTCCCTAGCTTCAACTGTCCTTTGAGACGCTTCATACAACTTATAAGCCCCTTTTGTATCATTATATGCCTGATTTATAGTGTTTTCAAGGTCCAACTTTGTTTGCTCAAATTGATTTTTAAATCTCTCTAAATTAACTCTTGATCTTTCGACATTATTTCTTGCACTATTTCCATTAAAAACAGGAATACTTAATTGAACTCCAAAATTGTGTCCTTCGTTTAGATCAATTTGGTCAAAAACTGGAAGAGGACCTGCTGTTTCTCTCTCCTCTATGCTTGTTAATACTTGATCTCCTGTTGTAGAAACAAATCCAATAGGAACAAAATTGTAGTTGCCGGTACCTTTTAATCGATCTGAATAAGAAATTCTAGAACTATATCCATAAAAAGCAGCTAAACTAGGTTGAAGGGAAGATTTAGCAAGTTTGATGTCATTTTCAGCTATTTCAACATTGGTCATAGCAAGTTTGATGTCATTCCTGAATGATAAAGCTTTTTCAAAAATATCTTTTGGATTTTCTATAAGAATTTCAGAAAATGGGACTTCAAAATCTTCTTTAGCAACATCAAAATTTTCATAGTCAGTTATCAACAAAACTTGCGCAAGATTTATTTTTGTAATCCTTAGATTATTTTCAGCTAAAATTAAGGACTGCTCTTGCGAAGCTAAATTTGCCTCAATTTCAAGAAGATCAGATTTAATTCTAACTCCAGCATCAACTAAATTTTTAGTCCTCTCTAAATCTTTTTTTGTAATATCTAACTGAATTTTTTGAACCTCTAATATTTCTCTATTAAACATTACTTGCAAGTAAGAATTTGCAACAAAAAGTATAATATCATCTTTCATATTATCAAGCTGATATTGCTTTGCTAAAAGTGACAAATTAGCTCTATGAAGCTGCTTTATATTAGTCAATCCTCGATAAATTGAAACTCCTAAGTTTGCCCCCATAGAAGTATATTGTGTGGTCAAATTCTCAAGAAGGCCAGTGGTTATATTTTGATTTAATCCAACATTCCAAGAATGATTTGTTTGGATATTTAATGAAGGGAAAAAATTGCCAATAGCATCAGATTTATCTATTTCAGCAGTCTCGAGCTCAAGCTCTGACTGTTTAATAGAGATATTTTTTTCTATTGCTAGTAAAACACATTCTTCAAGAGTTAAGATTGTCTCCTGTCCATTAATAGATCCAGTGTAAAAAAATATAACTCCTAGTATAAAAAACTTTAATCGTTTCATTTCTAACATATCTTTAAATCAATTTTATTCTTCTTTATCTTCTTCAAATTCACCCTCTTGATTTTGACCTTGATCTTCATTATCCTCTATTTTCTTAGACTCTGTTTTATTCCAAACCTTAATTTTATCATCCATTTTAATACCAGATATGATCTCTACATTAATCCCATCAGAAATACCAGTCTCAATATCTCTTCTTTCAAATTTTTGATCAGCCAACATTACTTCAACAAAAGCTTTTTCAGTTTTTCTGTCAAATTGAAGCAGTGATTCAGATATAGACATTATACTATCTTTTCTCTCTAAAACTATTGATGCATTAGCACTATATCCAGCTCGGACAGAAATTGAATCATTTAAAAAGACATCCCCCTCGATTTTAAATTGAACAACACCTTGTTCCTCATTCCCTTTAGGTGCTATAAACTTTAATTTAGCATCCATTTGTTTACCCTGTATTGCAGCTAGACTAACTTTTAAAGGCATACCAATGATTAATTTATCTACATCTGCTTCATCTACTTTACCCTCAAAAATCATTTTTTTAAGATCTGCTATTGTAGCAATAGTTGTTCCAGAATTAAAACTATTGCTTTCAATAACTTGATCTCCTCTCTTTACAGGAATTTCAAGAATAGTTCCAGGAACTGTTGCCCTTATATTTGTGTTTGCTAGAGAAGATCCTCCGGCTGAACCTAATCTAATAATCTGCAAGTCTGATTTAGCATTTCTTACATCTTGCCTAGCCTGATCAAATCTAAGTTCAGAGTTTTCAAAATCTTGTTTTGATATTATTTCTTTTTCAAATAAAGCTTTATTTCTTTTATAATCTATTTCAGCATTTTTTAAAACAATCTTAGANTTAGCAAGTCTTCCCTCCGCGCTATTTAAAGCTTGTTCATTTGGGACAACCTTAATCTTTGCAAGTAAATCTCCATTCATAACAAGATCACCCTCTTCAACAAAAAGCGATTCAATAATTCCTGGAATTTGAGGTTTAATCTCAACTTCATCTTCTGGTATAACNTTACCAGTTACAACAGTTTTTTTCTCAATTGAGGTTATNTAGGGATTTTGAGTGTCATATTCAACAATACTTTTACTATTAGTTTTTATAAAATAAAGCGTTGCAAAAATGACACCAAAAAGTAATATTGCAATTGCTAAATACCTAAATAATTTCTTCATAATTATACAAATTTAAATTTATTCTTCTCTTAATGCTTCAATTGGTTTAATTGANACAGCTCTCTGTGCTGGAATCAATCCTATAAGTGTCCCCAAGGTTATAATTATTATTAAAACTCCTATAACATATGGAATTGGAACTGTTGGATTTGTATAGGGATAATCTGATATATCTGCAGTTGCAGCATTGATACCAGAAAGAACAAATGCTCCCAAAACTATCCCTATTACACCAGCAATAAATGTTAAAAAAACTGATTCAAGAATTATTTGAGTTTTAACTTCTGAAGGGGTCGCACCTAAAGCTCTTCGAATTCCTAATTCTTTAGTTCTCTCTTTAACAGAAATAAGCAAAATATTCCCAATACCTACAACACCGGCTATTATTGTAGCTAGCCCTACAACAAGTGAAAGAAATGTCATTCCTTTAGAAAAACCNACTATTTTTCCAAAAATTTCTCCAAGATTAATAAAACCAAAAGCCTCCTCATCATCTGGTGAAACTTTATGAGCTCTNTTTAAAGTTGCCTCAATTTGATTTTCAATTTTTACAGGATCCTCTGTGTCATATGCNGCNANNAAAAAGAAATTAACATAATCNCCATAATTATACATCCTNTTAAATGTTGTGAAAGGGATAAATATATCTCCATCACTTTCAAAACCTCCACCNTCAACATATTTATGAATNCCTATAACTTGNAAATAAGTATTGTTAATTCTNACATANTCNCCTATTGGATCTTCATTAGGTTCAAATAATTCTTTAACNGTTCTTTCTCCAATAACACATACTTTNCTCTCTAGCTCTAAATCTTTNTCNTTTATAAATCTACCGCCATCATAAATCTTNTTACTNACAATCCTNGTATATTCNGGTGTNTCACCATANAGAGCATAATTTTCAGATTTGTTTTTTCTTATTACAAGTGGNGGAGATCCTCCATCAAAAACACCTCTNACGTTTCTNGGAGTAATAAANTGAATTCCTGGCACATTTTTTTTCAATATTTCAGCATCTTGAATAACNANTTTTGGATTTCTNCCTATTTTAAAACCNGCATAGGGNAAACTTGTNCTTTGAGTCCATACTCCCATTGAATTCATAGCTAGATTNCTAAAAGCTCTTTCAAATCCATTATCAAGTCCTTTTGCTGCNCCAGCAAGTGTAATGTATATNAATATTCCCCATAAAACACCNATAACNGTTATAANNGTTCTAGTTTTATTCTTAGAAATAGAACTAAAAATTTCTTGCCAAGTATCTCTNTCAAAAATTATTTTTAAACTATTCATCTCGAAGAGCAATTATGGGTTTGATTCTTGCAGCNCGTTTAGCAGGAATGTATCCAGCAATCGCACCAAATATAATTAAAATAAAAGTTGAAATGATAGCTGTAGAAAGGTCTACATATGGATTCTTTATAAAATAATCTTCNTCAAGAGCAGTTCCTATATTTTTAAGTAATACCATTCCAGAAGCTAAACCAAAATATCCGGAAATTAAGGTTATAAAAACAGATTCCTGGAGAATCATTGTAATAACACTTTTAGGACTTGCTCCTAATGCTTTTCTAATNCCCAATTCTTTTGTTCTCTCTTTGACAACAAATACCATGATATTAGATATCCCTATTATTCCAGCTATTAAAGTTCCTATAGCTACAAATATTACAATTGCCTCCAAAACTCCTGCGAAATCTTCATTTCGCTTTAATTCATCAGCAACGTTTCTAATAAATATTCCACTTTGATCTGTGGGATCAATACTTTTTCTTTTTTTAAGAAAAAGACGTAATTTTTTTTCNAGNGAAATAGCCCCTGAATGNCCAATAGAGGGTTTATANGCAATAATNATNTGATCNACNTTATCATTNGCTTTTTCTATTAATTGTCTTGTTGTGTATGGTATGTAAATAAAGCTTTCCTCGTTATCTCCCCCAGCATCTTGAAAAATACCTATGACTTTAAAGGCTATCTTTCCTACATCTAAATATTTNCCCATTGGATCTTCTTTTCCAAAAAGATCAGTAGCAACTTTCCTCCCAATTACTGCATATTTAGTTTTATTTTTTATATCTGCTTCATTAATAAAACGTCCCTTCATAATTATTGTCTTTTCTGATGCTTGATGAGACGGTGCTACAGCTCTTGTCGTGTAATTATCAGATTTGTTATTATACTTTACTGATGCGCCTCTTGAAATTCTTGGNGTTATATATTCAAGAAATAATGGGAAATTAATCTTTATGGCTTCAATATCACTGTTTTCAAGTTCAATCCTTCTCTTAGCTTTAAATCCTTTGTATGGTTTAGAAGTTCTNCCAGGAAAAATTCTTAAAACATTTGTAGCATCATCAACAAAAAATTCCTTAAAAGTATTTTGAAGACCATTCCCAAATCCAGAAAGTATAACAAATATGAAAATACCTAGAGCAACAGTAAATCCAGAAAGTATNGTTCTAAGCTTATTCTTTCGAATGGTTTCAAATATTTCTTGCCAACTATCTCTACTAAACATTTTGTTTCACTATTACTTGTTTTATTTTTTTATCCTCAACAATAACTCCATCCTTTAATTTAACTATTCTTTTACACATCTTAGCAATATCATCCTCATGAGTAACAACTAAAATTGTTTTACCCTCATTATTAATTTTTTGAATCAGACCCATAATTTCATATGATGTAGTTGAATCTAATGCTCCTGTTGGTTCATCTGCAAGAAGAACCTTAGGCTTTGAAGCCATTGCTCTTGCTATTGCAACNCGCTGTTTCTGTCCTCCAGATAGTTCACTTGGCANGTGAGTTGCCCAAGGTTTAAGACTTACACTATCAAGATATTCCATGGCTTGTTTTTGTCTTTCTTTTCTTGNCATNCCTTGATAATAAAGNGGCAAAGCTACATTTTCAAGTGCATTTTTATAATTGATTAAATTAAATGATTGGAAGACAAAACCTAAAAATAGATTTCTATATTTTGCAGCTTTCTTTTCATTTAAATTTTCAATCAAAACATCATCTAGGTNATAACTTCCTTCATCGGCAACGTCAAGCATTCCTAAAATATTTAAAAGTGTTGATTTACCTGATCCNGANGANCCCATTATTGCAACTAATTCTCCTTTTTCAATATCGAGATTTATTCCCTTAAGAACATGAAGCGAAGTGGCTCCAGTTTTGTATGACTTGTGAAGACTTTTAAGGTTTATCATTTATTNAATTTCTTTGCAATATTANTGAATTTNATNCNCTNNAATTAANATAATNCNATAATTGTTTTTAANATATTTTTGANTAAAANTTATTTNNTCANNAGTNACAAAAAAATTATTTTNAGACGANAAAAATNCACTAAAAAAANNTTTNTTAGAATCAATCATTAGATTNAAAAAANAANTTACAGAAAGACCAAAAATTATTACNAGNCCNNAATNTTTATAGGCTTTCAAAGTATTAAAAAATTNNTCAAAAGATTTTTTCCCTCTTGAAGTAATTCTACATTTTGTTTTAGGATAATTANTTTGAAATGTCTTTTCAATCTTAATATATCCAACNNNTTTGAGCTTNTTNAATTGAATGCTTAGATTTCCTTGAGAAGCGTTTGTTTTTTCTTTTAAAAAAGAAAAATTACAATTATCCACTGTCAAAAGTATTGANATTACTTNAAGTCTTATCTGGTTTAAAAAAATTTTATCAAGATCCTTCTTCATTTATTTTTTATAATAAAGGCTTANTCCTGGTAATAAAAAGCCAAAGAAAATACCGATCGAATTAATTAATAATAAATTCAAATCAGGGTTTGTCAAAATATATAAATAAATAAAAAACAAAATAATTCCACCAATACTTATAGAATTATTCCTTATAATTCTTCCAGTGGTTAANGTAGTGACTCCAATTAAAAATATAATTGATGCAACAGGAAAGTGCCCAATAATTAGAGATGAAAGAATTAATATAAGCCATGAAATTCCAAATACACCCCATATTATAGATAGAGATCTTCCAACAACAGTTTGGAATCCCATTTTCTGAACTATTTTAATGTTATAATACATTGTATAGATCAATCCTATTNATGGAAGCACTGTCCAATATATTAAAGCAGAATATTTAGACNTTTCAACAATTGAACTAAAGAAATAATGAAAAAGACTCATTGAAATAGTTAAAACTCCCCAAAAAATAAAATTAAACGCCAATGGTTTTAAATCCTCTTTCGCTTTATTAATTGCATCATTTATTATTTTAATTTGATCTTCTGCTTTCATCTTTACAAAAATTTATACAAAAATAAACTAGTTTATAAAATAAACAATAATAATCAAAAAAAAATTAATTGCTTTTTAGTGTCTTGTAAATTTTCCATCCAACAAAAGCTACAAGAATATAAGGGATAATCATTAAATATTTTATTCCATCATTAATTCCTTCAGCCATTTCTTGTCCTTCTTGAGATTCTATAACCGCTCTACACATAGAACATTGTGAGTTAGCATAATAAGAAAACAAGAAGAAAAAAAGTAAAGTAATTTTAATTTTTTTTATCATAAGTTATTTCTAATAATATGGAGAAATCATAATATAAACTATTACACCTGTTATAGCAATATAAAGCCACAAAGGAAATGTTATTTTTGCTATTCTTCGATGACTTTCAAAATGCTTAGATATAGCTCTTACGTATGTTATTAGAACAAGTGGTATAATAAAAATCGAAAGAAAAATATGAGTTATCAAGATGAAAAAATAAAAATATTTAATGTATCCATCACCACCAAATGGAGTTGGCTCTGAAGTCATGTGATAAGCAACATACATGATTAAAAAAATCAGCGATAATGCAATAGCGACTTTCATTAATGCCTCATGCGTTTTTATTTTTTTATTCTTAATTGCAAATAGTGCAAAAACTAAAATAACAGCTGTTAAACCATTTATAGTGGCATAAACTGGAGGAAAAGAATCAAGAGGCTCAACATTAGGCAACCTGACATTAAATAATATCAATACAACTAAAGGTATTAATATAGAAACAAAAATTATTAACCATTTGTATTTTAATTTTTCCTTTTTCATCTTTAATCTATTCTTTCAAAAGTATATTAATATCTTCAATTAAAATATCAACATCATTTACATTATCTTCTCCTTTATCGACTCCTGAATAATAAACAA